>CAJMLH010000036.1 GCA_905214195.1 uncultured bacterium
TCAAATGCATAGCTTCATTGAACCCCGTGTTTAACACGGGGTTTTCTTTATACAAGAAAGACGGATGAGATGTTACGAATCTAAAATGTCGATATTATGACAATTCAGATTCACATCTTCATCCGTCCTTTTTAATACAGTCACCCCGGATTACAGCTTAGTTATTCCGATTTCTGCGGTAATATTTACCTCTCCGTTTGTTTTGATTGTCTTAAACACATAATGAGAATCATCACTTTTATTTTTCATAATTGTCAGCACATCTCCAAGAGGAGCTTCTTTACTGTAATGTATCCTAAGGGATTCGACTCTGTGAGTTCCTTCCGCTATCTCAGGTATGTGATTACACAATATATCTGCATAATATGTGTTGTTCATATGTCCGTTATAATCAAGGTCGGCGTAAGAAACATTGTATTTGCCTGCTTCTTTTAGTTTTAGCTCTTTAGGGATTTTGAATTTATTTTCAAAAATTTCTCTGCTTTCTCCTATAGAATAATTAGAACTGTCAATTGCATCCGCTTTCAGCACTTTTCTTGTTTCTATGTCCACAAGCGCCCAATGGGACATTATATCCACAACAGGTATTTCATCTCGAGTTATGGCATATACTCTCGGCCATGTAGCCCTGACCGCAGTACAAGGCCATGAATACACTTTAAGCGGTTGGTCAAAATAAAGGGTATCGTATATTTTAAGGTCGAGCCTATTAAGCATCATGGCTTTACCCTCATTTAGCAATTCATCATATGATGGTCTGTCAAGAGCCATCTGCCTGCGGCCTGCATCCTGAGTAATCTGCAATATCCCTGAAAGTTTTGCTATTTTTTGACTGTCGCATCTGTATGTATCCAATCTGTTTTCTTCATAATATAAATCTTTCATATTACCTCTCTCATCCCCCTTTAGAATTTCAGACTAATTCTTTCTCTGTAAATTTAAAATTCATAAAATATGTAACAGCGGCAGGACAAAATAATTTTTTCATCCCACTGCTTTGCTTCTTTAGTAGTTTTCCGGCTTGACCTGAAAATATGACTGCAAATGCTCACATACAGGACATATGGCCGGAGCCTCGCTGCCATAATATTCATGGCCGCAGTTTCGACATTGCCACAGCACTTCACCGTTTTTTGCAAATACCTTGTCTGATGTTACATTATCTATAAGTTTGCGGTATCTTTCTTCATGAGTTTTTTCGATAGCTGCCACCATTCTGAATTTTGCGGCAATTTCCACAAAGCCCTCTTCATCAGCTTCTTTTGCAAAATTGTCATACATTTCCGTCCACTCGTAATTTTCTCCTGCCGCACCTGACAGTAAATTCTCTTTTGTATTACCAATACCTCCAAGGAGCTTTAGCCATATCTCAGCATGTTCTTTTTCGTTATTTGCAGTTTCCTCGAATATAGCGGATATCTGTTCGTATCCCTCATTTTTCGCAACATCTGCATAATATGTGTATTTATTTCTTGCCTGTGACTCACCGGAATAAGCAGCCATTAAATTGGCTTCTGTCTTTGAATTTTCAAGTTTCATTTCTTTTCCTCCTCAATAATCTCTGCAATGATATTTTTTCCGTCAAAGCAAAAATTATACAAGAGGAAACGACCTTAATCCTTTATTATATTATCAACAGCCTTAATAAAAGCATATCTTATACCTGACTCTTCCAAAGAAGCAACTCCCTTTATCGTAGTTCCTCCCGGAGAGCAGACATTATCTTTAAGTTGTCCGGGATGCATTCCTGTAGCCATCATAAGTTCGGCACTGCCTGCCATAGTCTGACATGCAAGTGCGTATGCCTGCTTTCTCTGAATTCCGTTCTTTACGGCCGCATCTCCCAATGCCTCTATCACCATATCCATAAAAGCAGGGCCGCATCCTGAAATCGCCATGCCTGCCGTCATTAGTCTGTTGGGAAGTTCCACGACCATTCCCACAGCTCCAAGAAGTTCCAAAAGCTGTTTTCTCTCATCTTCATCCCAATCATTTTCCTGTTCTACAAGAAGTACACCTTTTGATACTGCAACAGGTGTGTTTGGCATTATGCATTGAACTTTAACTTCGGCAGGCAAAGCTTTTTTGTATCTATCAAAGTCCCAGCCGGCAGCAACAGAAAGGATGGATTTACCCTTTAGCTTGTCTTTAATTTCTGCAAGAACATCATCTATCTGATAGGGCTTACATGCAATAAATAAAGTATCGCACTTCTCAATTAACTCATTTAATGAGCTGCAAGGATTTATACCTAACCTTTGACAATTTGCAGCGAGCTTCTTTAAATTAGGAGCAAAACCGAAAATATCGCTGCCATCAATCATCTTAGATTGAATAAATCCTGTAACCATGGCCTGCGCCATGTTGCCCATTCCTACAAATCCTATCTTCTTCATAGATGTATACCTCCTCAAATTTCTATTTCAAGTTCCACCGGGCAATGGTCAGATCCCATTATTTCCGTTTGTATTGATGCACTTTTAAGTTTATCTTTTAAAGTTTCCGAAACAATAAAGTAATCTATTCTCCATCCTGCGTTTCTCTCACGAGCCTTAAACCTGTACGACCACCATGAGTACATACCCTCTTTTTCAGGGTAAAAATATCTGAAAGTATCAATAAAGCCATTATCTATCACATTTTGAATTTTACTTCTCTCTTCATCAGTAAATCCTGCATTTCTTCTATTGGTTTTAGGGTTTTTTATGTCGATTTCCAATCTGGCAACATTTAAATCCCCTGCATAAATTACAGGTTTATTACTGTTAAGTTTTTGTATATATGCAAAGAAATCATCTTCCCATCTCATACGATAATCAAGTCTCTTAAGTCCGTCCTGTGAATTAGGTGTATAGACGGTAACAAAGTAAAACTCAGGGAATTCAAGAGTGATTACTCTTCCCTCCTTGTCATGCTCCTCAATGCCTATTCCGTAGCTGACTTCGATTGGCTTTTTCTTGGTGAATACCGCAGTACCTGAGTAACCCTTTTTTTCTGCATAATTCCAATATTGATAATATCCCGGAGTCTGTAAATCGATCTGACCTACTTGTAATTTGGTTTCTTGAAGACAAAAAATATCAGCATCCTGCGACTCAAAAAATTCCATAAAACCTTTGCCCATTACGGCTCTCAATCCGTTTACATTCCATGAAATCAATTTCATTTTTTTAAACCTCCCGATGCCATCATCATTTCCTCTCCCCAATCACTTAATTTTTCGAGGATAGGCATTAACTTATCACAAATCTCAGTCGATGAATATTCTACTCTTACCGGCACTTCAAGATATTCTTTTCTAAATACAAGACCTTTTTCTTCCAACTCTTTAAGTGATGAGGCAAGGACTGTATTGGAAATACCACTTAGCTTTTTTCTCAGCTCATTATATCTGAGAGGTCCCTTATTGTTTAATGTGCATATTATCTGCATCTTCCACTTGCCTCCTATTATAGACATCGCATAGTTAAGGGGGCAATTTTCAAGACACGGGCAGTCATAATGAGTCTCTACCATAGTCAGTTTCTCCTTACTTAGTAATTATTTTTTACACTATTGATTAGTTTTTACTTAAGTAATATAATTATATCAGGTAATAAAAACAGAGTAAATATATTTTTAGGAGGATACTTTATGGAAATTTATCTCCAAGGCCTTACCATGGGACTTGCATATGTTGCACCCATAGGTCTTCAAAATCTCTTCGTAATCAATACTGCTCTTACCCAACCAAAGAAGAGAGTATATGCTACGGCACTGATAGTCATCTTTTTCGATGTAACCCTTGGACTTGCATGTTTCTTCGGTATAGGCGCTCTCATGCAAGCCTCTGTATGGCTTAAAATGATAGTGCTTCTAATCGGAAGCCTTATAGTCATATGGATAGGTATAGGACTTCTCCGCTCCAAGGATGATACTCTTGAGGGCGGTAAAGATGTAAATGTACCTATAATCAAGGTCATAACAACAGCATGTGTAGTTACATGGTTCAACCCTCAAGCTCTAATAGACGGAAGTATGATGCTTGGCGCCTTTAAGGCCACACTGCCCGCAGGTACCGACTTTTTATTTGTCGGCGGTTTCGCTTCTGCTTCTGTGCTGTGGTTCCTCTCCATATCTACTGTAATCTCACTATTCAGCGCAAAATTCACTAATAAAACGTTGAGAATCATAAATATAGTATGTGGAGCTGTAATCATATTCTATGGCGGCAAACTCTTCTGGAATTTCATTCAGTTAATCATGGGATGATTATCCCACTTTAAAACCCCGCTTTAAGCGGGGTTTTTATATTATGTAGTTGTCCTACTTTTTTTTCAATTGTTTCATTTTTTTCTTGTGTGCCTGATTGTATGGGTCAGGATTATTTCCCATAGTTACACCTGCTTTGAAGTACATGAATACTCCTCCTACCAGACCTGCCGAAAGTCCATTGAAAGTAATGCCCCACGGTAAATATTGGAAACCAACAAACGCTGTAATTACCAGCATTACCCACATGATGATGCGTCTGTACAGGAACGGGATTTTATGACACAATTTGCGGACAAACTGTCTGAATCCTTTTGAAGCATTTTCTATAATGGTGAAAATCATTACTCCAAAAAACAATCCCGAAAGGTAACAGCAAAAATACATCAGAAAGTTAAAAATCATTTTTTCTTACCTCTCTTCCCTTTCTTCAACTCTTCTTCTTCCGCCTTCATCTTCTTCTGAATAGCTTTCATTTCAGCAGCAATCTCAGCACGCTCTTTTTCAAGTTTTGCTTCTTTTTCAGCTCTTCTCTTTTCAATCGGATTAAGTTCTTCTTGAGTCTGTACTTCCAAACCCTGCTTAACTTGAAGCTTACGAGCCTGCTTCTTTTCATAAGCCTCTCGCTTTGCCTGAGCTGCGGCTCTTCTCTTTTTAAACATCAGTATGTCAGACATCATTAAAAGCAAGAACGAAAGAACTACTGTTATAGCCGCTCCTAATGCCGTAGCGTATACCTTTAAAAAGCCATACAAAATCTTTGAACTGAAAAACACTTTTCCCTTAATGTCCTCGGCTTTAATTTTTACAGATTCTGATTTGGCTTCATTATCGCCTACAACAGTATATGTTTCTCCATCATCGGAAATATCGGTAACTCTTCTTACAGGATTGTATTCTCCGTCAAAATACTGTACTGCATCTCCCTCGGAATATTCCTTTTGAGTCTTTATAAATACAGCACTCTTGGCTTCTATCTCCGGCTCCATTATGGAAGATTCCAATTTGCTGGCGCCAAATCCCAAAACCGTAACTACTTTTGTATCGTTGTATCCACCGCCCCTTACCAAAACATGAACATTGGCAAAAAACAAAAGAGATAGCATTACTGCCAAAACTTTACAGACTCTGTCTATTCTTTTCACTGTAGCTGTACGGTCATCTTTATATTTTTTCTTTTTAGGTTTCTGTACGGGTGCTGCTTTCTTTTTTTTGTTGTTTGTAATTTTTTCGTTGCTCATAAATCAATCCTTTAGTTATTAAACGGAGACTCCATATCCAATTAGGATATGGAGTCTAAATACACATATCAAATTAGAATCAATATAATCCAGTAATAGTTTTATGTTTTTTGATTATAATTTATATTTTATGCGTTTAGCTGAATGAAATTATTTTGCAGCTTTTTTAGCTTTCTTTTCTTCCTTGTCAGCTAAATAGTATTTGCCCGGAGTGTTGAAGTACTCTTTCTGAAGAGCTGCAACCTGCGGAACCATGATAATAAGACCAATCATGTTTGGAGTCATGATTGCTGCCAAGAATCCGTCTGTAACCATGTACATCATTGTCAGGTCGAGACCTGATGCAGCGATGATCATGAACAGAGGATATATATATCTCCAAATCTTGGAGAATTTGAGACCGAATAAGTATTCTGCCTGTTTCCATCCGAACATACAGCATGAAATCAGTGTTGAGAATACGAACAGGAATACGGAAATAGCTACGAAGTAATCTCCGAATGTTCCGAATGCATTGTGGAATGCAGCCTGGATAATAGCTCCTGTACCGTATTCTGTTGTAGTCCACATTCCTGTAGTCAGTGTTACTAACGCTGTTACTGTACATACGATTATTGTGTCAACTGTTACTTCGAATACACCCCAGCAAGCCTGTCTGATAGGGTGATCAACAGATGCTGTAGCGTGTGCTGTAGGAGCAGTACCGAAACCTGCTTCGTTGGAGTATACTCCTCTTGCAGCTCCCCATCTTAATGCAAGTGCTATTGTTGAACCTGCGAATCCACCTATTGCTGCATGCGGTGTGAACGCATATACGAAGATGCTTCCCAGTGCAGGGAGAATCTGGCTTGCGTTCATGAATATAATTACGAATGCTCCTGCCATATAAAGAATAGCCATTACAGGTACCATGATATCTGTAATCTTAAGAACTCTGTTAACTCCGCCTGCGATAATAATTGCTACTAATATACCAAGAATTGCTCCTGAAATCTTCTGGTCAACTCCGAATATAAGGAACTGCTCTGTTGCAGATAATGCCTGAGTACAAAGTGATGGGATAAGTTCGATCATAAGGCCGATTGCATACCATCCACCCATGAATTTACCGATGCCGCCGCCTAAAGCTCTTAAGTAGTAAGCTGCGCCTCCTACCCATTCGCCGGCTTCATTCTTTTCTCTGTATTTGAGTGCCAATGCGATTTCGCAGTATTTGGTTCCGCATCCGATAAGAGCTATGAGCCAAATCCAGAATATTGCTCCGGGACCTCCCATTACTACTGCCGCAGGTACACCTACGATGTTGGAAGCTCCGATTGATGATGCAAGCGCTCCGCAAGCTGCAGAGAATGAAGAAACTTCACCTTCACCAGTCTTAGCAAACATCTTACCGAAAGTCTGTGAGCATATGTAACCAAACTTTCTAAACTGTATAAATCCCAAACGGATTGTGATGTAGATACCGCCGCCTACAATAAGGAACAGGATTGGTAAACCCCAGAACCAGTTACCAAAAGCGGCAATTGCTTCTAAAATAAACATAGTATTATTCCTTTCTTAATAATTTAATATGTGCATATCCATTATAATAACTCATTTGCGGTGAAAAATCAAGTTTTATTATCACCATAACAACAAATTTTTCACAAAGAGCGCACATTTACTGAATGTACGCTCTTCATATGACGGGATTTATTTATCGGTCGAATAAACTAGTCTAACAATCCCTTGATAGTTTCATATGTTATATTCGGAACATTCTGGAAAGTCTGACGCATGTCTACACGCTCAGTCAGCATGTGGCCGTCTCTTCCGAATGTGCCTATATTAACAACAGGTACATTGATTTCCATTATTTTATCTATATCATGAGTATACTTCACTCCATATTGAGGCATGTTGTCCTTAAGCGCCTGAACTGCAAGAGTATCATCACATACAGCCATGAAGCTTGAGTCGGAAATATAAGGATAGAACATTCTTGTCTTTATCTGTCTTTCAGCTTCCGGTCTTACCTTTTCAACCGCAGCTTCAACTGCATCAAGGAGAGCTACTTCTTTGTCTGTTTTTCTTGTCATTTCAATTCTTGCACTGAATACAGATCCAAAGAAGAGTATGATAGCAGGGGACTTGTCTTCGCACCATTTCCATGCTTCTTCTGCAACTCTAAGTCCGAATAATCTTAAATCCAACTCAGGATCATCCTTATGAAGCTTTTCAGTAAACTCTTTAATAGCCTTTACAAATGGTTCGCCATGGATGTCGGCAAGATAATCATAAAATTCTTTCCATGTATATACTCTTGTTTTCCAAGGCAACGGAACATAAGGAACATTACTCAATTCACAGAACTTTTTATACTGTCCCTGAAGATATTCCACAACATCATCAAATGCTTCTACAGCAACTTCTTTACTCTTTGCAAGTACCTGAGCAGGGTCCCATCCGTGTGTAAAGAAATTGTAATAGCTGAAAGCAGTAAGAGCAGTCTGAACGGTATAAGGACCTTTAGTATCCATCTGCTTAAGGGATACAGGAGGTATAGCGACTTCACCCTGGGCTATATCACAAAGCTGTGTATTCAATGACATTTTTTTAGTCACTTCCGCAATAAGCAAGTTCGGATCAAGTGCGCTGAATGCCTGTCCAACATGAGCTTCTTTTCCGAAGGCAACAAAGCATGGAAGCAGTTTTCCTATGCTGCCGTAATATATATAGCGGTTTTCATCTCCGGGGCTGTAGTTTGTTGAATAATCGGCATTGATACATGCAATGTAGCGGAAGCCTTCTGTCTTTTTAAGCTCAACCAGTTCATCAAGAGCCGTTATGATACCTTTGGAATTATCTTCTTCGTCACATTCTGCAATAGCAATAATATTTCCGTCTAATTCGTCTGTATGTTCGGAAAAGTATTTTATAAGGTACATATGACCTGCCACTCCCGATTTCATATCAAGAGCACCTCTTCCAAACATGTACTCTCCCGATTCTATATCTTTTATAACTTCATCGGAAAGTTTGAAAGTTTCTTTAAGCTTTTCAGGAAGTTCTTCACATTTAAAAGCATATTCCTTAATAGTTCCGAAATCGTCTACTCCTACTGTATCAAGATGTCCTATAAGGATTACGGTCTTGTCAGAGTTTCCTTTTGTTCCTTTAACATACGCATATGTTGAATGTCTTTCTACAAAATCATTCTTAGTTTGAAACTTTTTGGTTCTTTCAGGATGTTCCTTAAAATAATCCAAACCCATATAGTAGTCATAAATGTATTGAGCTACTGCGGATTCGCCGCCCGGCTATTTATTTATGCTTGGTATTGCAACCATTTCCTGTGTGAGACGCTTTACTTCGTCAAAAGAATTCAATTTCATTTCTCATACTCCTTCCGGTGAATTTTCTTCTTTACTATACAAAGATATACAGCAAATTCCGTGCCAATAACTTTTCGCCCATTTTATGCCCATTTCAGACACTTACAAGTTGTCATAAACCAAAAATGCAAAAAATTTTACACCGGTTGGGGTAAAATTTTTTGCATTACTCCTTAAGCAACTTCTTAAAGTCTATATCATACTTTTCAATCTTATATTTAACCGCCTGCCTTGTCATTTTTAATATTGATGAGGCTTCAGATAAAGATGAAGAATTTCTGAGAGTTGATTCGATTATTTTTTTCTCATACTCACCTACCATTTCAGGTAGACCTTTACCCTCGGCGACAAATTCATTTTTATCTTGATTGCTGCTGTATTTTCTCAGCTTTTCAGGTATATCGCCCAATGTTATGTATTCGCCGTCTGTCATATTGAAAGCAGATTCCATAACATTTCTCAATTCTCTTACATTGCCCGGCCACGGATAACACTCAAAGGCCTCATGTACATCTTCTTCAACACCTATAACATTCTTGTTCATTTTTTTGTTATATGTTTTTATAAAATGCCTAACCAGCGGCTCAATATCCTCTTTTCTTTCCCTGAGGGGCGGTACAAAGAACTGTATTACTCCCAATCTGAAAAACAAATCCTTTCTAAGAGATTTATTTTTGATTGCTTCCTCAGGGTCAACATTCATAGCCGATATAAGTCTTACATCCACATCCACATATGTTTCTCCGCCTACTTTCATATACTTCTGTTCTTCAACAGCCTTCAGCAATTTAGCTTGAAGTTCAACATTCATGGAATTTATCTCATCAAGAAAAAGAGTTCCTCCATCAGCGATTTCAAAAAGCCCCTTTCTGTTTTCGGCACCTGTAAAACTTCCTTTAACAGTTCCAAACAATGTGCTTTCCATCAATGAATCCGGTATAGCTGCACAGTTGACAGATATAAAAGGTTTATTGCACCTGTTTCCGGCAGAATGAACAGCTTCCACCACAAGTTCTTTCCCTGTTCCTGATTCTCCCACTACCATAACAGGCGAATCATTTTTAGACACCTTAAGAATCTTCTCTTTTATTGACAAAAGTTCTCTGTTTTCTGTAACTATACTGTCAAGAGCATAAAGAGTCTTTCTGTTTTCCTCCTCATCATTCTTTTTCTTAGGTATGAGATTTGACGAAAGGTCAAAGGTCCCCACTGTTTCTCCGTTATGTTCTATGGGGAATGTGCTGGTATTTATAACATAGGCTTTGCCGCTTTTTTCAACTATAAGCTGATTTTCATTTATAACAGGTCTGCCGGTTCTCATAACCTTAATATGAGTGCTGTTTTCTTCCGTAAGATTGGTATATACCTTAAACAGGTTTTTTCCAATTCCCTCCTTAGTGGCTATGTATGTGCGATCATCATTTATCATAGCGGAGTAAAGTATGGTATTGTCTTTGTTTACAATCAACAAAGCATCAACTTTTTCATATATGCTTTTGTATTTATCTATATCTTTGATTATCATACTCTTCCTTTCCCGTTATGCAAAGATGAATATTTTAACAAAGGCGAGCCTCCCTTAAAAGGCTCGCCCGAATTTTTAGCTGTTATTATGCTCTTCTGAAAGTTTCTCTTCCTGCAAGATAAGTGTTCAGAGCCTGAACATCCTTAAGTTCGTCCTCAGGAATATTGAAAATATCTCTGTCGATAACTACCATATCGGCAAATTTACCTACTTCAATAGTTCCCATCAGGTCTTCCTCTCTGTTGGCATACGGAATGTCCTTAGAGAACATACATACCGCATCATAAACAGAAAGCTTTTCTTCCGGCTGGACTCCTCCCTCAGGGTATCCGTCAAGATCTTTTCTTGTTACAAGAGAATAAATTCCGTTCCAAGGTGAGAACAGCTCTACAGGACAGTCTGAGCCGCCTGCCATCTTGATTCCGGCTTTCTGATAAGTCTTCCATGTGTAGCTCATGTTGGCTCTCTTTTCTCCTACTCTTTCCTTTATCCAGTGAAGATCTGTAAGGAAGAACGCAGGCTGAATGTCTAAAACGAGCGGGAGCTTTGCCATTCTTTCTATAAGCTCCGGAGTTGCCATCTGAGCATGTATGATTCTGAACGGCAGTCTGTTAGCCTGCTCTCTTTCTGTCATGCCATGTTCACGACTCTTTTCGAGGGCATATTCTATAGCTGTTACTACGCAGTCAAGACCTTTATCTCCTATACAGTGAATTGCAGGCTGTAATCCCATCTCATATGCTTTGAGAACTTTTTCGTTGAGATCTTCCTGACTTATAACCAATATTCCGTCTGTTGACGGATCATCGTCGTAAGGCTCATACAGCTTTGCAGATCTTGAACCTAAAGAACCGTCGCAGAAAATCTTAAATGTTCCGAACTGTGCAGCTCTGAACGGATCTTCTCTTTCCGCCTTTGTTACAAAAGGCTTGTTGTAGAATTCATCAAGGCAAACCGTCATTCTTACAGGAAGCTCATTCTTTCTGTTAAGTTCAAGGTATTCGTTGATGTCTTCCGTGTATTTCCAGATTTCGGCAGCATATGTATGCATCATAGTCAAGCCATAAGAAGCTGCCATATCAAATCCTTTTTTCATGTATTTCTTCTTATTCTCAGGAATTAAGAACGGGTCGGGAATCAACTCGTCATAAATCTTTGAAGCCTGTTCTCTGAATATACCGTTAGGCATTCCGTCTTCATCAAGCTCTACCGTGCCTGACGGACCGAATACATATCCTTTTCCAATATTGGCTTTTTCAAGAGCCATGGTATTGGCAACCGCTGTGTGCAGGCACACTCTCTTGATTACGATAGGGTGCTTGGTGCTTGCCTTGTCTAAGTCTTCTTTTGTAGGAAGCTGGTCTTCGCAGTCTTCCCATTTTGACTGGTCAAAGTTTGATCCCTTTATCCATTCTCCTTCAGGTGTTTCTGCTGCCTTAGCCGCAAGTCTTTCGATAGCTTCTTTCTTGCTCTTTGCTCCGCCCAAATCTACTGTTGTAAATGTCTGGCAAAATGCAAAGAAATGCAGATGGGAGTCTCCCAGTCCCGGGAGAACTGTCTTACCTTCCAAGTCGATGACTTCTTTTGCTTCGTAGTTAGCGAGGGCCTCCTCGTTGGTTCCCACATATGCAAATTTTCCGTCTTTAACGACAATTGCCTCTTTAACAACACCTTCTGCTTCAAGTGTGTAAGCTTTAGCGTTAATAAAGATTTTGTCTGCTGTTACTTTCATTTACTTACCTCCCGATAATAACAATTTTTTATTTGGCCTATGTTTCAAAATTTTGCAATTTTTTAAAAGGCCGGTATGATTATTTATTTTACGGAAACATTAAATTAAACCAAAAAAGGTTTTCTAAACATTTCCGCAAATCAGCAGCGAAATCGCTGTTGTTTTCTATTATTGCGTTTAGTACCGCCGGAATATTGGAAATATTCCGACGGCATTATGATATTATAAGGTTTTATTTAAAATTAGTTTTCCAATATATACATCATGGTCTTGTACAGAATTTCAGGAAGAACTTCGTAAGTATATACAGTCTCCACTCTTTCTGTGAACTGGTGAGCATCCTTACCGTAAGAACCTATGTCAGCTACAGGTAAATCCAATTCCTGCATTTCTTCGATAGGTAAATCATATATAGTTCCGAATCCCGGCATGTTCTGCTTCAAAGCTGCGATAGCTTCTGCTTCCTTAGGAGCAGCAGCATAGCTCAAATCTGAAATGCATGGCAGGAACTTCTTCTGAACCAGCTTGTAATCGCTCTTTGTAGTAGTTACTGCGTGATTTACCGCATCTATGAGAACCTTTTCTTCCGGTCTTGCACCTTCAACATAGATGTGCGGATAATAAGGAGGAGTGAGGTATACGATAAGAACAGGGTTCTTGTCTGACCACAGGCTGTGAACATATTCAACTATCTTCATAGCCTTGTCACGAACATCGTATCTGTCATCCTTTGAAACTTCTTCAGCGTATGCTTTAACCATATCGCCAAGCTTATCGCCAACTTCTTCTTTTACAGCTGCAAAAAGCTGCTCAAAGCTCATTGTTCTTGCTGTCCAAGGAAGTTTAACATATTCTCTTCCTACCATGTTGCAGAACTTTTCATATCTCTCGTTAAGAGTATCAACTACAGTCTGGAAGCATTCCTGACCTGCATTCATCATCTTTTCCATAACATCGGCAGGTGTGCTTGAGTGAGTAGCATAGTTAAAGAAAAGTATAGCCTTGCTTGCAATCTGAACTGAATACTCCGGCTTTAAGTCTCTCTGTTTTAAAGTGATTGGCGGAAGTGTAACTTCTCCTTCAACTACATCTGAGAACTCAGGGTTCAGATTTACTCTTCTTGTGATTTCAGCTGCAATCTGGTTAGGGTCAAGTCCGCTGAATGATTCACCTACATGAGTTTCTTTACCTACTACGAAGAAAGTAGGCATCAGCTTTCCTACAGTACCTATGTACTGATATACATTAGGATCTCCCGGATATGCCGGAGCTATGTAATCAGGGTCAAGCATTGCTCTGTAGTCGTATCCGAATTCCTTTTTAAGTCTGATAAGTTCAGGAACGAATGCAAGCATTCCCTGAGAGTTTCCTTCTTCGTCGCAAACTGCTGCAAAGATAATGTTTCCTTCAAAGTTTTCGATATCTTTTGATATCATTTCCATGATTCCCATTACATTGGCATCTCCGGACTTCATGTCGAAAATACCTCTTCCGAACATATACTTGCCGGAAGCCATATCATCTTTTACTTCCTGAGTAAGGGAAACTTCTTTAAGCTTTTCTATAAGTTCTTCAGGTTTTGTAGCATATTCCGCCAGGTTACCGTAATCGGAAATACCTACTGTGTCAGTGTGTCCAATGAAAACAACTGTTTTGTCGCTTGGCTTTTTCTCACCGTTTAATATTGCAACAACAATTTTTCTGTTCCATTTGTCATTCTTAGCAGGCACGAAATACAGCTTTTCAGGATGTTTTTTGTAATAATCCATTCTTGCCATGATTTCGTATACCTTTTCACTCATAGTCACTTCATCGTCAGTTTCAACGATTGATTTCTGTGCTACGAGTTCTAAAGCTATCTCTTTAATTCTTTTGCTCAGTTCAGTGTTCATTGCTTTCCTCCTAATCACTTAATACATCTGAAATAAACTCGCTTATAATATGGGCAACTTCCACTGCCGACTTAAGGTCTACTCTCTCGTCACTGCTGTGGAAATTTTCGCCCTCAGCGCCTAATAATACTGTGGGAATCCCAAGCTTTCCACCAATGTGGTTAAAATCTCCTATGCTCTGGAAATATGCTGTATTTGCCGGTCGGCCGCATACATTCAGAACTGTTGATTCAAGTTTCTTTAGAAGTTCCCCGTTTTCATCTATGCAATATGCGTCAAATCCTCCGTCGAAGCCCTCGGCAGGTGATTGCCTGAAAGATACTTCCACCTTAGATCTCACATTTGCAGCCTCTATCGCCTTGTCCACACGGGTTCTTATAGTTTCCTGAGTTTCTCCTCTTACCGTGTGATGGAAAATTTCAACTTCTGCATAATCAGGCACGCTGCAAGCTGCCCCTCCGCCGTTCATGCGTATTACACAAGGTGTGGATTTTCCAAGTTTATCATCCTCCTCAAGAGGAATTTTTTCCAATTCGGATACTATTGCAGATGCATCTACCATTGCGTTAATTCCCAGTTCAGGCGTAGCCGCATGGGCAGACTTGCCGTGAACTTTAATTGTATAATTATATCCTCCTCTTGCACCCAGGCAAAGACAAGGGTGCGGCACTTTCGTAAATCCCGCCGACGGCTCTGCTATAATTGCAAAGTCTGCCTCTTCTGCAATATTGTGAATCTTGTCGTTTATTATATAAACAGTTCCAAGACCGTAAGGCCCCTCTTCATCCGATACCAGATGATAAATAAGTTTACCCTTAAAGCTGTTGTCCTTAAGATGATTCTTTGCAAACTGTTCCAGTGCCAACATTATTGCCGCACATCCGGATTTCATGTCCAAAGTTCCCACTCCGTACATATAATCGCCTTCAACAAAACCCTCATAAGGAGGTTTTGTCCATCCGTTACAAAGCTGAACAGTGTCGAGATGTCCTCCCAGATAGATTACAGGTCCGGGTTTGCCGCTGTCCATTATGCCTACCACATTTTTACCATGAAATTTTGTTTCTTTAGGTTCAAAAAAAGTATGTATCTGCGCAGGTATACCTCTTTCCTCAAACCAACCGTTTACAAATTCCATTATTTCGTCCTCATGAAAGTAAGGACTCTTAATAGATATCAATTGTCTGAGCAATTCCTCGAAACTGCTTCGTGTAATTTCATTTTCCATTGATATAGTTTACCTTTCTGTTTGCATGGCAAGAAAACGAACCACTTGATGCAAAACCCGGCATAGGCTCTCGCCTGCCGCTTTACTTGGCTTCCCCCATTAAGCGGTCGTTTCCCTTTAAAATTTTATTACAATGTCCAAATATATTCTATTAAAGCTTTAGTAACATCAGGAACAACCTTAAGCAGACTTTCTTTGTTTACTCTTTCGATGTACTGATGATAATTTCTTCCTATAGGACCGTATATTACTCCCGGTATTGCAACATCCTCTATAGCTTCAAAGTCCATATTGTAGTCGTCTCCCCAGAGAGGTGTGTTAGCCGAGTACTTGACATAGTCAAACGGTGAAGTTATACAGCCGTAGCTCAAGTCGGAAATACCCATGAAAAAGTTTTCAAAGCCCATCTTCTGACCGTATTCTTTTTCAGATAAATCTTTTACAAACTCATATGCCTTGCTTCCGAAATTTTCCTTTCCTTTAACCATATTGCTGTGAGTAGGAGGATAGTACGGAGGAGCAAAGCCTAAAAGCACAAGCGGATACTGAATATCGGCATAATCAAGCACTGCTTCCATCATATCTATAGTTGCGCTCGGATAATTCGACTCGCCTGTATTAACCTTTGCAATAATTCTATCGTAGGCTTCCTTGTAGAATTTATCAAAAGCAGCCTCATCCTTGGCTTTTGCTTCTTTGCAAAGTTCTGTGAAAGACATTACGCAAGGTTCATAATATATCTTATCCATGGTTTCAGCCTTGTTCATTGTCTTGTACTGCTGATACTCGTTATTAAGCTTTTCAACTTGATGTTCAAATGCCTCTTTTGATATTTTCTTTAATTTGTTTAATATTTCTTCCGGAGTCATTCCGAAATTAAGAGCCGTAAAGTATCCGTAAGCCCTGTGAGGTATGGATACATCATAGCCTTTTTTCATGTCACGCATATTGCCCCATGTAGGCGGTACGGAGGCTTCATCTCCGTAAATTTCCGAAAAGTCAAGCGACCCGTTGGTTTTAAGATATATTTCCGCCAAAACTCCAAGAGCAGAGAATCCCTCGTAACAGTGACCCATATGGCCTTTTTTGCCCTGTACGATTATAGCCGGCATTATCTTGCCTACTGTTCCGAGAGACATTATCTGAAGCTCTCCCTTGTCTGCCGTCGGCTCCGGATCTATAAAAAGTTTATATGTAAGTCCGTATTTTTCTTTAAATTGTTTGAGAATTGTTATCCCGTTTCTCATTCCTGCGGAGTACGATTCTTCATCGGGAACCGGCATAAACATTATGCTTCCCTGAAGAGTTCCGTCAAGCGCCTGCTTGGCATACTGTTCAAACAAAGCTGCATGTATGGCAAGTCCGCCTTTCATGTCCGCAACGCCTCTTCCCCAAATCCATTCTCCTGATTCAAGGTCAGCTTTTGCCATATCGTCAAGCGGCATATCTTTCAGCATTTCTTCTAACTTTTCGCCTACTTCATATGCCCAAGGCTCTGCCTTGCCGTATTCTTCTGTGGAAACCACATCGAAGTGTCCACTAAGCAGTACTGTATCCGTTGTCTTACCTCTAAGTAATGCATACGGTACTTTTCTTCCGTAAGGATCGTTTGGGATTTCATAAAGTCCGGTATCCTCAGGGTGTTTTTCAAAATAAGGAAGTCCTTTAAAAAAGTCTGCAAACCATTCTGCCGGCTTAACTTCTTCATAAGAACAGCTTACGCTTTTCATGGCAACCAATGTCTTTAAAATTTCAAGTATTCTTTCTTCCATGATTATCTCCCTTGCATTTAGTGATTATAGACGAGCTTCTCACCATCTGTACAGATAAAATTCTGCTCGATTTTCAAGCAAGTCTTTTTTTAAGTTTACTATTTTGTGAGTATATTGTCAAATACTTTGGAGGTTAAAATCAGTGTATGCTCTGCGAAAAAAAACTCGCTATAAATTCACCTTTTCTTCTATTTCTTCCACCAATCTTTCAAGGTCTTTAAATTTCATGCTTTGAGCGCTGTCTCCACGGTTGAAAGCATATATGGCATCGTCAAGTTTTTCCATCATTTTAAGGAGTTCTTCCTCTTCTTCGTTGTCATATAATTCTCCGTTGTAGACAGCCATAAATGAAGCATTTTCCATTATCTGCTCAAAAATCCTGTTTCTTCTTTCTGTTATCTTATCAATATCCATCATTTAAATTCGCTCCACCTTACTTTCCGTCTTTAAAATTGTCTTGAAAAACACCTTTTTCTTTCAATTCACGATATTCGCCTATCAGCATCGAAAACTGCATCTGGTCTAAAATTCCTCGCTCGGTTTTGTGGTGTTGACGCAATATTCCGTCTATATGAAACCCAAGAGACTCGTAGAGATTTCGTCCTACCTTGTTATCTGTATATGCTTCCAACCATACTTTGTTCATGTTCAAATCCTCAAAGGCATATTTTATGAGAGCATTCATGGTCTCTCTTCCGTAGCCTGAGCCTTTCTCACTGAAAGCTATTCGCTTGATTTCAAACCACCGGGAATCAAAATCCAAATTTATTATAACATCGCCGATTATATCACAATTTTCACGCTTTTTAACTGCCAGGGTAAGAACATTAGGGTCTTTCAATTCTTCACGATGTTCTTCTATAGTGTTGGTCCATGTGAACTTACAGTTTTCAGGGGCATGTTCAATTTCCATGAGTTTAGGCAATTCTTCTGCTGTGAATTTTTCCAGGAATAATCTTTTTGTCGTCAGCATATTTATCCCTCCCTGCAATATTTCTATGACAAAACTCCCGAACCTTATGGTTTCGGGAGCTCAGTTTGCTATTTAATCGTATCCAAAACTCTTACCATATCTATAAACACTCCGTAGCCCGTCTGAGTAGTCTCAAGACCGTATTGAAGCATCGTCAGCTTGCCCATTAAGTCGGTATATACCGAAAGTACCGCCACAAGATTTTCATCTGCAAAAACATCATTTGCCGGAACTTCCGCAGGGGCTACTTTTCCTATTACTTTGCCGTTTTCGTCTTTTGTGCCGCTACACAAAAGCTTTATCACATTTCCTCTTTCCTGTGCCGCCTTGATATCTTCTTCGGTAACATCCTCTATACCTGTTCTGTCAACCATATCAGGAGTTATACCGGCATCCATAAGTACATTGAGAAGAACGGTCAACTTGGCTGTTGCATCCCATCCTTTGGTGTCCATTGATACATCGGCTTCCATAAACCCTTGCTCTCTGCCTGCCCTTAGAATTTCATCCATAGGAACACCCTTAGTCATCTCCTTTAAGATGTAGTTGGTAGTTGCATTGAATATTCCCTCGACTTTATCTATCTTACAATATTGCAAACAGTTGTCAGCCATATTAAACACAGGAGTACCTGCCATTACCGTTGTTTCAAAGAAGAAGCATACACCTTTTTCCTTTGCCAGATCTCTAAGTTCTCTGTAGTACCATGCAAGCGGTCCTTTGTTGGCTGAAACTGCATGTTTTCCTCTCTGAAGAGCCTTTCTTATGTGGTCTGCCGCCGGAAGACCGGTTTCTATATTAAGCGGCGTCAGTTCAAGAACAACATCATAGTCCACTGTCTCGACTACTTCCATAGAGTTCATTGTGCTGTATAATGGAGAATTTCTGTCAAAATGTCCCTCTTCCTCAAGCTGTCTTGTTGCCTCTGTCAAATCAATTCCGTCCATGCAATACAGCGCACCTCTTGAACCTGTTGTAATAGCCACTACTTTTACATCATATCCTGTCTTTTGCAGTATTTCATCGTGAGTCCGGTTCAAAATTCTCGCAAAAGCCTTGCCTGCGATACCATATCCAAGCATCGCCACCGAAAACTGTTTCATTTCTCACCTATCCTCTCTCTTTAACCAGTTCCAACGCTTCTTTGGCAGAGATATGTTCTATATCGACACATATCACTGAAGCTCTTTTAGCATCGTTATTCATAACTTCTTCGTATCTATCCATATCGGCAGCACTGAATTTCTCACAAATTGCCCTGAATGCAACATTAAATTCATCTTCGTCTTTAACAACATACGCTTTTCCGAAAACTTGAGCACTGCGGAAATATGTTGTAAATTCTCTTGATACCACATCGTCCTTGTCTATGAAAGAAAAAGAAACTTTAGGGTTTTCTGTGATAGCATCTATCTTATGTCCTGCTTTTGCACTGTGGAAATATATCTTATCTCCGAGCAATACAGTATTTACAGGAACTGTATAAGGATAACCATCATCCCCGATAACTCCCATAATACCGACTTTTGCACGCTCAATTATTGTGCGTGCTTCTTCTTCAGTAAGCTGCTGCTTTGTTCTGCGCATCTGTCTAAACATGTTGTCACCTCATTCTGTATGCACTGTTTTCTTTTATCATACCACCTGAAAAAAACCAAGTCAACGCAATTTCTCCGGCTCATTTTCAGTAATAAAACTCTTTTGTAAATACACAAAAATTCAGGCTGTCATATTAACGAAGTAATCGCTGATTTGACAGCCTGTGTTAAGCCGATATAGGTGTTTTTCTGTTTTTTATGAGTAAAAATCAAAGGTGTCTATAAGCAGCAAATACATCCCATCAGTTCTTCCATGCGGCAAATGTCTCTTTCTCCCCTATCGATAATCTTCTTCAGTATAGGACAAAGTTCCTCACATATACAGTAACACATGGCTGTGCGTGCCATTTCAACAGCTCCTCTGTTATGAGGTATCATTGCTCGCATAAAGTTACAATCAAGATTGCTGTTTAGCTTTATACAGTTCATTTCTTTGAACATCTTTTTCATAATCATATTTACTCTGCGATTGTATTCGCATAAGTCCTTGCAGCAATTTTTCACATTGTCACAGCAGCAAACAGCGTTCCGGAGATTTTCTATTTCTTCTGTCTGTTCTGTTAACATATTCTGAGCCATATTGGCAAGCCTGTTGTTTTCTGTGTACTCAAGGATATTTTCTGTTAGATTGATTGCCGCCTGATGATGAGGCACCATCTGTCTTATAAAAAATCCCGATATGCTTTCATCTTTACATGCACAAATCATTTCGCATATCATGGTTTCAAGTGTGTTAATATAATATACCGCATATTCTCTCGCATCACAATTTCTCATACATTTACCTGTCATCTAAAATTCCTCCTCACATCATGATATGAAATAACTTCAACACATGATACTCCCATTTATATTTATTAAAAGACAAGGTTAACAGTTATGGATTTAAGAATGGTAATTTTACTGCCAATGCAAAATTGCTTTCACTGACGACAACTTAAAGGATTTTATTTATGAGCTAAAAAAGTCTTGCAAAAGCCATTACTTTGTGGTAAATTAGTTAAGGTATTGATTTTAAGTTTCAATATTTATATTATTTTGGAGGATTGACCGAGTGGCTAAGGAGCTTGATTGGAAATCAAGTAAGGTGTAACAGCCCCGTGGGTTCGAGTCCCATGTCCTCCGCCAGAATTCAGAGACCTGAACAAGGTCTCTTTTTTATGCGTGTCGTGAACCGGTCTCATCCACATTTTAGGCAAAAACTTTGCTCTATCTATCAAAAAACATGATTTTTTCGTGGGGAATTTCTATATAAATTTCATTATTAACAGCTTCCCGTCTTTCTTCAATCCTTGCAGTCATCATTCGCCCCGCTAAACTTTTAAACCTGATTATAAGTCCATTCATATCCTCAATGACCATCTCAGGTCTTACTTTGATAAAATCATTTCCACATTTTGGGTTCTCAACAAAAACCTTTATATCCTCGCTCTTTAAGGCTGCATATCGGCACGATTGTCCCTGAGGCGGTCTGACAGTTATACCCCAGTCTTCTGCAACATAATTGCCTTTTGCATCTGCTTTAACAAGAGAAATATTCTCGCACCCTGTAAGCCGTGCCGCCGCAACTGAATTGGGTCTTTCAAATAAATCTTTTTTATCCTGAATCCCGGATATTTCGCCGGATCCCATTACTGCAATCCGCTCCGCCATCCTGTATATTTCTCCCATATCATGGGAAACTATCAGTGCCTGACCGCCAAGCTCCTCTGCCGCTGTCAGTATCTCTGCTTCCAGCTCAGACTTAAGATAACTGTCAACGGCACTTAAGGGTTCATCAAACATTATCAAATCAGGAGAAGCTGCCAGCATTCTTGCTATTGCTGTACGCTGTTTTTCTCCGCCCGAAAGACGATCCGGATACATATTCTCCTTTCCGGACAAATAGAACTTCTTTATATATTCTTCTGCTCTCCGGCTGCCTCCACAAGCGATATTTTCCATGACAGTCATATGAGGAAACAAAGCATAATCTTGAAAAAGGTATCCTACCCGTCTCTTTCTGACAGGCAAATTTATCCCTGCTTCGGAATCAAATAAAACCCTTTCTCCAAGCCTTATTACTCCCTTATCAGGTTTTTCTATACCTGCTATACATTTTAAGGTCATGGTTTTGCCGCATCCCGACGAACCAAGGAGAGCAAATATTTCGCAGTCGGTTTCAAAATTCACTTTAAGATTAAAATCCTCAAGTTTCTTTTCTATATCCACATAAAGTTTCATCTGCTCACTCCGCTTCTTTTATACATACGCTCGTTCCAAAGGTTCATAAGTAAGATTATCACAAAGGGTATTGCCAAAACAATAAAGACCCAGACATAAGCAGCCTCACGATTACCGCCCTGCATAGCCGTATAAATAGCTATGGACATGGTCTGCGTCTTTCCCGGAATGTTTCCGGCAACCATCATGGTAGCACCGAATTCGCCCAAGGCTCGTGCAAATGAAAGTAATGAACCGGCCGCTATTCCCGGTCGTGCCATAGGAATCATTATTCTGAAAAAAATACGGCTTTCCGACATTCCTAAAGTCCTCGCCGCAGCAATTATGTTCTTGTCTATCTGCTCAAATGCTCCCCGAACAGTTCTGTACATTATGGGAAGCGACACTGCCACAGCTGCAACAACTGCCCCCTGCCATGTGAAAAGTACATTCATCCCAATATTGGCGAGGAATTTCCCGGCAAAGCCGTCCTTTCCAAAAGCTAAGAGCAGGAAAAATCCCACAACAGTCGGAGGAAGCACCATAGGCAGGGAAAGCAAAACATCTGCAATGTTTCTTCCTCTTTTGAGTCTTCCGATAAGCCATGCCGCCGCTATGCCCATGGCAAAAGTTATAATTGTGGCCGTAACCGATACTTTAAGAGACACAAACAAAGGTGAAAAATCATTCATCATAACACCGTAAACCCATATTTTTTAAATATTTCAGCAGCCTTCTTGCTTTTTAAGAATTTCATGAAATCCTGAGCTTTATCAATATTTTTTGAGTTTTCAATCACTCCGGCAGGATAGATTACCGGTTTATGTGTTCCTTTTTTTGCTTCGCAAACTATTTCAATATCTTTGCTCATGTTTGCATCAGTAGCATATACCACGCCGCAGTCTACCGCTCCGCTTTCAACCCAAGACAGCACAGTCCTTACATCAGAACCGAAATTTGCTTTCTGCTCTACCTTATCCCAAATTCCGATTGAGATTTCACCTGTTTTAAGAAATTTAATAACTGTTATATTTT
>CAJMLH010000037.1 GCA_905214195.1 uncultured bacterium
TTGAATTCCAACGATTATAGCGGCTTTTACCAACTCTTTTTGTCCTATAGGCCTTAAACGACGGCTTTTAAATCGTCAAAATTATTTTATGTCCTCTATAAATTCGGGATCCATGGGAACTCCCTTACTGCGTTCTTTTTCTTTATCCTTTTTCATATAAGGTATCTCAAACCAGAAAGTTGTTCCTTTTCCTAATTTGCTGTTTACTCCGAAATTTGCATGATGAAGAGTCAGGATTTCCTTGACTATTGATAATCCAAGACCGCTTCCTTCTGTAGGGCGAACATAGTTGGTGCTGGTTTTATAATATCTATCCCATACATGGGGAAGTTCGCTTTGTGAAATTCCCGGTCCATGGTCGGCAATTTCTACACGGTATCGTTTTCCGGCTCTTCTGATGTTAAGTATTATAACTTTATCTTCACCGCAATATTTTACGGCATTGTTGACGAGATTTGCGATAACTTGTTTTATTTTATTTTCGTCACCGTAAGCAAAACATTCTTTTGGTGCATTAAATGTAAATTTATAACCCTCCTGCTCAGACAGTATGTCGTATGAAGATAAGATAGTGGCAGCGGCATCCCCCAAATTGAATACTGTGCGTTCCAAGACTATCTTATGGGTCTGCATAGCAGATATGGTGGCCATATCTGAAACAAGTTGGTTCAACCTTTCGGTTTCATCAATTATGGTTTGTATATGAGCATTACGCTTTTGAGGATTATCTCCCGATAAATCACGAATCATTTCCGCATATGAGCGGACCATTGTCAGAGGAGTCTTCAAGTCATGGGAAACATTGGCAATAAGGTCTTTTAATCTGTTATCTGCCATCCCCAATTCGTAAGCGGCAGTGTTGAGAGTTTCGGCAAGGTTATTTATTTCCGAAAATGATTCGGCTTCAAACTTAACATTATAGTTGCCTTTTCCCATTTCTTCTGCTGTAGAGGTCATGCTTTTGATTGGCTTGGATATTCTGTTGGAAAAATATATCGCAAGGGTAACAGCGAGAACAAGGGTCAGGGCTGTTACATAAAACAACTGATGCCGTAGGATATTTACAGTAGAAGATACAGGATAAAGCGGCGAAAAGATATAAAGTATTGCCGGTTCACCGCTTTTGTTGGTAAGCTGGCAGCCATATGCAAGTATGTTATACTTATCTCCGGAGTTTACTTCAAAATGAACAGGAGCGCCGCCGGAAGCTTCAAGAAGCTCTTTAAGTTTCATTGTTTCATCCATATAACCTGACACGGTGGAATATACCTCTTGCTGAGGTGAAAATAAAATTATACCGCTTTTTGATTCAATGAAAACATAAAAATCGTTGTTAACTGAAAGCTCTTTTATAGAGGCATTAAGATTGGCGTCGCCACGCTGATAAGCATAGGAAATAGAGGAAGCCGTTCTGACTACCTCTTTAAATTTCATTTCACCGTAGTAGTTGTTCATAAAAAACAACTGCAAAAACCATATAAGAGCAACAGTCCCCAGTCCTATAATCATAAAATAGACCCAAAGCCTGAACTTTATGCTTTTGCTGTCAAACTTAATCTTCGTACTCAAACTTATAACCTACTCCTCTCAGGGTTACTATATAATCTCGGTAAGGTCCCAGGCTGTTTCTGAGGTTTTTGATATGAGTATCTATCGTTCTGTCATCGCCAAAGAAATCATATCCCCATATATCGGATAGAAGTTTATCTCTTGAAAGTGCAATGTTTTTGTTTTCTACGAGATAAAACAGCAAGTCATACTCTTTTGGGGTTAGCTCTACTTTTTTATCATCTACAGACACTGTTCGAGCCGGTATATTTATTTCCAATCCTCCGAATTTCAGTGTACCTTGGTTTGAATGTGAAACCGACTTAAATCTGGAAAGCACGGCATTTACACGAGCCATCAATTCCTTTGGGCTGAAAGGCTTAACTATATAATCGTCAACGCCCAACTCAAATCCGAATAATTTATCATACTCTTCGCCTCTGGCCGAAAGCATTATCACAGGGACATCCTTGATTTTTTTGATTTCTTTGCAAGCGGAAAAACCGTCAAGTTTAGGCATCATGACATCCATTATTATCAAATCGTAATCGTTAAGTTTGCAAAGACCTATGGCGCTCATTCCGTCCTCTGCTTCGACTACTTCATAGCCACTGAATTCTGCATATTCTCGTATTACTTCACGGATTTTCGGTTCATCGTCAACAACCAAAATTTTATACATAAGGTTAACTCCTCTCTTATCTGCAATAGGCTTATTATAATAAAAAACTGAATTTATAAAATTCTACCATAAACATTTTAACACAAATATGGAAATAGGCAAAAGATTTTGTGAAAAATAAATGTTGACATAAAAAAGAATGATGTGATAAGATATTAAATTTTATTCATCTTGACATAGTGAACAAAAATCCCGTATACTAAACTATAAGGTATAAAATGGAGAGGAGTGTATCATGTTTTCTGTTGGCAGTAAAATAGTGCACCCTATGCATGGGGCCGGTGTAATTCAAAAAATTGAAGAAAAAAGGATTTTAGGTGATGTTAAGAAATATTACATTCTAAAATTACCATGCAATGATATGAATGTTATGATACCGGTAGATTCTGAACAGTCGGTTGGAATCAGAAAAATTGTGGACGAGCCTGTTGCTCGTAAAGTCATTGAGTTTCTTAGAACAGAGAGCACTCAAATGGATCACAATTGGAACCGCAGGTATCGTGAAAACATGCAAAAGATAAAGTCCGGAGACATTTTTGAAGTGGCTGAAGTTGTAAGAAACCTTATTCGGGCAAGCAGAGAAAAGGGCCTTTCGGCAGGTGAAACGAAGATGCTCAACAATGCCCGGCAGATTCTCATCAGTGAAATAATACTATCATGTGATATTTCACAAAACGACGCTGAAAAGATTATAGAAGACGCCGTTTAACTCATTGGGTCTTTGAAATTTTCAGTGATTATACCTTGAATTTTTGAAGAAAGGAGGTAAAAAGAATGTTTAAAAAGTTCTTCAGAGGAATATTTTCAATGTTTGGCGCAATACTCGGATATACACTTTTTGCTTTATTCGCAGAATATCTGGGGAGTAAGGCAGATCCAATTGAACTTACTCAAGGAGAAATCGTCAGTGTAGGTATACTATTTGCTATTATTTTAGGAATTATTTTTTACTTTATAGCGCCGTTTTTAGGAAGACAAGGCAGTAAAATGGCCAATAATATAGGCAATGACCTTAAAGGTGTTGCCGGAAGTGATCTTTTTGCAGGCACAGCAGGACTTATAATCGGTCTTGTTGTAGCATTTTTGCTAACAAAGATATACCAGGGAGTCGTATCCAATGCTATGTATCTGACGCTTACAATAGCAATATATATGGTATTTGGCTTTATGGGAGCTGTTATAGGCAGCAAGAAAGGCTCGGAAGTGATTTCCCAGTCTATTGCAAAAATGCAGACTGCAAAACCAAAGCAACAGGAAGAAAATCCTTATGCATATAATGAAAAAGACAGAAAAAAGGTCAGAGTTCCCAAGATTCTTGACACCAGTGTCATAATAGACGGAAGAATTCTTGAAGTTATGAAGACAGGATTCATGGAAGGTCCTATAGTCATACCTGAGTTTGTACTTGTAGAACTGAGACATATAGCCGATTCTTCCGATGCACTTAAGCGCACGAGAGGCCGCAGAGGCTTGGATATTCTAAATAAGATACAAGAAGAATACGGTATTGAGATTTACAACACCGACTCGGAAAAGTCTTTAAAAGAAATACCGGAAGTAGATGTTAAGCTTTTAAAACTGGCACAGATATTAAAAGGAAAAGTTGTTACAAATGATTTTAACCTTAACAAGGTTGCATCTATACAGGAAGTTCCCGTACTTAACATCAATGAGCTGGCTAATGCCATGAAGCCTATGGTTATACCGGGAGAGACAATGACGGTAACTTTGATTAAACAGGGTAAAGATCAGAATCAAGCGGTAGCATATCTTGATGACGGAACTATGATAGTTGTTGAAAACGGTCGCAGAAAGATAGGCCAGACTGTGGAAATAGTTGTTACAAGTGTGCTTCAGACTGCTGCCGGAAGAATGATATTTGGAAAGGCAACAAGCTAAAATACTTCAGAAAGTTAGATGAAAATAAGAGGCGAAACGCAAGAAGATGTATAACAACAAAAAAGTTACGGTGATAGTGACTGCTGCCGGAAAAGGAAGCAGAATGGGAGGAGATAAGCCCAAACAGTTTCTTAAAATCGGTGCAAAGACATTGCTTGAAAGAGCGGTAAAGCCATTCGATGAATTGGGTGAAGTGGATGATATCATAATCGTTGCGCCGCAAAATCATATTGAGCTTTGCAGAAAGCTGTGTTCAGGTTTTGGGAAAGTAAGGAACATTGTGCCGGGCGGCAAAGAAAGACAGGATTCTGTTAATAATGCATTAAATTTTGTTGAAGATGGTCTTGTGCTTATTCATGATGGCGCAAGACCTTATGTTACACCGGAAATTATAAAGGATGTAATTTTAAAAGCAGATAGTAATGGTGCGGCAGTTGCAGCCGTTGCAGCCAAAGATACAGTAAGACAGCTTTCAGGCAATGATTCCTCAGACAGCATTACTCTTGACAGGAATAAATTGTTTAATGTTCAGACACCTCAGGGGTTTAATGTAAAGCTGATAAAGCAAGCATTTCAGAAAGCATATGAAGATGGATATTACGGCACAGATGATGCTGTTCTTGCAGAAAGAGCAGGGCATACTGTTGTACTTGCCAAGGGCAGTTATGAGAACATAAAAGTTACGACGAAGGAGGACTTGCCTGTGGAAATGAGAGTTGGCAGTGGATTTGATGTGCACCGCCTTGTTGAAGACAGAAAACTCATATTGTGCGGAGTAGAAATCCCCTTTGAAAAAGGCCTTCTTGGTCATTCCGATGCAGATGTTGCACTGCATGCGTTGATGGATGCAATGTTGGGAGCGGCGGCACTGGGAGATATAGGCAGACATTTCCCGGACAATGACATAAAGTACAAAGACATATCGAGCATCGAACTTTTGAAAAATGTTGTCCAAATTATTGAATCCGCCGGTTATAAGGTTGGTAATGCTGATATCACAATTATGGCGCAAAAACCAAAAATATTGCCTTTTATAACTCAAATGAGAGAGAATATATCGTCGACTCTTGGTGTGATGCCGGAGTGTATAAATGTAAAGGCCACAACGACAGAACACTTAGGTTTTGTCGGACGCAAAGAGGGAATCGCCGCAGAAGCGGTTTGTATATTAATCAGAAGTTAGGAGATAAAAAATGAAACTTTCAAAGATGCATATAAAGACACTTAGAGAAGTGCCTGCGGAAGCTGAAATTCCAAGCCATATTCTGCTTCTGCGTACAGGGATGATAAGAAAACTGGCTTCGGGAATTTATGGATTTATGCCTTTTGGATGGAGATCCATACGCAAGATAGAAGACATCATCAGACAGGAAATGGACAAAGCAGGTGGGCAGGAAATACATATGTCAGCTATACAGCCATCAGAACTTTGGCAGGAGTCGGGTCGTTGGTTTGCTTATGGTCCTGAACTATGGAGAATAAAGGACAGAAACGGAAGAGATTTTTGTCTTGGACCTACACACGAAGAAATATTTACGGATATAGTAAGAAATGATATATCTTCTTACAGACAGTTGCCTATGAATCTTTATCAGATTCAGACAAAGTACAGAGACGAAGCAAGACCTCGTTTCGGACTTATGCGCAGTCGTGAATTTATAATGAAAGACGCATATTCTTTTGACCGTGATTTTGAAGGACTTGATATCAGTTATAAAGAAATGTATGCGGCATACGAAAAGATTTTCACAAGATGTGGACTTAACTTCAGACCTGTGGAGGCTGATACCGGAGCAATAGGCGGAAGCAATTCTCATGAATTTACTGCTCTTTCGGAAGTGGGAGAAAGCGAGATTGCATACTGTGAAAAGTGTTCTATGGCAGCAACTACAGAAAGAGCCGAATGTGTTGACGCACCGGAGGAAACGGCAGAAATGCTTCCGACAGAAGAGGTTAATACTCCGGGAACAAAAACCATTGAAGAGGTTGCTGACTTCCTTGGATTAGATAAGAGCAGAACTATCAAGGCACTTCTTTTCGTAACTTATGACGACTTGGGAGAAGAGAAAGAATATGTTGCGGCATTTATAAGAGGCGATAGAGAACTTAACATGATAAAACTTATAAATGCTCTTAAGATTCCTGAACATGCGATAGAATTTGCTGATGAAGCCAAAATATCTTCAGTTACCGGATGCGTTGGAGGATTCACAGGACCGATAGGACTTCATGACTGCAAGATTGTTGTAGACAGTGAACTTACGGGACTTAAGAACCTTTGTGCCGGTGCGAATAAAGAAGACTATCATATCAAAAATGTAAATTATGGCAGAGACTATGAGGGCGATATTGTTACAGACCTTAAACTTCTGAAAGAGGGAGATCCTTGTCCTGTATGCGGAGCTCCTGTAAAACACGCAAGAGGCATTGAAGTCGGACAGGTGTTTAAACTGGGAACCAAGTATTCAGAGGCTATGAATGCAGTATATAAGGATGAAAACCAGAAAGATCAACTTATCGTTATGGGATGTTACGGAATAGGTGTAACAAGAACATTGTCTGCTATAGTTGAGCAGCACCATGACGAGAACGGAATCATATGGCCTGTTTCGGTAGCTCCTTATCATGCGATAATAACTGTAGTAAAGCCAAAAGACGAAGAACAGAGTAAAGTTGCAGAGAATATTTATGATCAGCTTTCAAAAGCCGGTGTAGAGGTTCTTCTTGATGATAGAGATGAAAGACCGGGAGTTAAGTTCAAAGATGCGGATCTTTTGGGAATTCCTGTGAGAATTACAGTAGGAAAGAGAGCTTATGAGGGTATAGTTGAATATAAACTCAGGAGAGAACAGGACAAATCGGAAAAAACGATTGAACAGGCAGTAAAAGATGTGATTGATTTGATAAATGAAGAGAGATAAAACCACATGATTTAAGAAACGGATTTTATCGTCAGGCTTGGTCTTGCGTTTATTTGGTAATCTTATGTGGTATCTTGTATTAAGGATTATACAAATCTATATTTATAAACTAAAATTTTAAAACATAAAAATGATGATGCAGACTGCATGGTTTTCCATGCAGTCGATAGGTTACGGAGGAAAAAGATGAAAAGAGTAACTATAGAAATGGAAAACGGAAATGTGATGAGAGGAGAACTTTACCCTCAGCATGCACCTATAACTGTAGAAAACTTTGAAAAGCTGGCTAATGACGGTTTTTATGACGGATTGACTTTCCATAGAGTTATTCCGGGATTTATGATTCAGGGAGGATGCCCTAAGGGAAACGGAACAGGCGGTCCGGGATATACGATTAAGGGTGAATTCGATGCAAACGGTGTAAGAAACGATTTGGATCATACTCGTGGAGTTCTTTCGATGGCAAGAGCAATGGACCCGAACTCCGCAGGTTCACAGTTTTTCATCATGGTAGAGGAAGCTCCGCATCTTGACGGACAGTATGCGGCTTTCGGCATGATTACAGAGGGCATGGAGGAAGCTGACAGAATTGTTGCTGTTGCAAGAGACTGGAGCGATTGTCCAAGAGAACCTCAGGTGATAAAGACTATCAGAGTAGTAGAAGAATAATTTTTTAAAAGGTAGGTATATAACAGACAATGGGATTTTTCAAAGAGGTTGGAGAAGATATAAGAAATGTGGTGGAGAAAGACCCGGCAGCAAGAAACGGGTTTGAGGTTCTTATATGTTATCCGGGGATATGGTCACTGATAATGCATAGGCCTGCACATTGGCTGTATAAGCATAATCTTAAGCTTTTGGCTCGAATAATATCCCAACTCACCAGGTGGTTTACCGGTATAGAAATACATCCGGGAGCAACCATAGGACGAAGATGTTTTATCGACCACGGAATGGCGATAATAATAGGGGAAACTACAGAAATAGGAGACGATGTAACGATTTATCAGGGAGTTACATTGGGAGGTACCGGAAAAGATACCGGAAAGCGTCACCCGACTATAGGCAACAGAGTTATGATAAGTTCCGGAGCAAAGGTTTTGGGACCGTTTAAAGTGGGAGATGATGTTAAAATCGGTGCAGGCTCTGTGGTGCTTAAAGAAGTGCCGCCGGGATGTACGGTAGTAGGAATTCCCGGGACTATAGTAAAGAGAAACGGACAGAGTACACAAGATTTGAACCAAGTGGATTTGCCGGATCCTGTGGCTGTGGAAATAGAATGTCTGAGAAGAAGAATAGTTACACTCGAAAACAGACTGCGTGAGGCAGAGGCCGCCGCAGATAAAACGGCAGGGAAAGAGGGAGATAAAAATGAAAATCTATAACACTCTTACAAGAAAAAAAGAAGAATTTGTGCCTATCGAAGAGGGAAAGGTCAGAATGTATGTATGCGGACCTACCGTTTATAATTATTTTCATATAGGTAATGCCAGACCTTTCGTGGTTTTCGACACAATGAGAAAATATCTGGAATACAGAGGATATAAGGTAAAGTTTGTGCAGAATTTTACTGATGTGGATGATAAGATAATAAACAGAGCAAAAGAAGAGGGAATCACTGCTCAGGAAGTAGGAGAAAAATATATAGGCGAATACTTCAAGGATGCGGCGGCTTTAAATGTAAAGAAAGCAACAGTTCATCCGAGGGTAACTGAAACCATGAACGACATAATAAATTTTGTTCAGGATTTGATAGACCTTGGTTATGCATATGAATCAAATGGTGATGTTTATTACAGAGCAAGAAAATTTGAAGGATATGGAAAACTGTCAGGTAAAAATATAGATGATCTTATTTCCGGGGCAAGAATAGCCGTAGATGAGAAAAAGGAAGATCCTCTTGATTTTGCTCTTTGGAAAGCAAGAAAAGAAGAAAGTGAGATAGCATGGGAATCCCCTTGGGGAATGGGTAGACCGGGATGGCACATAGAATGTTCTGCGATGGCAAAAAAATACCTTGGCGATACTATAGATATTCATGCAGGAGGTCAGGATTTACAGTTCCCTCATCACGAAAACGAAATTGCCCAGTCTGAGGCGCACAGCGGAAAGCCGTTCGCAAATTATTGGATGCATAATGGATATATCAACATTGACGGAATAAAGATGTCTAAGTCTCTCGGAAACTTCAAAACCGTAAGAGATCTTCTTCAGCTTTATGACGGAGAAGTCCTTAGATTCCTTATTTTGAGCGGACAGTACAGAGGGCCTATTGACTTTGGAGAAGAAATCCTTGTGCAGTCACAGAACGGACTGAACAGAATGAGAAATGCCAAGGCCAACTTAAAACATCTGATTGCATCCGGAAACGAGGTTATGACTGATGCTGAAAAGGAAACACTAAAAAGTTTTGATAAATACAGACAGCAGTTTATAGAAGCTATGGATGATGATTTGAATACAGCCGATGCAATTTCGGCAGTATTTGAGCTCATTACTGCAATCAATACAGCCGTGAAAGATGGAGCTACAAGTGAGTTTGCACAGAAAGTGCTTGATTTGCTTATGGAGCTTGCAAGCGTTTTAGGGTTGCTTCAGCAAGATGTATCAAAAGAAGTTACAGATATAGAACCTGAAATTCAGGCGCTTATAGATGAGAGACAAGCGGCAAGAAAGTCAAAAGATTTTGCAAAGGCCGACGAAATAAGAGACCGTCTTAAAGCTATGGGAATAACTCTTAAGGATACACCTCAGGGAGTTCAGGTAATAAAAGAGTAATCTATGAAGCAACAGATAAAGAACATGAACACTACAGCCCTTGCATACATGGGGGATGCAGTTTATGAAGTGTATATAAGAAGAATGGTTATGGAGACCGGTCAGCCTAATGCTGACCGGCTGCATTATATGGCAGTGCCTTTTGTCAGGGCTTCCGGTCAAGCAGCTGCAATCAAGGAGATGATGAAAGGCTTTTTGTCTGATGAGGAACTTGCTTTAACTAAAAGAGCAAGAAACCACAGAACTTCTTCCAAACCTAAAAATGCAGACCCTGTTGAATATAAGCTGGCAACTGCATTTGAAGCTCTCTTGGGGGCGTTATATCTCGACGGAGATATGGACCGTGTGGAAGAGGTAGCTGCCGAAGCGGTCAGAATAATAGAAGAAAAACACATTGCAAAGAAAAGAGATTTACGGAAAAATCAGGTAAAGGATAACGGAGTTAAAAATGAGTAAAGCAGATGTCTTATTTGTAAACATGTGTAAGGAGATACTTGAAAACGGATATTCATCAGAGGGTCAGACGGTGCGTGCCAGATGGGAAGACGGAACGCCGGCTCATACAATCAAGACTTTTGGAGTTGTGAACCGTTATAATCTTGCAGAAGAATTTCCTGCGCTTACATTACGACCTACGGCAATAAAAACGGCTGTGGATGAGGTGCTCTGGATATGGCAGCGAAAATCCAACAACATTAAAGACCTTAAAGGCCATATATGGGATGAGTGGGCTGATGAGTACGGTTCTATCGGAAAGGCTTATGGCTATCAGATGGGAATCAAATATAAATTTGCACAGGGAGAAATGGATCAGGTAGATAATGTGCTGTGGCAGCTGAAAAACACCCCGTATTCAAGAAGAATCCTGACAAATATATATAAATTTGATGATTTGGCGGAAATGAACCTTGAGCCATGTGCATACAGTATGACTTTCAATGTTACAGGGGACAGGCTTAATGGCATACTGAATCAGAGATCGCAGGATATACTTGCGGCAAACAATTGGAATGTTGTTCAATATTCGGTTCTTTTGCATATGTTTGCACAAGTTAGCGGATTAAAGGCAGGCGAACTTGTTCATGTGATTTCGGATGCACATATATATGACCGACACATCCCTGTTATCGAAGAGCTGATAAAAAGACCTCAGTATCCGGCGCCAAAGTTTAGCCTTAATCCTGATATTACGAACTTCTATGATTTTACTGTAGATGATATAAAGATAGAGGATTACCAAAAAAATCCGCAGATTCTTAATATTCCTATAGCTATTTAATTTTGGAGATGTGATGAAGATAATAGTAGCAGCAGATAAAAACTGGGGCATAGGCAAAGACGGACAATTGCTTTGCCATCTGCCGGGAGATTTGAAGTATTTTAAAGAAAAGACCACAGGTAAAATTGTGGTTATGGGAAGAAAAACTCTTGAGAGTCTGCCGGGAGGAAGACCTCTTCCCAAAAGAACAAATATTGTTTTGACAAGGAATGAAGCTTTTGAGAAAGAAGGATGCATCAAAGCAGGCAGTGTGGAAGAGCTCCTTTCTGTTTTGCATGGTCTTGGGGAGAATGATGATGTAATGGTAATGGGCGGCGGCGATATATATATGCAGCTTTTGCCATACTGTGACTCATGCTATGTAACAAGATTGGCGAAAGAGTTTGATGCTGATACATATTTTCCAAATCTTGATGAGTCAGGCGATTTTGAGCTTGTATGGCAAAGCGAGGCAAAAGAGGAAAACGGCATAGAGTATGTTTTTACAGAATACAGGAGAATTTAAAGAGGAACTTATATGGCTGAAAGAAATAACGGAAGAAATGGGAAAAATCGACCGGATAATATAATATTTGGAAGAAACCCTGTGTTGGAAGCTTTGAAAAGCGGCAGGGACATGGATAAGATTCTTGTGGCAGCCGGCTCTTCTGAGGGTTCTTTGGCAAAGATTACGGCTATCGCCAGAGACAGAAAAATCCCTGTTATGCGTGTGGAGAAACAGGCTATTGAACGACTTTCCTGTGGAACAAATCATCAAGGAGTCGCTGCGTATATAAGCGCATATAAATACAAGAGTATGGAAGATATTCTTCAAATTGCAGCTGAGAGGGGAGAAGACCCGCTTGTAGTTATACTCGATAATCTTGAAGACCCCCATAACCTCGGAGCAATTATGAGAACTGCCGAATGTGCAGGCGCTCATGGCGTTATAATTCCAAAGCGCAATTCCTGTGGACTTACAGAAACTGTGGCCAAAACATCGGCAGGTGCAATTGAGTATGTTCCATGTGTTAGGGTTACAAACATAGTCAGAACGATAGAAGAGCTTAAAGAACAGGGTTTTTGGATAGCGGCATGTGATATGGGAGGAAGCGAATATTACAAGGCGGATCTTTCGGGGAAGATAGCGATTGTTATAGGCAGCGAAGGAGCAGGAATAAGCAGGCTTGTTAAGGAAAATTGTGATTTTACCGTTTCCATGCCTATGGTGGGTAAAATAACTTCATTAAATGCCTCTAATGCTGCTGCGGTTTTGCTGTATGAAGTAAGAAGGCAAAGAGATGCAAAGAAATAATTACAATATCCTTACTGATGAAGAGTTGGTTAAGATGGCACAAGAGGGCAGTGCTACCGCAGAAGAGTTTTTGATAAGCAAATATAAAGAACTGGCCAAAAGAAAGTCCAGTGCATATTTTATAATCGGCGGTGATAAAGAGGATGTTGTTCAGGAGGGTATGATAGGCATTTTTAAGGCAATCCGTGAATATCGGGATGATAAGAATGCTTCATTTAAGACTTTCGCAGAGCTGTGCATCAACCGTCAAATAATCTCAGCCATAAGAAAGGCCAATTTGGGTAAGCATAAGATTCTGAATGAATCTCTTTCCTTGAATCAGGAGACATCAGAAAGTGAAGAAAAACCTATTGAAGAAAGGTTTGCGCTGAACAAATGCGAGGACCCGGAAAGTCTAATGCTTTTAAAGGAAATAACAGAGTTTCTGCGGGCAGACAGTGGAGAGATATTCAGTCCTTTAGAGAAGAATATACTTGACAGGATGTTGCTTGGCAAAGGCTACAGAGAGATAGCCGCCGAGATTCGCAGAAGCAACAAAACAGTTGATAATGCTATGCAAAGAATCAAAAAAAAGATATATAAGTATCTTGGATATTGACATTTTTGACTGTATATAGTAGGATAGTTACTGCGGTGCGACAATTCGGCCGTACCGCTTGTAAATATAATATGCTGTTGTAGCTCAGTCGGTAGAGCGCTTCCTTGGTAAGGAAGAGGTTCGGCAGTTCAAGTCTGCTCAACAGCTCCAATTAAGAAAGAGACCTTTTGTAAGGTCTCTTTCTTAATTTACAACACTTCTGAAAGCGCATGTACATGCTTGCCTTTTGTAGTGGTAAATGGGACTGCATGATAGAGAGAGCTGATTATTGCTTCTTCCACGGCTTCTACAGTGGCCTCAAATACAGTGTCTATGCAATCTTCATGAAGCATTTTGATTTCGACAGTATCACTGTTTGAAAAATGAGGCAAAATATTGGAAGTAGAAAAGGCGATTGCTATATCCCCGCTTCCGTTTCCTAAAAATGACCCTGTTTTGCCAAGACTGACGGAAGCTCTGCGTGAAACTCTTCTGAGCTGACGGCTTGTAAGAGGAATGTCGGTTGCAATTACAATTATTATTGAGCCTTGATCCTTTTCTTTTTGGTGCTCTGTAGAAGGCGGTGTGATTTTTCTTCCCTCGATTGTCAGATTTCCGCTGCAACCGAAGTTGGACATTAAAATTGCACCGATAGTATATTTATTATCCTTTATTTTTACAATTCTTGAGGCAGAGCCTATACCGCCTTTAAATCCTAAACAACACATTCCGGTGCCGCTGCCTACGGCGCCCTCTTCAAAATCTTTGCATGCAGAACTTATGGAGTCGTAAACATCCTGCTCGGTTACATGCATGCCTCTTATATCGTTTAATTCTCCGTCATTACATTCCGTAACGATACAGTTTACGGTGCATGTTGCCGCACCGATTGCCGGATTTTGGTCAAGCATATATCGTGTGGCGGCATTCAGCACAGTTCCCACGCTGAAAGTGTTGGTCATAAAAATAGGAGATTCAATGGAACCCATTTCTTCTATTTGTATGATGCCGGTGCTTTTGCCGAATCCGTTTATTACGCTTGCACCGGCTGTCAATTTGTTTTCAAATATGTTTCCTTGATGTGGGAAAATCGTTGTTACACCGGTGTAAATATCCTTATCGTTATTTATAAGAGTTTTGTGTCCGACTGTAACTCCGGGTACATCTGTAATTTTATTTAATGCACCTTTTGTGTATTTGTTATTTAGATTTATTTTACTGTTTTCTGGCAGACCCATTGATTTCCCTCCGAGTGATTATTATGATACTGATTTATTATGTTTTTCTCAAAATTTTACCGGTTCTTAAGTTTGTTACTGCTCCGTCGGAAGCTGCAAGAACTCCGTTGACGAAAACTTTTTTTATGCCTTTGCAAGCTTTTTTCGGATTTTCATAAGTAGGTGTGTCTTCTATTTCATCATAGTTAAAGAGTACAATGTCAGCCCATTTGCCTTCGGCGATAGTTCCTCTGTCTTCGATACCTATGCGCCGTGCAGGAAGAGAGGTCATCTTTCTTATGGATTCTTCCAAGGTGAAGAGCTTACGCTCTCTTTGGTAGCGACTTATTATTCTTGGGAAAGTACCAAAATTACGAGGATGAGGTTGCCCGTCAAAATCAAGAGGATAACTTTCGCCGTCTGAGCCGGGCATCACATATTCCTTTTTCATTATAAACTCGATGTCTTCCTCGCTCATTCCAAAATCTACTTCATTTACCATGTTTCGTTCTTCTGCGACCAGGTCGAATACCGTATCAGCGGCACTTTTTCCTGTCATTTTGCCGATTTCTTCTACATCTTTGCCTATCATCCAGCGATTTTTTTCGCTTGCCAGCCATGATATTTTGATGCAGTGCCTCTGCCTTTATGCGAATGGTCGGCTTCTTCTTTTAATTTAGCTCTTGTAAATGGATCATTGAGTCTTTCGATAAGTTTGTCGATTCCGCCCTCAAATGCCCATGATGGAATATCTGAACTCAATGTAGTTGCTGAGGCTGCATAAGGATATTGGTCACAATAAATATCCATACCTTGACCTTTCGCATCTTCAATTAGTGAGGTGGTTTCGTAAACGGCTTTGCCCCAGAGAGGCATATGCAGCGACTTGTGGTGCGAAATCTGCAAAGGCACACCACTTGCCTTTGAAACGGCTATTGATTCTTTGACTGAATCTATTAGATATTCTCGTTCGTTTCTCATATGCGTTGCGTAGTAGCCGCCCTCCTCTTGGAGTGCTTTTAAAATGTAGATTATTTCATTTGCATCTGCATATGAACCCGGATGATATATAAGGCCGGTAGACATACCGAAAGCACCTTGTTTTATGGCGTTTTTTGCCAAATTACGCATCTTTTCCAATTCTTCTTTAGTTGCCTTTTGTGAACTGTAGCCCATAACTGCAAGTCTGATGCTTCCGTGTCCTACAAGGCAACCGAAGTTGGTTCCTGTTCCTTTGTCCTCAAGGAAATCCAAGAATCCCTTAGCGTCATGCCACTCATAAGGGAGGCTGCCTCCCTCATATAACTTCAAGTCGTCAAGATAGCGACTTGCTACGGGGAACGGAGATATACCGCAGTTTCCGCCGATTTCTGTTGTTATTCCTTGAAGCAACCTGCTTTCGCTTTTTGGAAATGCGATGAGATTTTTGTCGCTGTGGGTATGGATGTCGATGAATCCCGGTGCGGCTATAAGACCTTTGGCATCGTATGATTCTTTTGCATTTGTTTCTTTGAAAGTTCCTATAGATGCGATTTTTCCGTTTTTGATTGCTATATCACTATTATAGGCGGTAGCTCCTGTTCCGTCTATAATTTTAGCATTTTTGATGATTACATCATACATATCATATACCTCATAATTTTGTCAGAGCTGCCCGATGAATTTTGGACAGCTCTGATTTTTAGGGGAAAGTATCGGTTTGGAGCCGATTTTATGGATGAATTTTTTATAGAATCATTCCAAGTGCCAAGTAAGCAACAATTGTTATTCCGGCTGCTGTCAAGGCATATGGCAGCTGGCTTCTTACATGGTCTATAATATCACATCCTGTAGTAGAACAGGACATAATAGTTGTATCTGAAATAGGTGATGCATGGTCGCCAAAGAGAGCTCCTGCCCAAACAGAACCGATTGTCAGGATGAGGTTTGCATCCATTGCGAAAGCCATCGGAATAGCTATCAGCATCATAATGTTAAATGTTCCTGTGGATGTTCCTGTTGCGAAAGACATTACACATCCCACAAGGAATATGATTACAGGAAGAAGGCTCGGTGAGAGTACGGAGCTGAATAAGCTTGCAAGATAATTTCCTGTATCAAGTGTAGATATACATGTACCCATTGCATAAGTCATCATCAGCATTGCGGCGATTCCTACCATTTGTCCTGCGCCTTTGAATACTTCATCCAGATACTCTGTGAATTTCATTTGCTTTTGGCTGATTACCATTACGCCAAGAACTACTAAAGCCACAAACGGAGACCACAAAGTTGCTTGAGTACCTGAACCGTTTACTATGCTTCCTTTGCCTGTGACAAGGAGAACGACTATTATAGTTGCGATAAGAGTTGCAAGAGGAACTAATATATAGCTTGCCTTGCCTTGTTTTACCTCTTCGCCCTCAGTCTGTTCATCGAGAGATCCTATTCTCTGAGCGTTAGGGTGCTTAGGGTCGTCTAACCAGCCTGTTTCAAGGGCTCTTTTTTCTGCTTTCTTCATAGGACCGAAATCTTTTCTGGTTAATGCAATCAGAGGAACCATTATTAAAACTAAAATTGCATAAATGTTGTAAGGTATTGAACTTATGAGAACCGACATAGCTTCGTCATCGGAAATTCCTGCTGCTGTTAAAGCACCCATCATAACTGCTGCCCATCCGCTGAGAGGAAATAGCAGACATACCGGCATTGAAGTAGTATGTACAATGTATGCTGCTTTTTCATGAGGCACTCTGAGATAATCGTTTACCGGTCTGCATACTGATCCTGTAATTAAGGTGCTGAGAGTGCCGGATGTATAAACTATACAACCTACAATAAAAGTAAAGATGTTTGCTCCTTTTGGAGACTTAACAAGACCTTTTTGCTTCAATACCAAGTTGACAAAACCGTTAATTCCTCCGGTTTTGTCGAACATATATGTCAAAGCTCCCAAAGTTAATATGCATCCCATTACGATGACATTGCTGGTGGAAGTAAAGGCATTGGCAAATCCGTTCAGTGTGTTGTTTAATGCCACGATGATATTTCCATCAATTATGATGTAAGATGAAATTACACCTGTGAATAATGATAGATATACATTTCTGGTAATAAGCGCCAAACCTATTGTAAGAAGAGGCGGCAGTACCGAGATGAGACCGTATTCCATTACTGTTCTACTTTCTTTTTTGTATGTATTTTTAGCCGTTTTGATTATATAACAATATAATAAGCAATTAGTGTGCCAAATGTATGGTAACGCTTGAAAATGAGTTTTGGCGGAATGTAATTGTTTTTTGAGCCGGATATTCGGATATACGGTGGAGATAAACCGTTTTAAACTGTTTATTGCTCTTAAAACACATTTGTTGTAGAATGAAAATATACGAAATCTGTTAGGAGGTAAGCCTTTGAAAAATGTAGCAATAATTTACAATGATGCAAAAAACAGCAGCGCAATAGAATATGTGGAAAGAGTTATTAAAGATATCTTTGGTGGATATATAAGTTTGGAACATTATTTTCTTGATGAGCTTGATAAAAATCAATTTATAATTGCCGATGCAGTTTTGCTTCATGGTGAAAAACTTTTGTACCATGTGCAGCCACATCTTGCGAAAATGGACAATCTGATAGTTTTGAGCAGAAGCATAAGCGAAAAATATCTTTCTGAAATTATGTGTATACCAAAGGATACAGATGTTCTTGTAGTTAATGATACTGTGGACTCAACCATGGATGTTTTATATACGCTTTACGGACTCGGCGTACATTTTAATCTGATACCTTATGATGAAGAATGTGAAGCGAAAGGAGATTATCGGCAGATTGAGTATGTAATAACACCGGGCGAGCCTCAAATAGTGCCTAGATATATAAAGAATGTTATAGACATCGGATATCGCAAGATTTCGTTTGATCCGCTTCTGAAACTTATGCATTTGTTAGAACTGAATAACGAGACGGTGAATAATAATCTTATAAATTATTTACACACTGTAATAGAACCAAATATGGCTTCGCATACAAATTATTTGGAAAGCTATATTAAAAATTTGATTTTAAATGAACTTGTTTCGGAATCGGGGTTTTCAATACTTGCATATGACAATCAAGGCAGGTTGCTGTTCCAAAATGATAACGCAGCTAAGACATTCTCATCTGTAAGAATGCCGGACCTTTCGGGAGTTGCAGTTAAAAATCAGCCTGTAACCATAAAAGATGCCAATTACCTTATGGACAGAATTTCTATAGAATCACAAGGGCAGCATCTTGGCTATGTAATTTCGCTTCGTGATGAAAAAAATATAAGAGAATCGGGAGCGCATCTTAACAAAGTTTTAAAGGAAAAAGGCATATACGCACGGTATTATTTTGATGATATAATATGCAACACTACTATAATGGAAGATTGTATATCTACTGCCAAACAAGCGGCACTTACAGATTATACAATTTTGCTAAGAGGAGAAAGCGGCACGGGCAAAGAAATGTTTGCCCAGTCTATTCACAATTATTCCGGCCGTAAAAATAATCCGTTTATTGCAATAAACTGTTCTGCGTTATCTGAATCGCTTTTGGAAAGTGAGTTGTTCGGATATGAAGCAGGTTCTTTTACCGGTGCACAAAAAAATGGGAAGATGGGCTTGTTTGAGCAGGCAAATACAGGGACAGTATTCTTGGATGAGATAGGAGATATATCTGCGGGACTGCAAACCAGATTGTTGAGAGTGCTGCAGGAAAAGCAAATCATGAGGATAGGCGGAGACCGGGTTATAGATATTGATGTGAGAGTTATAGCTGCTACTAACAGAAATCTTAAGGCTATGGTAGAGGAGGGTTCTTTCAGAAAGGATTTGTTTTACAGACTTTGTGTTATTCCTCTTGACATACCGCCGCTTCGCAGCCGCAAGACGGAAATTTTGCCGCTTTTTAAAAATTTCGTCGGCTCTGATTTCAAGAAACTTTCAGATGCACAGATACAGCAGCTTAATGCATATGATTGGCCGGGAAATGTGAGAGAATTAGAGAATGCGGCCACATATTTCAAGACGCTTTATCGTCTGCCGCCTTTTACGGATGATAATATTGCCGGAGCTGCGGAAATTTCTCCTTATGGGGAATTTGATGTAAAAGATTATGTGTTGAAGTTTTTGTATGACAGAGCAAAGTCGTGCAGAGGAGCCGGTCGGCCGGACATTCAGCAGTATTTGCGCAGTATGGGACTTATGATTGGTGACAGTAAGCTGCGAGCGGTATTAAAAGAACTGCAAGGCTTAGGACTTATTTCCATTGAAAAGGGGCGCAGCGGCACTCATATTACAGAAGAGGGAATAAGCAAATGCTTATGCCGAAATGATTTTTTTGAGAAAAAATAAAAATATCTTGACAAGGGGAAAGACAATGTTATAATAACATTGTAGTTAGTTAAAACTAACTATGAGTGCAGGGCATATGTTGTTGTTCTAAAGATAACAGCATGATATTTGTCCAAACTATTTAAAAAAAATATGAATTTTTGCATAACGAGAAAAGGAGGAAAGAGTATGAATTTAAAAGATGCTGTTGTCGGATGTACATATGTTGTAAAAAATATACATACAGACGATGAGGAACTTGAGACTTTCCTGTTTCGTTTGGGCTGCTATAATGGCGAGCCGATTACGGTAGTATCGCAAAAAAGAAACAGCTGTGTGGTATCCATAAAGGACGGCAGATATAATATAGATAGAGATATAGCTGAAGCTGTTGAAATATAGTTCATATTTAAATGGCGACTAATATGAAGTCGCTATTTATTATAACACATGGTTAGGCGTGACTAACTGATATGCCGGTACAGCTGTACAGTTTGTAAAGGATATAATTGAAAAGCTAAAAATGAAACGAAAAGTTAAAAACAGGAGGAATTATTTATGAGAATTGCTTTTGCGGGCAACCCAAACAGCGGAAAGACGACGATGTACAATGGGCTTACGGGTAAAAATGAGCATGTAGGCAACTGGGCCGGAGTTACAACCGGGAAAAAGGAAAGTTTGATTAAAAAAGATATGGTGTCAACAGAGGAGGAATTTATAGCAGTTGATTTGCCGGGGGCATATTCGATGTCGCCGTTTACGCCGGAGGAAAGCATAACGAGCAGTTATATAAGAAAAGAAAAACCGGATGTAATTATAAATATAGTAGATGCTACAAATTTAAGCAGAAGTTTGTTCTTTACAACACAGCTTTTGGAACTTGGTATCCCTGTTGTGGTGGCTCTTAACAAGAGTGACATTAACGACAAGCAAGGTACAACAATAGATGTTGCGAAACTCTCTGAGAAATTAAAATGCCCTGTAGTCAAAACTGTTTCTGTAAACAGAAAAGGGCTTAAAGAAGTTATGGAAAAGGCTGTAGAGGTAAGCGGCAAAGAACAGGCAGCGCCGTATGTTCAGGCAGAAATTGATATTACCGACAAACGGGCTGTCATGGAAGAAGATAAAAGGCGATTTGAATTTGTAAACCATATTGTTGAAACGGTAGAAACTCGCAAAATTTATACAAAAGACAAGACATTGTCAGATAGTATAGATAAAGTCGTGACAAACAGAGTGGCAGGAATTTTAATATTTGCTGTGGTCATGTATGGAGTTTTTTGGATTTCTCAAACATTCCTGGGCCCTATGATTGCCGACTGGTTTGCCAAAAGCATAGAAAACTTCCGGGAGTGGGCATCGGCATCATTGGAAAATGCGGGGGCAAGTCCGTTCCTGCAAACACTGTTAACTGACGGAATAATAGGCGGAGTGGGCGCTGTGGTCGGATTTTTACCGCTTGTTATGGTTATGTATTTTCTTATTGCCCTATTGGAGGACTGCGGATATATGGCTCGTGTGAGCGTAGTAATGGACCCGATATTCAAAAGAGTAGGTCTTTCGGGAAAATCCATAATACCTATTGTGATAAGTACAGGCTGCGGAATTCCGGGAATAATGGCATGCAGAACCATAAGAGATGAAAGAGAAAGAAGAGCTACTGCCATGCTTGCAACATGGATGCCTTGTGGGGCTAAAATCCCTGTGATTGCATTGTTTGCCGGTGTTTTCTTTGCCGATGCTTCGTGGGTAAGCACGCTTATGTATTTCGTTGGAATTGCACTTGTATTTTTAGGAGCACTGCTTATAAAGCAAATTACAGGACACAAGTACAGAAAATCCTTCTTTATTATGGAACTGCCGGAATATAAACTACCAAGCCTTAAAAGGGCAACAGTATCCATGTTCGGCCGTGCAAAGGCCTATATAATCAAAGCTGCTACCATAATTTTGGTATGCAACGCCTTAGTTCAGATAATGCAAACCTTTAACTGGCAGTTCCAAATTGTTGAAGAGGGAATGGAAAATACATCCATACTGGCGAGTTTAGCTGCACCGTTTGCTGTATTGCTGATTCCTCTTGGATTTGGCGCATGGCAGCTTGCCGCAGCGGCGGTCACCGGCTTTATCGCCAAAGAGAATGTTGTTGGTACTCTTGCAGTAGTTTATGGCATAACAAACTTTATAGATACTGATGCGCTTGAGCTTGTGGGAGGAAGCGGGGAAGTTGCAGCAGCACTTGGCTTGACTTCTGTTTCGGCAATGGCATATCTTATGTTTAACTTATTTACACCGCCGTGTTTTGCAGCTATAGGAGCAATGAATTCCGAACTTGGAAGTAAGAAGTGGCTGGTTGGGGGAATAAGCCTCCAACTTGGAACAGGGTATATTTTATCATTTGCAGTATATCAAATAGGAACACTGCTTACTACAGGCCATGTGGGAACTGGCTTTATACCGGGTCTGGCAGCGGTAACAGTTATGATAATGATAATGGCTGTAATAATTATCAGATCCGGTAAGAAGATTGCGGAGGATTATTCGCTTCATAAAAATTACACCAATAAAAATACAGGAGTGACAGTATGATAAATATATCAATTGGAGCATTGATTGCGGTGATGCTAACGGCAGCCGTAATTTATATAGTAAAGACAAAGAAAAAAGGAAATAAATGCATAGGCTGTCCTGCTGCCGGATGTTGTTCGGCGATGAAAGAAAGTCAAGCGGTATGTTCATCTGTTGGCAGTAATGACGGAAAGAAAAAATAGAAAACGCTTTACTGATATGAGCGTCAGCCTTGGGTTTTGGGGCTTAGGCTTGTATGGCGGATTTATGTCAAAGGTTGGCGAAAATCCCTCGAAAATGCACATTAAACAGCTTGTCAAACTATGGCAGTATGTGTTAAAATAACAATAGGTTTGAGCAAAACCCAAGTGGATTTGGGGACGCCCGAATCCATACTTCCAAAAAATAACGTTATATAATCAGGAGGAACGAAAAATGGCAAAAGCAAAGTTTGAAAGAACAAAACCGCATATTAA
>CAJMLH010000038.1 GCA_905214195.1 uncultured bacterium
TTGAATTCCAACGATTATAGCGGCTTTTACCAACTCTTTTTGTCCTATAGGCCTATTTTCAATCATCATGCTTTTTCCATCATTACGGTAGCCTTAAACAGGTCACCGTCTACGGTTATTTCAAACACACCGTTCATAAGTTTAACAAGATCTTTTGCAATTGCAAGACCAAGTCCGCTGCCTTCTGTGTTTCTTGACTCGTCTCCCCTTTTGAACCTTTCCATCAGTTCTGCCGCCGATATGTTTAGCGGCTCTTTTGAGATGTTTTTAATTTCAAGTATCACAAGCTTAGTAGAACTTTCATTTTTCGGTTCAGTCTGCATTATATTTACATAAACTCTGCTGTTGTCCATAGCATATTTTGAAATATTACCGAAAAGATTTTCAAGAACTCGCCACATTAGCTGACCATCTGCCAGTATTCTTGTATCTTCACATTCATTTTTCATCTGAATATCCAGATTCTTTGCATTAAGCTTATCTTCCATTTCCACAAGAGACTGGGTAAGGAGTGAGGTCAAATCTATTTCTTCCATATTTACAGGTATTGCACCGGAAGATGCCTTTGCTGCTTCAAACAAGTTCTCCGTCAAAGTTTTAAGCCTCTGTGTTTTGTTATCTATTATATCCAAATACTCCGGAGCATTAGGACTGTCAAGTCCCTCTTTCTTCATCAGATCTATATAAGAAATCATTGAAGTAAGCGGAGTCTTAAGATCATGAGACACATTGGAAATCAAATCGGTTTTCATCCTCTGATTCTTAAGCTCATTTTGCACCGCAATATTTGACGCCTGTGATATCTCATTTATATCTGCCGCCATACGGTCAAACTCGCCTCTTACACCTTTTACATCTTCTTCTATCGGTATTTTATATGTCAAATTGCCGCTTTTTACTTCTTCTATACCCTCTTTTATCGCTGTAAATTTCTTCACAATCTTAGGTACGAAAATCAAAATGAGTGCAAGAATCACAGGCAGGAACAGCCATGTTGCCGAAAGTATTGCGCCACCCATAAGAACTATCAAAACTTTCAGTAATGTCTTATCACTACCTTTTATGCTTCTGTATACCGCAAGGAAAGCTCCTCCTAAAAGAGACTTCTCCCAGAACTGTTTAAGCTTAATCTTTTTAATCAGCGACATTATGCAAGCCAGCATTACAAACACACTTACTGCAAGACCTACAGCGCAATATGCCATTTCCAGTTCATTGGTAAAATTTCCGGAATTATAATATCCTACTTCGCCGTAGCTTTCCCATATTCCCAGATAATCACCACTGAGCCATATGTCAAAAAGAACTAAACATATAGAGCCTGCCCATACTCCTGCAAGGATTCCCACTGTTATTTGAACTTCGCTCCACAGCCTGTCAAACCAATTCAGATGAGCTTTTCCGTCTTGGTCTCTTCTTCTGTTTCCGACAAGGACTATAAGTGCTGCTAAAATAATAACCGCCAGCAAAATCCCTACTATTCCGCCTATTCCGACTGCGTTTTGTATATAGTTAAATCTATCGACATTCGTTATGTTTCCGGCATAAAGATATGCCTCTTCTGCAGAATATCCGTTAGCCCATGTCATGGTGTTAATTGCGGTAAATATACTGCCGCAAACAAACAACCCCCAAACAAGGACAGTCTCAAGGCCGAAGAGAGCCGCAAATATACCCTCTCTTGCTTTATAATTTTTCAATCTTGTATCCAATTCCCCACACCACCTTTAAATATCTTGGATTTTTCGGGTCAATTTCTATTTTTTCTCTTATCCTTCTTATATGCACCGCTACTGTGTTTTCAGGGCTATAAGCAGGCTCGTTCCATACGGATTCATATATCTGATCTATACTGTACACTCTGCCTGCATTTGATGTCAAAAGCTTTAGGATTCCAAACTCAATGGGTGTTACAATAACTTGCTCTCCATCCAAAGTAACTCTTTTCTCGTTATCGTCCACAACCAATCCCCCCGATTTGTAAACGCCCAGTTGAGCAGAAGTTCCTGCAAGACTTCCCAGATTCACATATCTTCTGAGCTGAGATTTTACTCTCGCTATCAGTTCCAGCGGATTAAAAGGCTTAGTCACATAGTCATCGGCTCCCACATTAAGACCCGTTATTTTGTCGTAGTCCTCAGACTTTGCCGAAAGCATTATAATAGGAATGTTTTTTTCTTCTCTCAGCCTCATCGTTGCCTGTATTCCGTCCATTTTAGGCATCATTACATCCATGATTATAAGGTGCAGAGTTTCTCTCTTTGCAATGTCAAGTGCTTCAACCCCATTAAAAGCCTTGAAAACATTGTACCCCTCGTTTCTGAGATATATCTCTATAGCTCCTGCTATCTCCTTATCGTCATCGCAAACCATAATGTTGATGTTCTGGTGATTTTCCATTTATTTTGCTTCTCCTTTCGCCTTATGCTTATATATTAAAATCACATTGTTACAAAAAAGCCTATTGTTTTCTTACAAAATTCTTAATTGATTGTTTTTCTGAGATATAAAATTATAATCAATGACATATCATTTTCAGCATATCATGAATTCATATTAAATCATTACATATATTTTAGTGGTTTCATCTAAAAATATCAATATTAGTCAAATAATTGACTCACAACACTTACACCTTTGCCTTATTCTTTTTAATTTTCCCTTTTTTCAATATCAACTATCTTAAAAACAAAACCACCCCAACCTTTTTATTTTAAATCTTGAACTACCTAAAAAATCTCCCCGATATGAAAAACACTTCTGTCTTAACACATCGAGGAGATATTCGCCATCTATTTATTCCCCGGCAACTATTGCCTGAAGCACCTTATTGGCAACCGGGCCCGCTACGGCAGAGCCATAGCCGCCTTTTTCCACACAGACCACAAAGGCGAACTCGCCGGAGTATCCGCAGAACCAAGCGTCCGGCGAGCGGCCCGGGCCGCCCTCGGCAGTTCCCGACTTGGCTCTAAGCTCAAGACCCGGATAATTTCCGTCACCATAATTTGAAGTAACATTGTTTCGCATCAAAGCATCCATTTTCAGCGCAGTATCGGAGTCAAGCAGCTCAACTGTTTCTGATGAGCTTCCCATTTTCAAAATCGGGGATGATGCGCTTCCGCCTCCCGCTATTGATCCCATATAAACCATCATGGAAAGAGGATTTACCTTGTCTTCAAACTGACCTACCCCTGCCCATCCCAAGTTGATATTATATGTGTCAAAATTAAAGGTGCCCGGCACAGATTTAATTCCGTTTATATCATAAGAGTCGGTAAGTCCAAGCTGATCAACTATACTGTTCATCACATCACTTCCAAGTTCAAGAGTCAATGCAGCATAAGCACAGTTGCATGATTTAGACAAAGCTCCGTATATATCCACATTTCCATGGGCACTTTGACATGTAACTTTTTCACCGTCTATAATATGAGTTCCGCTGCACCTGAATGACCAGCTGTCCAAATCTGCTTTGTTCTCTATTGCTGCCGCAGTAGTAACAAGCTTAAATGTAGAACCCGGTGTTGCCGCCGCTGAGAGAACCTTATTTATATAAGAACCGGATTTTGCATCCTGAGCCTGCTGAGGATATGCCGGATCATATGTAGGTTTACTTACCATGCATATTATTTCACCCGTTTTCCAGTTATATACCCCCACAAATCCGTCACGGTTTCCCAATGCCTCGTATGCTGCCTTGGAAACCCTTGCGTCTATAGTCAAATTGACCTCTCTGTTATCGGCAAACAAAAATCCGTTGCTGCCAGTCAAAATATTATATCCGATTATTTCCTTTCTGAAAGCGTAATTTACCCCGGTTGAAACATTCATATCCGGGTCGCCGACAACCTGCATTGTTGCTTTTCTTACACCACTGTCCTCATTGTAGTGAGGCCCTTCGCTGTCGTTTTTAAGAAGAATTTCTCCATTTCTGTCATATACTGTTCCGACAGCCAACTTTCCGCCGGAGTAAACATGAGCATTGGCATAAAACGATGCCCACTCATCTCCATCCCTTACAAACCTCACTCCAAATACGATAAGTCCTATAACAAGTGCCGCCGATAATAAAAGGCACAGCATTGCTCGGCCTTCCATCTTCTTCATACTTTACCACCTGCCTTTACTGCAATACTGGCTCGTTCTCTTGTATCAGCCGCCTTAAGAAATGCAAGCAACGCCCACGAAACCATCATGCTTGTTCCTCCATTGGATACAAACGGAAAAGTTACACCGGTAAAAGGAAAAAGATCCACACAGCCAAACACATTGAGCATAGTCTGGAATATAAACATAGACATAGCTCCACATGCCGCTATAGTATAATAAGTAGATCGTCCTGCAAATATGGCTCTATATGCAAATATAGATAATGTCACTATAGACAAAACCGCCAGTACGGCGATTATGAATCCCCATTCCTCTATAAGCATACCGAAAACCATATCTGTATCAGCCGCCGGAACACTTTCAAGCCAACCCTCTCCGGCACCGACTCCGATAAGACCTCCGCTGGCGGCTGCGCTCATTGTTCTGCTCTGCTGAAATCCTGCGCCGTCAACAATCGCCGCCTCCCATACATGGGTCCACGATGCAAATCTGTTTGCTATATAAGGCTTAAACCTCAATATCATAAAGCCTCCTGCGGCGGCAGCTCCCACCATCAAAATCAATTTGGAAAAATCTCCGCTTCGCAGGAATGATATTATCAGGAATGTCACAAAAAATATTATAGCCGTTCCGAAGTCGCCCATAAGTCCCAAACATCCGAAACAGTATACAGAAAACAGCATGAAAACCATCAGATTCTTTTTTTCGTAAAGCTCGTCAAGAGTCGCTGCTCCTATCCAAATAAACACAACTTTCACTATCTCCGACGGTTGGAAGGAAAATCCTCCTATGCTTATCCAGTTCTTTGCGCCGTAGCTGAATGTTCCTATTGTCAGATTGGCTATAAGAAGTATTGCCGCACCGACAAGCAAAACCCATCTTAGCTTCTTGGTTCTATCAAGATTTCTAAGTATTATACACATTATTATCATTGCCGCAGCTCCCAGAGTTATGGCAATAAACTGTTTAAACATGCTTTCGGGAGCAGATGAGGCCACCACAGCCATACTCAAAGTAGAAAGGAAAAAAGCTATTGTTTCCATCTCAAAAGCAGTATTGCCCAAGCCACGCATCACCGCAAAATATATTAACATCATTACGGTAAGTCCTCCCATGGAGAAAAATACCTGAGTATAATACTCTTCACCAAGAGAAATCCACAGCTGAAATACCGTCAGAACCTGAAACAGTACAAGTGCCGCCAGGGATGGCCCTGCTGACATAAAATGTGTGTCCAAACGGCGCATAGCTGTATTATTGTTTTTTTCCTCTACGCTTATAGGCATCAAAACCATTTCCGTAAGTCCGGCATGTATTACATCACCATATTCAACATCTACGGCATGACCCATTTGCCCCATCTTATTCTTCTTGCTTTTTGCACTGCGTCTCTGTCCTACCGCACTTCCAACTTCCTCACCGTTAATAAGCGTTCCGTTTTTTGAACCCAAATCTCTGTATGTCCAGTTCCCCTTAGTATCTCGCATCAATATTCCGTGATTTCTGGATAATACAGGATCCTGAATTGAAATATCGCAGTTCTTATCTCTTCCTATTACACTTTCCCAATGAGTTATAGGCACACTGATTTCTTCTGACTGAACCATAGTACCCTCATCATCGGTTCTGAATGTCTTCATATTCATATAAGCCCATACCTCAGAAGGGTTTTTTGTCTGTAAAAGAGATTTTATAGACCTTATCAATATGTATAGCGCCAATAAGACAAATATCCATCTTACACCTGCTGTATAAATATCCGTAAGCTGAATAGTTTTGTCAAAGATTTCAAAACTCATACTTTCCACCTTTCTGTAAATAATCTCAATTCCTTTTCTGCTATTGTACCACAGCTGTCAAAAAAACAAAAGCAAAGACGATATATAAAAGTCTTTGCTTTATATTATTTTCCATCGTTAAAATCAACATCTACAATCCGAAAAATTCTTTAGCGTTATTGTAAAGTATACGCTGAACTCCCACATTTTCAACTCCGCTCACAAAAATCTTTTGTGCCTCTACACTCGGATGATGAAAAGGCGTATCAGTTCCAAACATTACTCTATTCTGACCGACTGTTTCGTAAGCCTCTTTTATTTTTGACGGCATCGGCATTCCGGACATCTCAAGATAAATGTTGGAGAACTTTTTCGCCATCTTAATAGCAGCGTCTATATAGACTCCATGTCCATGTCCCATATGTATCATCATAATCTTAACTTTCGGATGTCTTTCTGCCAAAAGTCCTATCTGCCACGGCAGAGAATACGGAGGATGACCACTGTGTATACATACAGGCAAGCTCAATTGATACGCTTTTTCCATAATAGGATCAACTAATTCTCCGTCGGCACAATAAGCATGCCTTAGAGGATTCAGTTTTACGGCCGAAAATCCTTTTTCTGCATACTTTTTCATATTTTCTGTTGACTGCAAATCAAATGGATTCACATATATACAACCTATTATTCTTTCCGGATGTCTCTTCATTACCTGCAATGTTAGTTCATTATCTTCACAACAAAGGGCCACTCTTTCTATATCAAACTCATCCATTTGTTCAATCATCTGCTGCTCCGTAATTCCTACATCTGCCCAGCCACCTATATACCCGATATGTGCATGTGCATCTATCTTTTTCATTTTGTATCACCTCGCATACTGAAAATTCCTGCTGCATGATTAGATAAAACTTTTATCAGTACCATGAACAGAACTATTCCCGTACCGGTTTGAATCGTCACATTAGGTATAGACATGACAGCCGGGCCGACTCCTATAAGAACGACTTTTACAATAGTATATGAAATCATCTGAAAGAGTCCTCCTATTAGTGCACCGACAAATTGTTTCTTTGTATTCATGGGGTCTTTAATGATTACAGTTCCCATTATAAAGCCCATAATAAACTTGATAATAAGCGTAGGTACAATCCATGCAGCAGCTCCCGCTAAAAGGTCAGATAAAGCTCCTCCTATAGATGCCGCTATAGCTCCGTTCCTGCGTCCAAGTATAACGACAGCTAAAAATATCATACAATCACCCATATGACTGTACCCACCCGTTGCCGGATTTGGTATTTTTATTAAATAGGTAGCTGCAAATACTAATGCCGCCATAAGTGCCGTGTATGCAATACTGAATGTGTCTCTTGTTTTCATACAACCCCTCCCAAACTAAAATTTACTTATATTATACGACTATTTTGTATCTGTTTAAATATACATTTTCTTTTATTTTTAAGTATACAGTTTTCTTTTATCCTCTCTTTATTTAAGACATCTGTCAAATCAATATACAGTTATGGATTAAATAGAAGAGACAGTGGAATTTCAATCACGGATACTTTATATATCCTGTCTAAAATCATGTTTACTATCCTTTTTTTGTGTGTTATCATTGAATTATCAAGGAGGATTATACATATGCGATACAATGATTTTCAAGATTTAAAACTTTCATCTCTCGGTTTTGGCACTATGAGACTGCCTATGAAACCGGATGGTTCCATAGATTACGAATGCGGTGCGGAAATGGTTGCTAAAGCAATGAGCGGCGGAATTACCTATTTTGATACTGCTTACCGTTATCATCAAGGGGAATCGGAAAACTTCTGCGGAGAAGTAATTTCCAAATATCCCCGTGATTCATACATGCTGGCGGATAAACTCCCCACATGGCTCTGCAAAAGCTTAGAAGATGCAGAAGCTATTTTTTCAGAGCAACTGCAAAAATGTAATGTGGAATATTTCGACTTCTATCTGCTTCACAATGTAGACGAAGCAACATGGCCAAACATACAAAAACTGAATCTCGTAGAATTCATGAAAGAAAAAAAGGCCTCCGGCAAAGCTCGTCATATAGGTTTTTCGGTTCATTGTCAGCCGGAACTGCTTGAAGAAATACTAAGCAAATACAACGATGTTTTAGAGTTCGTTCAAATACAGCTCAATTACTTTGACTGGGAATTTAAAGATGCCGAAGCGCTGTACCGTGTTGCAAGAAAATACGATAAACCTATAATCGTAATGGAACCTGTGCGTGGAGGTATGCTTGCAAATATTCCAAGTCCCGCTGTTCGTAATATTCTTGATAAAGCTTCCGAAGATGCAGGTCAGCCGGGCGTTTCCTATGCATCCTATGCTTTGAGATATGCAGAACATCTTGACGGAGTAATGTGTACACTTTCAGGAATGTCCACAGTAGAACAGATGGAAGACAACATAAAAACTTTTTCCGGTCCGCTGCTTACCGAACATCAGCTTGCTGCTATACCGGAAGCTGCAAAAACACTTAACTCTGACATTATCGTTCCGTGTACGGGATGTAACTACTGTGACGAATGTCCTGCCGGAATCAAAATACCTGAAATATTCAAATGGTATAATGAAGCCGCAGCAAAGGGATTCCACTGGATATGGGGTTCACTTTCAGCAGAGTACGAAAAACTTGGAGCCAATGGCAACGATTGCCTGAAGTGCGGAAACTGTGAAGCACACTGTCCACAGAAAATCAATATAATAGATAAGCTTCAAGAAATCGCTGCAAAGAATCTTGAATTAAAAGAAGCAGGAGAATAAAAACATATAAAGTAAACACAAGACCCACTCTTTTGAGTGGGTCTTGTGTTGTCATAAAATTTGTAAGATTGTGAAACCGGACTTATTTTAATCCTGTTTAATTGTGTGTGTTTATTTATTTATTATTTTATGATCACCTGATTTATTTCTCCCATTTCTTAAGGTACTCGCCAAATGCAGCTAATCCTTCCTTAAGAGTTTCAGGATCTCCAAATGCACCGTATCCGACTCTTATCGTTCCCGGCATATCAAAGTAGTCTCCCGGAACAAAGAGAATCTTTCTTGGGTCTTCCATTGCATCTTTTGCCAAAGTTTCAGAATCAACATCGTAATCATACTTTATTAAGCAAGTTGTTCCTTTTGGATCGCCTTTCAAACTGAGATGAGGCTGTGTCTTTACCCAATCCTCTACGATTTTCTTATTTGGCGCAAGGATTCCCCTGGCTCTTGCCCACACTTTTTCATAATTTTCCAGTGCAATAGCTCCAATAATTTCATCTATTATACCGCAGCAAATAGTATTGTAAGATCTTCTTGTTTTAAATTCTTCGTAAACTTCCTCGTCCTTACATACAATCCAGCCAATTCTTGTTCCTGCCATAGAAAACATCTTAGACAAACTGCTTACCGATATGGCTTTTTCATATCCAAAGTCAAGAATAGATGGCATATATGTTTCATCCATACCTCTGTACATTTCGTCACAAAGTATATATGCATCAAATTCTTTAGCTATTTCAACAATTTTTTTAAGTTCTTCTTCATAAAGAGTGATTCCGATAGGATTATTTGGATTTGTAAGAGTTATCAACTTGGTGTTTTTATCACAAGCTGCTCTAAGTGCATCAAAATCAAGTTTATAATCCTCTTCTTCCTTAAGCTGTACAATTCTTGTTTCTATGCCTATCGATTTTGAAATATCATAATGCTGTTGATATGAAGGCTTAACTACAACATGATTGTCACCGGGCTCCAAAAGGCCCATAATAACTATATCGTTGGCTCCTGTTCCTCCATGCACCATCATTACATGCTCAGGCTTGACATCTCCCTTTGGATATATGCCTGCAACAGCAGCTTTTACTCTCGGCGCTCCGGTAGCATCTCCATGATGATAATGAAGACTCATAGTTTCCATATCTTTCAGAAAAGCCTGTTCATCCTGTCCTGTAACTCTGAACAATTCATCCATAGTAAAAGCTTTAACACAGCTGCTTCCCAAATTTATTTTAGCCTTGGAATCCATAGGATTCAGCCATTCCTCTACTCCAAACCATGCTAACTTCATTTTTTAGTCCTCCTGAAATTTAAAATTACATGTCGATTTCCATGCCTATTTTGGCAGCTTTGGCATTTGTTATCGCAACCTTGGCTGCTGCCAGATCCAAAATATAAAGTCCGGTCGCATCGAAAATAGTCGTTTGACTGTCATTTTTTCTGCCTACCACCGAACCCATCAAAAGATCGCCGATTTCACCGACTATATCTTCCTTTTGGAAAGTTCCTTTTGCAATAGGTATTTCCATCTCACCTACACGGATACACTGTGCAATATCATCAGCATATACCCCGGCTCCGACAAATATATTCTCGTCTAACTCTTCCTTGCCTTCCATATCGGAGCCCAGGCAGCTGAAATGAGTTCCGGGTTTAACCCAGTCCTTCATAATCATAGGTTTTGTAGCTCGAGTAACAGTTATTACGGCGTCCGCTTCTCTGACTGCCTTTTCCGCAGACTCTTCTGCTATAAACTCAACACCGGAAGCATCTATATCAAATTCTTCCTTCAACTGTCTCTCGATTCTGTTTGCAAGTCCCTCTGCCTGAGGGTAGTTGACCGGGTCAACTATATAGACTTTGTCTATCTGAGGTCTTAATATGAGAGTTGCGGCTATCTGGAAAGGCGCCTGCTTTCCTGCGCCCAAAATCATCAATGTCTTGGCGTCTTTCCGAGCCAGTGCATCTACACCTATAGCCCCTGCCGCGCCTGTTCTCATGCATGTTATATATGAGGCGTCCATGATTCCTGTTGGCATTCCGGTATTGGAGTCATATACCATCATCAGACCATTAAAAGGAGGCAATCCTTTTTCTGCGTTTGCCGGAAAATTGTTCAGCATTTTCAAACCGTGAAGCTGTTCATTTCCCATTATATAACCGGAACGAATATCCATGGCCGCATTTTCTTTTTCAAATTCATAGTTGACGAGAGGCCAGATTACAGATTCACCCTTGCTTTTCAACTTATAAACTTCTCTGACTTTTTCAAGAACATCTCTCATGTCGATAACTTTCTTGACCTGTTCTCTCGTAAGAATCAAAACACTCATGCTTTTCACTCCTTTTCTATATATTGAATATAATTCCTTTTATACATTATTTCCACAATGCTTTTTTATATTTTTGAATAAATATTTTTTATATTCATGTTTTTTTGTACAACTGTTTGTTTTGTATATAAGGTGTTTTGCAAAATTTCCTTTCTATACGATACTTTTTGATGTATAATAAAATAAAATCAAAGCACTATTTTGTATTAAAATTCAAATAGGAGGTTTGCCATGAAACTAACAGTCCGTGATATTTCCAACTTTCCGGAGCTTTCAAAGCTTACCTTAATTGCAGGCCGAGGAGGTCTTGCCAAAACTGTGACCCACTGCGGAATCTTGGACTATGAATATGACAAAGATGTTTCAAATAAATATTACGACTATAATTATCAAGTAGATGGGGAATTTTTAACCCTTAGTACATTCCTTTATGCAAAAAATAATCCAAACCTAATATACGATGCGGTAAAAAAATTAGTATCAAAGAACGGCAGCGGTCTGATAATCAAAAATATTTTCAAGCTACCTATAAGTGAAAATGTGATTCGTTACGCCAACCACATGAACTTTCCGATTTTCCTTTTAAATGACTCCCATCCGTTTTTTGAAGATATTCTTCTGTCCGTCAACAAAGCCATAGAAAAATATTCCTCTGTATACTATCTGGAACAAAAGGTTTCCATGCTTCTTGATGTAGAAGAAAACGATATAGCGTCTGCGACTTTTGCTGCAAAAGAAATAAATCCTTTTATTCAGGATGATATCATATCCATATATTTTCGCTATAAATATAATCATCTTGATACCAAAGATTATCTTACAATAGAGCGCCAATTTGAAAGTCAAGGAATGATTAACCCCGAAAGTTCAATCTTTCTTTACAAAAATGGTTTTCTTGTTATTATTTCCAGTCGACAATTTAACAAAAATAATGTTTATGACATGCTTAATCCTTATAAAGAATTTTTCCAAAGCAAAGCCTTGGAGAATTTTACTGCCGGAGTTTCAAAGATACATCATGTTAAAGAAGATTTGGCGCATACAATCAAGGAGAGCCTATATGCTTCTTCCTTTGCCGAAGAATATCCCACTTCTCCTTTCATTGCCTTTGACAGCCTTGGCTCATATCAAGCAATTCTTCCCTTTGCCGGAAAGCCGTCCATGACAAGCTACTGCAAGAAATACTTAATGCCTATTGAGGTTTATGATATTGAAAAGAATGGTAATCTGCTTAACACTTTGATAAATTTCGTCAAATGCAACGCCAATCTTGAAGAAACCGGTAGTGTAATGTCTCAACATAAAAACACCATCAGATATCGTCTGAAAAAAATAGGAGAAATACTTAATCTTAATCCTTTCTCACTCGGAGACTACGAAGAGCTTGCTCTTGCAGTGAGGATATATATATGTTCAAACAAGGAAGTATAATATGTTCCTGATATTATCCACTTCGAAGCATTTCCCACATTAAAACAGCTGCCTCCAAAATCTTGCGGAAAGCAGCTGTTTATTTGTTATTATATCTCCCGAAAACCGTCCCCGGGCGGCTTTAATACTGTTCTTTTATCTCGCCGTTTTTAAAGGCTCTGACCAAATCTCTCAAATCATCTATTTTTTCAACTAACTGTGCTCCCTGATCTGTATCTAAAATAAGCAGTCTTTCAGGCATAGTCTCTACAGTTTTCATTACAGGTGAATGAAATTCCTGAGTACCGTCCTCAAGCACAGGGGTGTAAGGCTTATGTTCGGCTAATGCCATAAATCTGGAATTAAATATGAATGTATATCCTGCAATGCCGGTCTGTTTCTGGTATGCCTTTGAAATTCCTCCGTCTATTACATAAAGCAGTCCTCCGCCCTTTATCGGGGACTCCCCGTCTTTTATTTTTACCGGGACATGACCGTTTAAAATCTTGCCGTCAGATGGGTCGAGTCCAAATTCCCTTATTATTTTTTCACAAACAGATCGTTCTTTTATCAATTTATAATAGGGTCTGGTAAATTCCTTGTGGGTGGTCTTATCTGCAATAAACAGTCTCTCAAAGGTAGTCATCTTTTCTTTACCAAAAAGAGGTGAGTCTCCTCCAAGCCATAAATACCACATCAGGTCTCCTTTGTATCCCGTCTCATCAGAGCGTTCAGGCGAATAATATGCCTTTCTTACCTGATCATCGAGGTAATCCATAAGAGCCTTACCTTTAAGCTTCTTTCCATAAAGCTCCACTTCTTGGAATTCACCATTCTCATCCATAGGTATACATCCATGATAAAGCAAATTCCCATTTATCTTAGTATAAAGAGCTCCATGACTGTAAAGGAACTTTATATGTGCTTGAAGTTTTTCAGAATTCATAAAAGAGGCTGCCAATGAATACATAACTTCTTCTTCCTCTTCGGTAAGCTTATACGGATCATTCTCGTCAAGGGTAGGAAAATTCAAATCCCTCAAAGGCCACTTTACGCCTTCAACTTCTACAGTACCCTCACTAAGATTTATCTTATCCAAGAGCAAACGCTTTTCCATCTTATATTCCGGATGTGCCTTGATTCTCTGTCCTTCTATTTTGAATTGACATATTGCAATGGCTTTATGCATTTTGGCTGTCAGTTCTTCCGGAACCGGATCATACTTGTTATAGTCCAATATATGAGGTTTGAAAAATTCACATGGGTCATCTGCGTAGACTTTTGCCGCAAATGTGGCAAGGGGTCTTAAGTTTATACCGTATCCAACCTCAAGCATATCGAAGTTGTTATAGCTTATGTTCATTCTCAAAAGGTTTGCAATGCATGCCCAGTTTCCAACGGCCGCTCCCATCCATACAATATCATGATTTCCCCACTGGAAATCCACATCATGGAAATCCATTAAAAAATCCATTATTGCGTCAGGGTGTGCTCCTCTATCAAATATATCACCTATTATATGCAGTTTATCCACAGCAAGACGGCTTATGGCCTCTGTTAATTCTATTATAAACTCCTCAGCTACTCCACATTCAACTATGGAATTGATAATTTCACTGTAATAATGGGCTCTGTTAGCCTCATCATCCGCATGCAAAAGTTCATCAATGCTATATTCCATATACCTTGGGAGTCTCTTTCTTACCCTTGAGCGAGTATATTTTGTTGAAACAGATTTGCATATTGTAATAAGGCGATATATTGCAACAGTACACCAATCGTCAAAGTCTTTTTCACTTTTCTTTCTTCGTGCAATTTCAGCCTCTGCATTATATACAAGGGCAGCTAATTCTTCTCGTTCCCTCTCATTAAGCACATTTTCAAAATGCTCGTCTATCTTCATCTTGATAGTTCCTGACGCACTTTTTAACATATGTATAAACGCCTCATGTTCGCCATGCAAATCACTGAGAAAATATTCAGTACCTTTAGGCAGCGCCAAAATTGCTTTCAAATTTATAATTTCGGCTGATGCGGCTTTTATGTTAGGATAGTCCTTGGATAAACGATTCAAATACTTAAGATCTGCCATGATTCTTCCTTTCAAATACTTTTTTATTGAAATACTCTCTTTACTTATAATACAATACAATATCGTCCGAAATCAAGGATTATTATATCAATATACTTTCGTTCCTGTATAATAGTGAGTCAAAATTTCCTTGTAATCACTGCCCTTTTGCGCCATCCCTACGGCTCCGTACTGACTAAGTCCAACACCGTGACCTGAGCCGTCTGATGTAAATATCACTTTGTTTTCTGCTTCAACTTCAACTGAAAACAGTGCCGAGCTCAAGCCCAGCGCCTTTCTTATTTCAGTACCCTTAAAAGTTGCCTGCCCGACCTGCATCTGCGCAACACGCCCTCCCGCTGTTCTGGATAAAATATTTATACTTTCAGTCGTAATCTTTCCGGTAGGCCTGTCCGGATATCCGCTGCTGAGAGCCTGCTCTATATGTTCAAAAGTAAATTCCTTTTTCTCATTTGTGTGGGTAGCCTCTTGTTCATAAGGACTTGAAACACTCACCAAATATGGATATGCGCCTACAAAAACATCCTGAGAATTTTCTGTCTTGCCACCACTGGAGCTGAAAAATAAGGGTTGCATTACCAATTCTCCCCCATAATACAGCATTTCCCCTTCAGTTTCTCTGCATGCTTTCTTTACCTTATCAAACCCTGTTTTTTCCCATCCCTCCTCATGAATTTCTATCAATCTATCTTTTGTTTTATATGCTTGACAATGAGTAGTGTCACATACCGGCGTTTCCTGATGACTCTCAGGCTTTTTCTCATCGTATTTCAAAATCTTAGCCATCGCATAAGTTCTCGCCGCCACTGACTGCGCTTTGAGTGCTTCGTATTCAAAATCGGAGGGCATCTCGCTTGCAACAACACAAGCAATATAATCTTCAAAATTAACTTCTTTCACAGTTCCGGACTCTGTCATCCACACTTTTATAGTATCCGGTGTATCAATCTTGTTTTTCATTTCTTCACCCTCGGCTGCGGTTTTTCCTGCACTGCCAAACAAAATTCCCAATGCAAGAGGCACCGCAACAAGAATCACCATTATAAAAATAATCGTCTGTATTATAGTTTTCATTTTGCAAGCCTCCCGCTTACAGTATATGAGTTTTGCAGTCTGTATATAACAAAAGACGGCGAAATTGAAATTCACCGTCTTGTTAATCTTATATATCAATCATCTACCCGAAGGATTTCCGCACCTAATGCTGCAAACTTTTCTATAAATTTTTCATAACCTCTCTCAATATGATATATTTCAGAGATTTCGGTGCTTCCCTCAGCCACAAGTCCTGCCAACACCAACGCAGCTCCGGCTCTTAAGTCGGTTGCCATAACATGACATCCTCTGAGTCTGGAGTTCCCTTTGATATTAGCCTTATTTCCCGCAGTTTCTATAATAGCACCCATCTTGCCAAGCTGAGCAACATGCATAAACCTGTTTTCAAACACTGTCTCTATTACTGTGCTTGATCCCTCAACAGTTGTCAGATAAGCCATAAAAGGCGACTGTATATCGGTTGGGAATCCGGGATAAGGCAGAGTTTTTATGTCGGTAGCATATTGAGGGCCTAAATTTCCTCTAACAATCATATCCTCGTCACCAACTTCAATTCTAACACCGCATTCTCTGAGCTTAGCTATAATCGGCTTGAGGTGATCGGGAAGAACATTGGTTATATGCACTACGCCTCTTGTTATGGCTGCCGCAAGCATAAATGTTCCTGCCTCAATTCTGTCCGGAATTACAGTGTGATTCGCTCCGCCTAAACTTTTCACACCTTCAATCTTAATAGTGTCTGTACCGGCACCTTTGATTTTAGCTCCCATCTTATTAAGAAAGTTTGCCAAATCCACTATTTCCGGCTCTTCAGCAGCATTCTCAATATAGGTCGTTCCTTCTGCAAAAACTGCCGCCATCATTATATTTTCCGTAGCACCTACGCTTGGAAAGTCCAGATATATAGTCTCTCCTACAAGTCCCTGTCCGCCTGCAACAGCTTCCACATAGTCATCGCCTACGGTAAGTACAGCTCCCAGAGCCTCAAACCCTTTCAAATGAAGGTCGATAGGTCTTGTCCCTATTGCACATCCCCCCGGAAGAGGAACTTTAGCTCTGCCTTTTCTTGCAAGAAGAGGCCCCATTACCAAAATAGATGCTCTCATCTTGTTTACAAGTTCAAAATCTGCTTCCGTAGACAGGATATCCTCAGTATTTATGGACAGCATATTTTCTCCCGGCTCCTCTATTTTAGAGCCTAAAGAGATTAAAATTTCTTTCATCAGGCTGACATCCCTGAGTTGAGGCACATCTCTTATGACACACTCCTTTTCAGAAAGAAGAGTGGCTGCCATAAGCGGCAATACAGCGTTTTTTGCCCCGCTTATCTGCACCTCACCTCTCAGAGGTCCGCTCTGTTTTACAATGTACTTTGCCAATTTTCTCCTCCGGCAGCCTATAAATTTTTCATTTCTTCAATGCATTTTTTGCATACTGTTTTATCATGAAGGGAAACAACATCTTCGCTGCTGCCGCAAAATATGCATTTTACTTCGTTCTTCTTGAGCATTATATATTCACCTTCAACAAAAACTTCCATAAGGTCGTCTGTCTTGATGCCGAGGCTTCTTCTCAATTCTACCGGGATTACTACTCTTCCCAATGGATCAACCGGTCTTGTTATACCTGTAGCTTTCATCTTCTATTCCTCCTCACTGTGCTTTTTTTCTTTTTTCTTTTCGGATTTATTGACCATACCGGCTATATTGCCGGCCGCATTGACCACATTAGCCGCAGCCGATATTATGTTCTTATTTCCGTTAACCGTGTCAACAACGGTTTTTACTGTATCGCTGACGCCATCTACAAGTCCGTCTATCTTCTGTGCCTTGTCCGCCGTTATGGCAGAAACAATCTTCGCATCTTCGAGAATCTGGTTCGCATTTTTTACGGTCTTAATCAGATTATTTAACAATACAATCAAATATATCAGCAAAACAATGCCGAGTGCCGCAATGACTGTAAGCAGTATGCCCTGCCATGTAATAGTTATTGTCATCTCATTCCTCCTTGTTCGCTATTATATTTATATTATAACCCAAAAATGGAAAATACTTCAACATTTTTTTAAAGTTTTTGCATAACCTTTTATTACCATGAAAGGAGTTTTTTATATATGATGAATTATATATGGGCTGTAATCCTGTTAATTTCAATCGCCTATTCACTATTGACAGGAAACCTGCCATCCCTTGGAAATGCTCTTACAGAGAGTTCAAAAGAGGCCGTGGAGTTCGTATTTGGTCTATGCGGCATAATGGCTATGTGGAGCGGCCTGATGGAAATTGCAGAGCGCACCGGGTTAATAAACAGCCTGTCTAAGATACTCTTACCTTTTACTAAATTACTTTTCCCAAAGCAAAAAGATCCTGAAACACTTTCATCTATTATAATGAGTTTTATGTCCAACATTTTCGGTGCCGGAAACAGTTCCACAGTATTTGCTTTAAGAACCATGGAAAAGCTCGACGCTCATAATCACAGCAGTCCTATCGCCAGCAATGATATGTGTACCTTTGCTGTAGTCAATATGGCCTTTGCACCGATTTTCCCTGTAATGGCTGTCCAAATAAGAAGTGATCTTGGCTCTGCCGACCCCTATTCCATAGTGGTTCCATCAATAATTACAGCGGCTCTTACTATAATTGTTTCAATATTAGCATGTAAATTTTTTGAAAGGAGAGAATAATTTGACGGAAATTTTTTCATTTATATCAATAGGCTTCTTCCCTATAATGAGTACCATCATAATCTTTTACGGTCTCATAAAAAAAGCTCCCGTCTATGATTATTTCATAGAGGGCGCCAAAACAGGCCTTGCTACAGCCGTTGAAATTCTACCCTTTCTAATCGGAATATTTATTGCAGTCAACAGCCTTACCGCATCCGGAGTTCTAAATGCTCTTGATATAATCCTCTCTCCGCTGCTTAACTTTTTTGATATCCCCGCTGAGCTTCTGCCCCTTATCCTTCTTCGTGCTATTTCAGGAAGCGGGTCATTGATAATTCTTCAAGATATTCTTGAAACCGTCGGTCCTGATTCATATGCCGGCCGTGTTGCCTGCGTAATGAGCGGCGGTTGTGAAACAGTCATATATGTTCTTGCCCTTTACTTTGGGGTAACACATGTAAAACAAATGAGGCATGCCCTAAAAGGCGGCCTTATAGGATATATTACCGGTATACTCGTTTCTATTACAATATGCAAATTCATTTAATTTCGCTCATATATGTTAAGTATATCCGATGTATAATTTCCATCTGTATCATATACGGCAAGTGGCGGCAATATTTTAAGTTCGCTTCCGCCGCCTTTTACAAGTTTAACAAGCAATATATTGGGAATTTCACCTTTCCTTGGAGAAACAAACCTGATTTCTTTAACTTCAAGACCGGCCATACGCCCCAAGCAACAGATGTCAACAAGCCTTGATGGCCTATGAACCATAAATAGTTCTCCCCTGTTTCTAAGCAGATAGGAAGCACATTTCATAAACTCCTCAAGACCTGCCGTTGTCTCGTGTCTTGCAGCCGCTTTTACAGAAAGTTCGCTTTTTATAGCTCCTCCTGCTTTAAAATAAGGGGGATTGGTTACAACTGCATCAATTTTCCCTTTTAATTCTTTTCCCCAATCAAGTTCTGCATCATTAACATCGCCCAAAACAAAACTGATTCTGTCACTTACATTGTTGAGAACAGCATTTCTGACAGCTTTATCATAAGAACTTCTTTGCAGTTCTACACCTATGACTTTTTTAACATCTGTCTTATGACACAAAATCAGAGGTATAACTCCTGTCCCTGTGCCCATATCCACTACAGTGCCGGGATTAACTCTGATACGATTTGCCATAAAGTCCGCTAAAAGCACAGAATCAACACCATAACAAAATTCTTCCGGGTTTTGAATTAGCCTAAACTGTCCAAAGCCAATATCATCTACTCGCTCACCGGCCTTAACAGAAAAGGAATCTTTTTCTTCAATCTCCATATCAATCCTTGATAAGTTCTTTTATCTCTTTCATGGTGTCAGCATCAACACCCTCAAAAATATCTTCTGTTTTATTGTTCTTTCGTTTATCTATACGACGAATTTCTTCTTTTTTGTAAGTATAAATATCTGATGACAGCTTTTCTTCCTGCTCGTCATCATCATTTTGTTTTCCTTTTGGCTTATCGTCCGCATATAGTCTGACTTTAACACTTCTTTCAAGAAGATTTGTGTCTACAACCTTGGCAATGCCATCAGGAGTTTTCACTCTCTCTCCTACATCCGGCATGCCTTTTCTAAATTCCATATATATATCGTTTTCATATTTCAAACAGCACATGAGCCTTCCGCATATTCCGGATATTTTGGCAGGATTAAGGGATAAATTCTGTACCTTTGCCATCTTTATCGATACAGGCTCAAAATCTGAAAGCCAACTGTGACAGCAAAGTGCTCTTCCACAGCTTCCAATCCCACCGAGCATTTTCGCCTCATCTCTTACTCCTATCTGGCGAAGTTCTATCCTCATCTTAAATACGCCTGCCAGATCCTTAACCAATTCTCTGAAATCTACCCTGCCGTCAGCAGTAAAATAAAATACTATCTTGCTGTTATCAAAGGTATATTCAACATCTATCAATTTCATAACAAGACCGTGCTTGTCTACTTTTTCTTGACAAAGCTCCATGGCACGCTGTTTTTTTCGTACATTTTCTTCGTGCTGTTTATGGTCTTTCTCATTGGCAATTCTAACAATCTGCTTCAGCGGAGCAACCACTTCTGATTCCTCTACCTCTGTAATGTCCATCGTAACAGTTCCGAATTCCATTCCTCTTGCAGTCTCTACAATAACATTGTCCCCGGCTTTTACATTTATCTCACCGGGATCAAAATAATATACTTTTCCGGCTGTTTTAAATCTTACTCCGGCTACTCTAACCATATTTTCCTCCGAATTAAATTCCCATTTTTAATATTAGATTTTTCAGAGCATATTGATAATTAACTTTACTTATCAAGTCTCGCCTTGCTTCCTCAATCAATTCTATGCTGCTGAATATTTCCTCTTTTGTAAAAAGTGTCCGCCTATTATCTTCCCATTTTAACATTCTCTGGTAAATACGCTCTAATCCATCAAGGGTTTCAAGTGCATCCTCTCTATTTTTCACTATTGAACCAAGAACTTCCTTACCTTTAAAAAAACCTTTTCTCTCTGAAATTACCTCAAAAATAGCTTCAGCCTTTTCGCTTCCCGAAGATGTGCTCTTCTCATCTTCAAGTCTATACAAAACGCATCTTGATCTTATTGTACTCAACAAGTTTTCACGGTTTTCTGACAATAAAATTATAACCGTTCCTTCGAAAGGTTCCTCCAGCGTTTTTAAAAGTC
>CAJMLH010000039.1 GCA_905214195.1 uncultured bacterium
TTTTGATTTTTTGTCCTGAAATAGCGCCCTCAAGAGCACGGATAAGCTTTTTTGTATTGTTGGGATGTATTCTTTGCGCCGCCTCAGGGTCTAATTGAGTGAGTCTATTGTAGAGTTCTTCTGTTCCTTCATCTTCGGCTTGTTTTAAAAGGTCGCTGCGAAGTTTGTAATCTATATTGCCTCCTCCGAAATCCATGTCGTATATCAGGGAGTTTACATATAATCCGGTTCCTCCGGAAATTATGGGAATTTTGCCTTTTGCAAATATTTCGTTGATTGCGTCTTTCGCCATTCTCTGGTACTGAGCAACAGAGAATGGCAGTGCAGGATCAATTAAGTCGACAAGATAATGTTTGACTTGAGCCCTTTCCTCGGAAGTAGGCTTTGCGCTGCCTATATCCATATATTTGTAAAGCTGCATTGAGTCACATGATACTATTTCGCCATTTAGAGCTTTTGCCGCTTCTATGGCGTATTTTGTTTTGCCTACGGCTGTAGGGCCTGCGATGATAGTAATTGTACGCATCAGGAACGCTTAAACATCCTTTCGATTTCATATTTTGAAAATTTTACAAATGTAGGTCTGCCGTGAGGACAGCTGAAAGGGTTGATACATGATTTCAAATCATTCATCAATGCTTTTACCTCTGTTTCTGAAAGCGAGTCTCCGGCTTTTACGGCAGATTTGCAGGAACGCATAATCAGCTTATCTATTACGACTTGGTTTACCGAATGAGAGTTTTTTTCAAATCCGTTTATAAAGTCTCCGGCAAAATCCTCGGCTTCAGATAGGCTCATAAATGTTGGGATTTCAGAAATTCTATAGCTTTCCATTCCGAAGTTTTCAATAGTAAATCCCATATCTGAAAGCAACTTAAGCCACTCTTCTTCTTGCTGTGAAGCACTTATGTCAGCATCAATTATTATTGGCATCAATATAGGTTGTCGCAGTTTTTCTTCTCTTTGATATTCGGATATAAGCTTTTCATAAAAAATTCTTTCATGAGCGGCATGTTGATCTATGAGATAGAAATTATCTTCATCAACAGCTAAAATATATGTATCAAATATAATGCCTTTTATATCTATACTATCAAAGTCAAAGGGTTTGAGAAGCGGCTCTTTTATACTTAAATCTAAGGGCTTTTCATTTGTTTCAATTGAATCTGGCTGAGTCATAGGAGGAAGTTCAACTTTTTCCATTACAAAAGAATGTTGTGTATTATTCCCCTCATCCGGCGAAACTTCAAGAACTTCATTAGTAGACATAATGTTTTTAAGGTTGACTTGATAATCGGTATCATCAGTTGATCTTTGGATAGTTTGCCGGTTTTCTTCTTGTTTGTCATATTTGAATATGTTTGCTGCCCTAACAACAGAGTCTTTTGTTCCCAAAGCATCCTTTATGCTGTGTGAAATAAATGTTTCTATTGTTTTTTCATCATCAAAGCGAACTTCTCTTTTATTGGGATGTATATTTACATCTAAATCTGATGAGGCCAAAGTTAAAAACAAGAAAACTATAGGAAATCTGCCTTCAAACAGGCGCTCCCTATATCCTTCCGTTATACCTCTTTCGATGACCTTACTGTTGACGGGGCGACCGTTTACAAAGAATATCTGGCCGGATTTTGATGGTCTGCTCATGGCAGGTGTTGAAATATATCCGTCGACATGAAGTTCTCCATCAGAACATTTAACAGGTGTAAGGTTATGAATATCTATTGATTGATATATTCTCGATATAATGTTTAGTCTGTCACCGTTACCGGATGTTGAAAAAAGCACTTTGCCATTGTTTATCAGTCTGAAAGAGACATCTTTGTACGCAAGGGCAAATCGTGAAATCATATCTATTATAAGGCTGCTTTCGGCAGAGTCACTTTTCATGAATTTTAGCCTTGCAGGAGTATTGTAGAAAAGATCGGTTATTATTAAGGTGGTTCCGTCAGGGCATCCTGTAGGCTGATTACTTATGACTTCTCCTCCGTGTATGATAAGTCTGGTGCCTGTCCTGTCATTTTTTCGCTTAGTTATAAGCTCAGTTCTTGTTACTGCACATATTGATGCAAGCGCCTCTCCTCTGAAACCCAAAGTATCTATTTTATTTAGGTCTTCTTGAGAAGAAATTTTACTTGTTGCATGACGAAGAAAGGCGGTTTCAGCTTCTTCACGAGAAATGCCGCAGCCGTTGTCGGTAATTCTTATATACTCTTTTCCACCTTTTCTTATTTCCGCTACTATTGAATCTGCACCGGCATCCAGCGAATTTTCAATCAGTTCTTTTATAACGGACAAGGGGCGGTCTATGACTTCTCCGGCAGCTATTTTATCGGCCACCTGTTTATCTAAGATTTTTATCATTTACAAGTCCTTTTAGTTCTTCAAGTGCCTTTATTGCTTCAGACGGGGTTATTTCCATAATATCAATGGAATTGAGTTTTTCTGATACGGTATCTCGTATAAAAGCATCTTCAAATATTGAAAGCTGAATGTTTTCATTGTCATTTTTTTGTATTACCGTATCACTCTGAGGCGGCATTTGTTCAAGTTCAGATAGTTTAACTTCTGCATTTTGAAGCAGTTCTGACGGTATTCCGGCCAGCTTTGCAACATGGATTCCGTAACTTCTGCTGGCAGAACCTGATACTATTTTGTGGAGAAAAACTATATTTCCGTTTTCTTCCGATACATCCACCGTAAGATTTCTTACACCATGAATCTTATCTTCAAGAGCCGTAAGTTCGTGATAATGGGTAGCAAAAAGAGTCCTTATGTGAGTATTGTTGTTACATAAATATTCAGTAACTGCCCATGCTATGGAAAGTCCGTCGTAGGTACTGGTTCCACGACCTATTTCATCTAAGATTATAAGGCTTCTTTCTCCTGCTGAATTTAATATATACGACAATTCACTCATTTCTACATAGAATGTAGATTGACCTTGAGCTAAATTGTCTGACGCTCCTATTCTTGTGAATATCCTGTCTACAACTCCTATTCTTGCCTTTTGACAAGGTATGAAGCAGCCTGCCTGAGCCATTAGAACAAGTAGTGCTGTTTGTCTCATATAAGTTGATTTACCTGCCATATTAGGACCTGTTATCAAAAGCATACTGGCATCGTCGTCATTTAAATATGTGTCGTTTGATATAAACAGACCCTCTCCTATGCTCTGCTCTATTACAGGATGTCTACCTTTGATTATTTCTATTTCCATTGAGTCATCAATTTGAGGTTTTGTATAACCGTGTTTTTCGCTTACATGAGCAAAGGAACATAGTACATCAAGAGTAGCGATTGCTTCTGATATGGTTTGAAGCTGTTTTATAAAACCTTCGATATATTCTCTCAAGTCGGAAAATATATCATATTCCATCTGGTTTATTTTGGCCTCTGCATTGAGCACAAGATTTTCCATGTCCTTAAGTTCAGGGGTTATAAATCTTTCGGCATTGGCCAATGTCTGTTTTCTTATGTAGTTTTCAGGAATCTGGTCATAAAAAGACTTGGTGACTTCCAGATAATATCCGAATACTTTGTTATATCCTACTTTTAGTGTACGGATGCCTGTTCTTTCCCTTTCGGAAGCTTCCAGTCCGGAAATCCAGGCTTTGCCGTCTTTAATGGAATCTTTAAGTTTATCCAGATCTTCGGAATAGCCTTCCTTAATTATCCCGCCTTCTTTGATAGTAAACGGAGGATCATCACAGACGGCATTTTCTATAGTATTGTAAACCTCTGTAAGAGGATTGATTTCATTGTTTAGTTCCCGTAATATTGGGGAATTTGCATATTCCAAAGATGCCTTTATATCAGGCAGCATCTTTAGAGAATTTTTCAGAGCAATTAAGTCTTTGCCGTTGGCATTTCTGCATGCTATACGACCTGCAAGACGCTCAAAATCATATATACCCTTTAGTGAGTCTTTAAGGTTATTTCTGATGAGGAGCTGTTGATAAAGCTCGTCCACACCATCAAGCCTCTTGTTAATCTCTTTGGAATCATTAAGAGGTTCTCTTAACCAACGCTTCATTTTACGGCTTCCCATAGCTGTGTGAGTTTTGTCAAGAACTCCGAGAAGCGAACCTGCAAGCCTTTTGTCATAAAGGGTTTCGGTAAGTTCGAGATTACGCAGGGTAGCTTTATCAAGCGCCATATGCTTTCCGGACTCATATGTGGATACTTGAGTTATCTGTTTAAGGCTGTGCTTTTGTGTTTCTAAAAGATAACTTAGAAGTGCGCCTAAAGAAAGTATTGACAGGCTGTCTTCTTCTAAACCTATAGCTGCGGTGGAAATACAGTTAAACTGTGCTTTGACTGCATCCAAACAGCTTTTATGTGAAAAAAACTCATTGCTTACAGTGTTTATATATGCTTCTGTTACAGCATGTATTTCATCTGTAGAATAAGTTCCTGCAAAATCCTTGTTGATTATTATTTCCTTTGCATTGATTTTTACGAGTTCATTGAGAAGAGTTTCATAAAGGTTGGAGTCTTTATATTCTGTAACCTTTAGTTCACCGGTGGAAATGTCACAATAGGCGATTGACATACCGTTTTCATTTTCATCTGTATAGATGGCGGCAAGATAATTGTTTTCCTTTTCTGCTAACATTGATTGAGCAGTGAGAGTTCCCGGCGTAACAATTTGTATTACTTCCCTTTTAACTATTCCTTTTGCCGAAGCAGGATCTTCAACCTGTTCGCAGATGGCAACTTTATAACCTTTGTCAACAAGTCTGGCTATGTAATTTTCTGCGGAATGGAAAGGGACTCCACACATGGGAGCCCTTTCCTCCTGACCGCAGTTTTTACCGGTCAGCGTTAATTCCAATTCTTTTGATGCAAGCTTTGCATCATCGAAGAACATTTCGTAAAAATCGCCAAGTCTGAAAAACAGTATACAATCTTCATAATTCTTTTTTATATTCATATATTGTTCCATCATTGGAGATAATTTCATATGTTTCTTCCTTTTTCTATCCTTGATAAGTAAATTAAAATGCTAAACTATCTGTTGTTGTATGCCTTGATACCTTCTTTAATAATGTTGATACCGGCTTTCATGTCTTCTGCATTGAGGACATAAGCGATACGCATATCGGATTTGCCCACACCTTCAGTTCCAAAGAAGCCGCCGGCAGGAGCAAACATGCATGTTTCGCCGTTTACATCGAATTCCTGTAATAAGAACATTAAGAAATCTTCTGCGTTATCTACAGGAAGCTGAGCTGTTATGTAGAATGCTCCCTCAGGTACACCGTATTTGATTCCTTCGATTTCGTTGAGTGCTTCAACTGAAACATTTCTTCTGTGTTCATATTCTTTCTTGATGTCATCAAAATATGAAGGATCCAGATTGTAAAGAGCCGCAGCACCAATCTGATCTATAGTAGGGCAGCAAAGTCTTGCCTGAGCAAGCTTCATTACATTGAGCATAAGCTCTTCGTTCTTGCATGCGATTGAACCTATTCTTGCGCCGCAAGCTGAGAATCTCTTGGAAACAGAGTCAACGATTATAACATTCTGTTCAGCTTCTTTGAATGAACCGAATGAAGACATTTCTTTTCCGTCGTATACGAATTCTCTGTAAACTTCGTCTGCTATTATGAACATGTCATGCTCTAAAGCTATATCTACGATAAGCTTCATTTCATCCTTTGTGAGGACTTTTCCTGTAGGGTTGCCAGGGTTTATGATAGCAATAGCTTTAGTCTTAGGTGTGATAACTTTTTCGATTTTTTCTCTTACGGCATACTGATAGCCATCATCAGCTGTAGTAGGGATTGCTACAACCTTACCGCCTGCCTGAGCAACGAAAGTTTTGTAGTTAGTGTAGAATGGTTCAGCCATGATAACTTCATCGCCCTCATCAAGCATACAAGTCATAAGCATGCTTATAGCTTCAGAACCGCCGTTGGTAACCATAAGATCTTTCTTCTCAAAATCAAGACCTATTCTCTTATAGTAGCCTACCAGAGCATCAAGAAGAACATCTACACCCTGAGAGTTGGCATAAGCCAGAACTTCTTGGTCATAGTTTTTAACAGCATCGAAGAATGCCTGCGGAGTTTTGATATCAGGCTGTCCGATATTGAGTCCGTAAACTTTTTTGCCTGCTGCTCTTGCGGCATCTGCGTATGGAACAAATTTTCTGATTGGTGAGAGTTCCATGTTCAACACTTTGTTTGATAGTTTCATTTTCGTCTCCTTTGATTTACTAATACTTACTTTTATTCCAACTCCTCATGGGAGGTGTTAACAATTTGATGTACAGGTATGGTTGCGATATCGAATTCTTCTCCTGGGTTCAGCTTTCCGTCTATGTAAAGAAGAAATTCTATATTGCCTTTGGCACCTGTTACAGGACTGTATGTCAAACCGGAAGGTCTGAGCCCATTCTCAATTGTATATTTTATCACATTTTCGATGACTTGTACATGGACTTTTCTGTCTCGTACAATTCCTTTCTTGCCTACTTGTTCTCTTCCTGCCTCAAATTGAGGTTTGATAAGGCATACCATATGTCCGTTATCTTTGAGTAATGATGAAGCAATGGGGAAAATGAGCTTCAAAGATATAAAAGATACATCTACACTTATGAAATCCAAAGGTTTTATAAGTGTTTGATCGATATATCTTATATTGCATTTTTCCATGTTTACAACACGATTGTCGTTTCGCAGTTTATAGTCCAATTGTCCATAGCCTACATCTACTGCATATACCATAGCTGCGCCGTTTTGCAACATACAGTCGGTGAATCCGCCTGTTGATGCGCCTATATCCATACAGATAGCTTCATTTAAATCAAAATTCCATGTTTCCAAGGATTTTGCCAGTTTAAGACCGCCTCTGCTTACATACGGACATATATTTTCTTTTATAAATATGTCGGCTTCTGTGTCTACCATAGTTCCGGCTTTGTCGCTTATTTGACCGTCTACATATACTATACCGGCCATTATGGAAGCTTTCGCTTTTTCTCTGGATGTAAAATATCCCTTTTTTACTAAAAGTGCGTCCAATCTATCTTTCAAGGTATTCACATATCCTTTCGGCAATTTTTACGGGAGTAAGACCGTATTTATCAGCAAGTTCGTCGATTGTTCCTTGAGGTATGAATTCATCGGGCCATCCGAAGTTTAGTATATCGGAGGAACTGTTGCTTATGGCAGCTGCCATCTGTTGACCCATTCCGCCGGACAAAGAATTGTCTTCAATAGTTACAATGAGTTTGGCATCACTGTTATAATCATTAAGAGGCTGCATATCAATAGGCTTGATTTTGGAAACTTCTACAAGGCCTGCTTTTATGCCGCAGCTTTCTAAAATATCGCAGACTTTTTCGCCACAAGATACCATTTTGCCGCAAGCCCATATATCTATGATACCTCTCTCTCTTAAACGGCAATTATTGCCGTCATAAGTAGACATAATCTTTTTATCGAAAACAGCTTCTCCTCGAGGATATCTTATAGCTACAGGCTTGTCCAGCATAAGTGCATAATCAAACATAGCTTTTAGTTGGTTTCCGTCTTTAGGTGCAAGTATAGTCAAGTTTGGTATCGTGGAAAGATAAGAAATATCAAACATACCATGATGTGTTTCTCCGTCTGCACCTACACAGCCTGCTCTATCTATTGCAAATATCACGGGAAGCTGCTGCATGCAGACATCCTCTAATATCTGATCGTATGCTCTTTGCAGGAAAGATGAATATATGCATACTACAGGTTTCATCCCGCCTTTTGCCAAACCGGCAGCAAAAGAAACAGCATGTTCTTCTGCAATTCCAACATCGAAAAATCTGTTGGGATATTTCATGGAAAAGTCATAAAGACCTGTAGCTTCACACATTGCAGCAGTTATGGCAACTATACGGTCATCCTCTGCGGCTTTGTTTGTAATGCATTCTCCCATAACTGAAGAAAATGTTTTGCCTGAAGACTTTTTTAGCTCTGAGCCTGTTGTAGGATCAAAGGGTCCTATTCCATGGAATTTTGCCGGAGCTTTTTCGGCGTTTATATAACCTTTGCCTTTCTGAGTTATTACATGTATAAAGACAGGCTCATTTAACGATTTTGCTTTGTTCAACACATCAGTTAAATCCTTGATACTGTGACCATCTACAGGGCCGAAATAAGTGATGCCCAATTCTTCCACTAAGACTCCGCCGTTGTCAAGGATGGAATACTTTATATCGTTTTTAAAATCTGCAAGACCGTTTACAAGAGGTTTGCCTATGTTGGGTATGTTAACCACTCTGCTTTTTAGGAATTTTTTGACATCAAGGTAGCTCTTTGATGTTCTGAGATTACCCAGATGTTTGGAGATTCCTCCGATATTTGGAGAGATTGACATGCCGTTATCGTTTAAAATTACTATTACTTTCGACTTGCTGTCTCCTATGTTGTTTAGTGCCTCATAGGCCATTCCGCCGGTTATTGAACCGTCGCCTATTACAGCAACAACATCATAATCTTCACCTTTAATATCTCTGGCGGCTGCCATTCCCGAAGCTGCGGAGATGGAAACACTGCTGTGACCGGTATCATATACATCATGAGGACTTTCCTTACCTTTTGGAAATCCGCTAAGACCGTTTAATTGTCTTAATGTGTCAAATTCCTTTGCTCTGCCGGTTAAAATCTTATGCACATAAGCCTGATGACCGACATCCCATATGATTTTATCTCTTGGACTGTCAAATACTTTATGAAGTGCGATTGTAAGTTCAACCACGCCAAGATTGGAAGCAAGATGTCCCCCTGTCGAAGAGACTTTGCTTATCAGGAAGTCCCGTATTGAATATGATAATAGCTCTGCTTCTGCAAGAGTCATTGCTTTTAAATCTTGTGGAAAATTATATTCCGTAATATCTGATTTCATTTGAGTTTGCCTTTATTTTTTATTTTGTGCGTTTAGCCAAATTCAGAACAAGATTTCTGAAAAACTCAGCATTGTCGTAATATTTATCGATTGATTTTACAGCCATTTCTGTAAGCTCTTCAAGTCTTAGACGAGCGGCCTCAACACCTAATATGGTAGTATAGGTGTTTTTGTTTTTCTTCTTGTCTGAACCTGTAGCCTTTCCTGTTTCCTCCGGATTTCCATTTACATCTAAAATATCATCAGCAATCTGATAAGCTATGCCCATGTTTTCAGCATATTTTTCAAGGTCGATAATCATGGAGCCTGTTGGATTTCCCAGATAAAGACCTGCTTTTACCGCAGCTTTTATCAGTGCACCTGTTTTGTTCAAGTGTATGTATTCGAGCATTTCTTTTGAAGCAATTGCGTTTTCGGCTTCGATATCGGAAACCTGACCGGCAACCATACCCCTCACCCCTGCGCCTTTAGCTATTTCGTAGGCGGCATTTACTCTTTTTTTAATCTTTTCCGGTGAATCGTAATAAAGCATCATATCTTTGTTGATAGCTTCAAATGCACATGTTAAAAGTCCGTCGCCTGCCAGTATTGCTATGGCATCACCATATACTTTGTGGTTGGTTGGAAGTCCTCTTCTAAGATCATCATTATCCATTGCAGGCAAATCATCATGTATCAGAGAATAGGTATGTATATATTCTATTGCACAAGCATATGGAATAGCTTCCCTTATATTGCCTCCGGCAAATTCACAAGCCGCCAGAAGCAGAACGGGACGCAGTCTCTTACCTCCTGCCGTCAGGCTGTATTTCATGGATTCATAAAGCGAGATACTTTTGTTGTCTATATTAGGTACAAAGTCCATAAGATGTTGATCTACAAGTTCTTTATATTCGTCAAAGCTTCTTTCTTTCATTTTAACCTATTAGACTCCTTCCTCATAATCCTCATAAACTTCAATTTTCTGTTTGGCCTCTTTTAATATTTTATTACATTCTTCGTAGCTTTTTACACCCTCTTCGTAGCATTTTATTGCTTCCTGCAAGGTAATCTTTTCATCCTTTATCTTTTCTGACATTTCTGCAAGCTTTCTTGCTGACTCTTCAAAAGTCATAACTTGTCACCTTCTTTCAAGTCTGAGATAGTAATTTCAACAGAGCCGTCTTTAAGATACAATCTATATCTTTTTTCAGGCACGATGTTTTTAACCGAAGAAATAACTTGGCCGTCTGTATTTTCAAGCACTGCGTATCCTTTTGAAAGAACTGCTTTTGGATTATTTTCTTCAAGACTTATGTACTTTTGCTCTATTATATGAGTGAGGATTTGCAATTTAGAATCCATCGTATTTTTTAAAGACTCATATAAACTGCGGCAGCGGATTTCGGAATATGAGGCTTTGTTCTTTAATTGAACGAGGAGCTCATGTTTTTTTGTGTTTATAAAATCTTCCAATACCCTGTCGTCAGGGACGGCCATTTCTGCTGCGGCAGTGGGTGTCTCAGCTCTTTTGTCTGCAACAAAGTCGCATATGGTAATATCTATTTCGTGGCCTACTGCTGAGATTACAGGTATTTTTGAACGATATACAGCTCGTGCAACGACTTCTTCGTTAAATGCCCACAAATCTTCAGAAGAGCCTCCGCCGCGGCCCACTATCAGAACATCTATATCGTCAAACTTTTCATTTATCATATCTATTGTATCTGCTATATCATTAGCAGCACCTTGACCTTGAACCAAGACAGGAAATATGATTATATCTGTCATTTTTGTCCGGCTTTGTATTATTTTTGTTATATCTCTTACTGCCGCACCTGTTTTTGATGTTACAACTCCTACTTTGCGAGGAAATGCGGGAAGATGTTTCTTGTGTTCAGGGGCAAATAAACCCTCGTTTTTTAATTTATTCTTCAGTATTTCAAAAGCTGCCGACAAGTTTCCTTCTCCCGAAACTTCGACATTTTTGACAAAAAGTGTATATGTACCGCCTTTTTTATAGACATTTATGTAGCCGGTTACTATGACTTCAAGACCATCACCTAACGCATAGCTTAAATTTCTCTTATATGATGCCGGAAGAAAACAATTTATTCTGGAATTTTCATCAAGTAGAGAAAAATACACATGACCGGAACTGTGAAATTTAAGATTGGAAATTTCACCGGTTACGGATATATTGCCAAGTAGTGGGTCTGTAGTAAGAATTCTGCTTATGTAGTCATTAAGTTGTGAAACGGTAACAGGTTTCAAAGCCATATTTTGCTTCCTCCAAGGAGAGCCGTTCCGACGGCATTGTCTGATGAAAGAGCAGGTTCACCGAAAATAAGGTTTAAGTCGCTGCTCAGGTTTTTGGAAAGATAACTTCTTATATATTTGCTGCTTGAGACACCGCCTGCATATATAAAGTCGGATACATTATATTTTTGTGCTGTCTGTTTAGTCATTTCGGCAATTGAAGCAGCACTTTTAAGAAAAAGTTCACCGACAAGCATCAGGCTGTTTTCTGATTGTAAGGCTCTTGAAACTTGTGTTTCTATACCTGATAAATTTACATATCCGTCTTTTACTTTTATCTTTGTAAGGACATTTGAGGCAGATTCACATGACAGAGCCAGTTTATCAAGTTCTTCACCGCACGGAAAATCAAGCCCCATTGCAACGCCTGTACGGTCAAATACTTGTCCGTATGACAAATCCCTTGAGCCTCCTATTATATTTAAATTATATGGAGAATTTTTGTCTTTTAAAATTGCTTCTGTAGTTCCGCCACTGAAATGAAAGCATATATAAGGAGTATTCTTGTCTGTGGCAGCATAAAATCCTATCGCCTCTATGTGTCCCTCCTGATGAGAAAATTCAAATAGTGGAACATCTAAAACGGAACTTAAGACTCTTGCAGTTGAAAGGCCTGCAAGAAAAACCGGCATATAAGAGCCTTCTACAGGTCTTGGTCTTGAGGATACCGATATACAGCCTATCTTTTCTTTTAATGAAGTATCTGAAAAAAGATTACTCAATATATCAGGCAGTTGTTTGATATGCTGAAACAGAGCCTCAGATTGTCTAAGTCCCCGTTCCCCTTTTTTTACTTCCAAAAACTTGCTTACATTGAACAAAATTTTTCCGTTACAGTCTACCACTGCCACGGAAGTCTTATAATTACTGGTGTCTATGCCCAGCGAATAAAGATTTTTCATTTTATATATTTTTTAATATTGCGTTTATAAATTTCGGCGATTGTTCACTGCCGTAAATCTTTGCTATGTCTACGGCCTCATTTATAGCTACGGCCTTGGGAACATCATCTATATATAAGATTTCACATACGGCAAGTCTTGCTATTGCCAAATCGGCTTTTGCCATTCTTGATACAGGCCATCCCTTGCTGTTTTGGTTTAGAACATCATCAATGGCTTCTATGTTAGAGCAGAACTGCTCAAGTACATTTGATATGTAACTGTTTTGCTGCTTTGTAATCTTATCTTTAAGAAATTTCTCGGCATTTTCTCTGGTAAATTCTTTTTGAACTTCCATCTGAAATATACATTTCATTACAAGTTCTCTTGCTTCTCTTCTATTCATTGTTTCTCCTGAATTTCTTGGGCAGTGATACACCTTGAACATGAATGTTCACCGCATTTACTTTTATATTTATAATTTTGAGTACATGTTCTTTTACAGCTGTCTGTATATCCCAGGCAAGCTGAGGGATTTTTACTCCGTAATCTACGACCACAAACACATCTACTGTGATCTTATCTTTTTCCTTAGATACTTTAATGCCTTTGGCAGGCGAATCCTTACCTACTATTTTTTCAATGAGATTGTCGCTCAAATGGTTAACTCCGGGAACACCAAGAACAGCTCTCGACGCCGACATAGCGATAATTTCCTCTGAAATTTTGTTTAAAACCTGCTTTTCGGACATAGTATCACCTCATTAAAATTATAACAGAAGTATTGTCTGTTTTCAATAAAAAAGAGGCTTTAAAAAGAGCCTCTTACTTTAACAAACACAAATGAAAGTATTGCTAAAAATATTATAAAATTGAGAGCAATAAGACTGCCTGCCGGTTTTTGAAGAACATCATCATCTTCTAAACAATCCCTTTTCTTTTGTGGTTCTGATGTGAACAACATTCTTGGATTATGCAGATAGTAGTTTGCCTTTTGAAAAAATATTCCAAACATTTCACCGGAATGTTTTCTGAAACCGTCTGCCATAGCCGAAACTTGGAGTATCAAATATTTCAGTGGTTTTCTGTAAAACCAATCGGTATCAAGGGTAATTTTTTCTTTAGGTTTCATGTGGTCTATATACATGACAAACGCTATAGCTGCGGCAGCAAACAACTCCCCATACTGCGTAACATGATCTACCGTAAACGGATGTCCGTCAATTCCGTACGGAGTGAGGCCGTACAAAAGATTTGGGAAAAGACCGATTACTATGCAGCCTGCGGCACCTATTAACATAGATAGCTTTCTGCTTAAAGGTACACTTTTTTCGTTTACATCAAGTTCAATTTCGCTTTTACCAAAGAATACGAAATAATTTATCTTTAAAGTGACAGACATAAGCGTTCCTATACTTGCAACCATCAAAAGCAGTTTTGCCCAATAATATCCGCTTTCGGCTGCTGCATTCATTATAAGAGATTTGCTTACAAACCCGTTTAAAAGCGGAAATCCTGCTATAGCCATAGATGCTGTTAAAAAGCATATTGATGTAATGGGAAGCTTTTTTGCAAGACCGCCAAGCTGGCTTATTTTTCGTTTACCGGTAACTGATATCACAGTGCCTGCACACATAAGAAGTGTACCCTTATATAATATGTTGTTGAATGCATGGGCTGCTGCACCGTCGATACCTGCATGACTTCCTATTGCCAAAGATGCAACCATGTACCCGACTTGGCTTATTATATGATAGGCAAATAATCTTCTCAAATCGTTTTCTATCAGAGCCATACATGCACCCCACACAGCCATGAAAACACCGAAATACAAAAGCAGGTGGGTACCTGCAAAGAGTTTAATAAGACAGAAAACGCCTACTTTTGTAGTAAATGAACCCATATATACCGTCCCGCCCATGGTGGATTCCGGATAAGCATCGGCAATCCATGCATTTAGAGGAGGAATTGCCGCATTTACGGCTACACCTGCAAGTATGAGCCAATAAGCAGCGTCTATATTGCCTGTAAGTGATTCAATCATAGTTGAGCCGGAATAAACTTTCATCATGATTCCGGCAAGGAGAAAGTTACCTCCAAGCATATGAACGAGCAAATATCTGAAACCGGCTTTCTTTGCAGCTTTCGTTTTTGAGGATATGACTATAAGCCATGAAGCAACTGCCATAAGTTCCCAAAATATAAGCATACCTATCCAATGCGAGGCAAATACAACACTGATGCTGCTGCCTGCATATACTGCTTCCGCAGCAAGTTCATACTTATCTTTAATATGAAAATTGTATAATGCTCCTATTACAGATATTACAGCAAATATAAGACCGAACATAAATGTAAGTTTATCGCAGTCTGTAACTATGACAGCGGCGAGAGTTAAAAGCGGACCGGCAAGTATTGCAGCCTTTCTTATAACTGCGGGAAGTATAAGAGAGAAAATCCCGAATATTATCAATATAAGTCCGGGCTGAATAAAGTCGCTAAGCATCTTTATCACCTCCGTCATAATAATCTTCTTTTCGCTGTAAAATAGGAGCCATTATTTTTTTTGCAAGAAGTATAAGAAGCCATGCCCCACCAAAGCCGATTATTATATCTGCTCCGGGGAAAGTGTTCCATATGTTTTTATAATGAGGATGAGCAAAAAGTATCTCTGCTGTAAGGGCGGCAACAATTACAGCACCTAATATAAAATATATTGTTTTCTTATTCCGCAAGGTAGATACCTCCCTCTCCTGTTATGGATTCTGCCGCAGTCTGAGCCATATCATACAGATGCGGTCCTGCATCGGGAACGAATCCTAAAATAAGCGATATAATTACGGTACACACTATAGGAGCAACCATTGCAATCGAAGTTTTAGAATACTTTGCTGACGGTGAATCTTTTTCGCAAGGTTCTTCCTGTTTACAGAAGAAAACTTTAACAACAGGCATCAGATAGCTTATGGCAAGAAGAGCCGCAGCGATAAGAACAACTATTGCGAAAATTTTATTTACTGCCATTGCTCCCTCAAGTATGTTAAATTTGCTGATAAAGCCGGCCATTAACGGAAGTCCGGCAAGCCCCAAGGATGATATTGCAAAGCAAACGGAAGTTATAGGCATTTTCTTTGCGAGACCTTTCATGGTGCTGATTTCAGACAGACCGGTAATTACAAATATTGCTCCTGCACACATAAACAATGTTATCTTAAGGAAAGCGTGGGCCACAATATGGAACAAAGCTCCTGTTATGCTGTATACCGATAGCAGGCTTATGCCTAAAACTATGTAGGATAACTGACCTACTGTGGAAAATGCAAGCCTTGCTTTAAGATTGTCTTGTCTCATGGCAATAAACGAAGATATTATGATGGTAAATGCAGCAAACCAACTTAGTATCACAGCGCCTCCGCACCATGCGGCACTTTCAGGTCCGAATACATAGCATACAACTCTGAGTACACAAAAAGCCCCTGCCTTTACTACTGCTACTGCATGAAGCAGAGCACTTACCGGCGTAGGTGCAACCATGGCAGAAGGCAGCCATCCGTGAAGCGGCATAACACCCGCTTTTACTGCTCCTCCTACAATCATCATAAAGAACATTATGCACATGAGACCTGAACTCATTGAGCCTGCTTCTATAAAGCCGCCTGCTTTAAAGTCTAAAGTTCCGTATTTTACATATACCCATACTATGGCAGCAAAAAATATCTGACCGCTTATCAGCGTGTATGCAAGATATTTTCTGCCTGAGAACTTAGCCTTATCGTTTCTGTAATGGGCAACAAGCGGATATGTTGCTACAGTAAGCATTTCGTAAAATATGAAAAAAGTTATAAGATTTGATGCCAGAGAAATGCCTATTGCAGAAGCTATGCAGACTGCAAAAGCCGAAAAATATCCTGTTTGATTTTTTTCGTGATGACCCCTCATATATCCTATTGAATATATGGATGTAAGTATCCAAAGAGCAGAAGCTACACAGGCAAATACCATTCCGGCGCTGTCGGTTTTCAGAGTAAGGGTTATTCCGTCAACTATTTGCCAAAGTTCAGATACATATATTTCCCCTTTTAATACTCCCGGAACCATAGAGAATACTATTGCAGCCATAATTGCAGAGGCAATCATGGTTATAGATTCTCTTATGTTGGGTTTGATACGGTTACCGAAAAAAAGTATAATCAGAGCTGCAATTAAAGGTGCAGCTACTGCTGTCGCAGGTCGTAAACTGAATATCATCATTTTCCTATCACCTCCGCTATGGAAGGTCCGACAACATCGCCTATTATGTAAGAATTAAATAATCCCAAAAGTATTATCGCACACACAGATGTTACCATTGGAATTATCATTTGCCATGGCAACTCAAACCGTTCTTTTAGTGGAGCGGATTCGTGCTTCTTTATTGCTGTTTTTTTATCCATAAATAGTTTTTCAAGTATTCTGAAGAAGTATATTGCACTTAGAAGGCTGCTTAGTATTAAAACTGCCACAAATAAGTACTGACCGTTTTTTATTGCACCTATGGCAAGATACCATTTGCTGAAAAATCCGGCAAACGGAGGCAGTCCTATCATTGACAATGCACATACGCTCATAGTTAAAGATGTAGCCGGCATATCTTTATATATCTGCCCCAGCTGGGTAGTTTCATGTATTCCGTATTTGTATTTTAAAGCTCCGGATGTATAGAATAACCCGGACTTCATAAAGGCATGGCTCACTATGTGCAGAACAGCCCCTAACAGACCGTAAAAATTACCTATAGCAAATCCCATTGCTATGTAACCAACCTGTCCTATACTTGAATAAGCAAGAATTTTATTATAAGTATCATATCTTAAAGCTTTTAGAGAACCGTACAGTATTCCCAAAACGGCCATTATACCTATTATATCAAGGAAAAGCTGCATTACTGTGCTAACCTCGTTAAAAACACCGAAAAAGAATCTGAGCATGGCATATGCAGGCACTTTTATCATAATTCCGGCAATCATGGGGTCTGCACCGATATGTGCATAAGAATGGGCTGCCGGCTGCCATCCATGTAAAGGAAACAATGCCATCTTGATTCCAAAGCCTATTATCATACATGCGATTGATAGTATGATGAGTGGACTGTCAACAAGTTCAGGCATTTCTTTTGTTAAAGCTTCCATGTTTAAAGTTCCCGTTGCGGCATATAAAAATCCCACGCCCAAAAGGTACATTAACGCACCGGCTGTGCCTGTAAGAAGATATCTAAATGCAGCGATAGGACCTTTCTCCTCTCCGCAGGCAATCAATCCATATCCCGAAATAGCCGTTATTTCCATAAATACATATAGGTTGAACGCATCTCCTGTAGAAGCCATTCCAAGAAGTCCAAGGGATAGGAACGAAAGCATCGCATAATATCCGGCAGAACGGAACTTGTTGTCCCCTCTTTCAAGGACTTCAAATGGACTGCTGAACAGTGCCGTCGTCCATGATATTACAGAAACTAAAACGATAATCGTACCGGAAAGGCCGTCGATAACAAATTCTATACCAATAGGCGCAAGCCATCCGCCCAGATAATAATGGATAGGTTCTTGAGACAAGACTACTTGTATGAGCTGTATAACTGCACAGACTACAGTTAGGAAAAGTGAACTTATTACCGTTCTTTTTGCCAAGTCTGCACTGAAATGACCTAATATCAGACATAAAAGAGTAGCTGCAAGAGGAAAAATCATTACAAGTATAGGGAGATGAAAAATGAATTGACTCATTGTTTTTTACCTCCCGTTATTTCGTTTTCTTCTATAGTTCCGTAAACATCTTTTATTCTCATAAGCAAAGCAAGTCCAACACCTGTTATACCTAAACTTACTACTATGGCGGTAAGCATCAGAGCATGTGGTATGGGATTTATGTATGCATCAGGTGAAGAAAGTTCTCCTAAAGTAACGGGAAGGGTAGCCCCCTCCTTTTGTCCGAAAGTCAAAAAAAAGAAAATTACGGCAACCTGCATGATGTTCATGCACATAAGTTTTTTCATGTAATTGCCACAGGTTATCATACCGTATACACCTATTGCCATGAGTATTATGGCAAGCATATATATTCCTCTGTCTGCCAGAAAAGCTTCTATAGTTTGAATCAAATCAGTCATTAAAATCTGTCCTTTCCAGTACTGCTTCCAAGATAGTTATTATAACACCGGCTACACAGACGGTTACTCCGATTTCGATCATAAGTATGCCGTCAGCATGAAGGTCGGCGATGGTCTCCCATTTAAAGGGAAGTTTTCCGAATTCCAGAAATCTGCCGTCATTAAACATAGGTATGATTCCCGTAATTACATAAAGCAGTGTTCCGCAGGCAGCTATTACAAGACCTGTTTCTTCTTTTGAACTTTTATTTATTATATCAAAGCTTGGTATTATTCTGTCCAAAAGATATGCACATGAAATAAGAGCACCTGCTTGAAATCCTCCGCCTAAGCTGACTTCACCGTGAAAGAGCACATATATTCCGTAAATTAGTATTATAGGAATTACTATACGAAAGGCTCCGTCCATCAGTGAACTTCCGAAAGTGGAAATATGTTTTGATTCTGCAACTGTACGGTTATCATTGACTACATCCTTTTTCTTATCTGAAAGTATCACCATTACAGCTACACCTGACAACAGCATTACACATGTTTCAAACAGAGTATCAAAACTTCTGTAATCTGCCAGCACTGCTGTAACTATATTCTGTGCATGGGTATCTTCCATCGCATGATTTATGTAGTACATGGATATATCTGTGTTGGCGGGAGTATCTAAAGCTCCGATAGTAGGCAAGAAACTACCTACTTTTATAGCTCCTATTCCAACGAAGATGATAACCACAGCAAGTCCTATTGCTTTTTTTAATCTAATCTTTTTTTCTTCCATTTTTAGAACCTTTGCTTATAGATTTGATAGCTATTATAAAATATACGGTAGATATTGTACCGATAATCGCTTCTGTAAATGCCACATCGGCGGCGCCGACTATAGTGTAAAGAAGCATTGCGGTAATGCTGAAAGCACAATAAATAACAGTAGCCGAAAGAAGTTTGCGGCCTAAGACTATGGCTATGGCTATAGCTATGAGGGCAACTAAGAGAAGCCCCTCAAGAAGTAAAATAGGCATGTTACTTCACCTTCCTTTCGGAAGTCTTATTATGCAACATAAAAGATGATTCTTCCATATCATCGTCATCGTCACTTATGCTTTGTTTGAAAGCAACTCTGGCTATTATATGAGTACCGATGGGACTTGCGATAAATACTGCCATAAAGATAGTGAATATTTTAAGTCCGGTGATGGATAAACCCTCATATATGAAGAAGCCTATGCTGCAAAGAACCAATCCCGCTGCTTCGCATATTCCGGCAGCATGTAGTCTTGAATAAAAATCTTTTAGTCTGAAAACTCCGATTGCTGTGATTACAAAACATATGAATCCTAACATAAGAAAAAGAACCGTCAGGGCGTTTCTAATGTCCATTGTGATCCTCCTTTTTGCTACTTCTGCTGCCAAGTATTTTTGCAACTATTACAGAAGTTATAAATCCTAAAACTGCATAGGAAATAGCTATATCAACATACATGTCTCTTCTTCCGTCAACAAATCCTATCAGAACAAGAATAAGTATGACATTTGTAGACATTACAAGAATTCCTATAAATCTGTTGTATACACCTGCATTTATAAAGAGGCGTGCAAGCATTAAAAGCGTAAGAAAGATTATGCCTATAAGATAGCAGACAAAAAATGTATCCATATATTAAAAAACCTCCCTTGGAATGTCAGAAATCTCCATGTTTGGGAGCGGAACGAATTCGCATGTTTCCCCGAACAATGCCGCAACCTTTAGAGCCATGGTGCCGCTCAGCATATCATCTGCAGCTTTCTGATTTATTGCGTGAACTTCAAAAATGCCGTCTTCTGTAACATCAAGGGTTATGGTACCCGGAGTAAGTATTATGGAATTTGATAGAATTACACCTGCCATTGGATTTTCAAAAGGCATGGAAAAATAGACTATACGAGGTTCATAATCGACATGAAACTTTAGAATCTCACGAGAAACATCGATAGCAGATTTAAAAATCTCTTTAACAACCCATATAGAATAAGGAATAAGTTTAAGATGATTGATATTTAAAACAAAAAATTCCTTACCGGTTTTGACATTTTTTATAGTCAGAAGTGGAATTGAAATATAAGAAATGACGAGTGATGAAAGCAAGCCTGTAAGCAAAAACTTTATCTCGAATTA
>CAJMLH010000040.1 GCA_905214195.1 uncultured bacterium
AGACTGTAGACAAAAGCCCTTGCTCTCGTATGAGCCGGGCTTTTGTCTACAGTCTGAAACCCCGCGTTTCACGCGGGGTTGGTTTTTTTATCAATATAGAGGTGTATTATTACTTGGGAAATCTGACAGTTATTGTGGTTCCTTGATAAGGAGTACTGTCTACTTGGATTTTGGCATTATGTATTTTGGCTGCATGCTTTACTATCGAAAGACCAAGTCCCGTTCCGCCAACCTCTTTTGAATGGCTTTTATCTACACGGTAGAACCTTTCAAAAATTCGTGCCTGATGTTCTAAAGGAATTCCGATACCTGTATCACTTACTTTAAGTACGATTTCAGAGGCCTCTTCAGACAATTCCACAGAAAGGGTTCCGCCTTTCCGGTTGTACTTGATACCGTTGTCGCAAAGATTATATATTATGCTGTTTAAGAGCTGCGGCACACCGGTTATAGTGGCATGACAGCCTTTAAAATCTACGGCCACTTCGGAAGATTTGGCTTCGGAAGTAAGACGGTCGATTACCGACTTAACAATATCATAGAGGTCCACATCTTCCTTTTTCATATCCTCAGCACCCTCATCAAGGTGGGAAAGTTTAATTATATCTTCTACCAGAAGAACCATGCGTTGAGCTTCATCGTATATCTTTCCGGCAACCGGAGTCACATCGTCGCTTTTTACCATGCCATTTTTAAGAAGTTCGGCATATCCTGATATGGAATGAAGAGGAGTTCTAAGTTCGTGAGAAACATTGGCGGTGAATTCACGCCTCATCATTTCCGAATTCTCTTTTTCGGTGACATCAAAAATCAGAAGAGCAACACCTGATACTGCACTGTCAGACATTACCGGGTTGGCATTTACCTGATAATAAGAGTCATGAATGTTGATTACTTTTTCCGACTGGTTTCCGCCGATGGCTTCTGAAAGAACTTGTTGCAGTGCAAGGCTTCTGTTTACTGTCAGGATGTTTTTTCCCACACAGAAATCATCTGCTGAGAGCAAAGATACAGCGGCATGATTAACGCTTAGTATAGTGCCTTTTGTATTTAAAAGCATCAGTCCCTCGCTCATAGAATCGGTTATCGCATTAAACTCATCCTGCCGCTTTTTCAGCTCATTTGATTGCCTCTTTAGTTGATTTTGCTGGCTGTGCAATTTTATAAGAAGCGGAGAAAGCTCGTCATAACCCTCATTGTTTAATGGGTCGTCTAAGTTAAGGCAGTTTAAAGGATGTACGATTTTTTTCGATAGTCTGGATGCCAACAAAAGTGACAGAACAAGGGCGACAACAATTATTACACATATTGGTTGAAGCATGCCTAAGAATAATGTAAGCACACTGTTTTGAACCATGGAAAGCCTAAGGATGCTTCCGTCTTTGAGTTGTTCTGCTGAGTAAAGAGATTTTTCCAACAGAGTGGAGGAAAATCGTTCACTTTCACCATAACCGGACTCAAGCGCTTCTTGGACTTCTTCTCTTTTTAGGTGGTTTTCCATGGAACTACTGTCGCTTTTACTGTCGAAAAGCACAGAACCGTCTGCTCCTATCCAAGTTATTCTGAATTTGCTTGTGTTCAAACCATCAAAGTATGTAATCCCCTCATTGTCAACTCCTCGTGCGGCAAGATCGGTTTGTATCTTAAGTTGCTCATGCTGCACTTTGTTGAAATATCCGTAAAGAAAACTTAGAATAAGCAGAAGAGAAGCTACAAACACAGTGAGTGCAACGATATATATGGAACGAAAAATTTTCTTCGTCATACCTTACCCTCCATTCTGTAGCCGACACCCCTTACAGTTTCTATATAATCACCGCAATCTCCAAGTTTGGTTCTAAGTGTTCCTATGTGCACATCTATGGTTCTTGTTTCTCCGATATAGTCAGAGCCCCATATTTGTGAGAGAAGTTGGTCTCTTGTATATGCTCGTCCCGGGTTTTCCATAAAAAGTTTAAGAAGTTCATATTCTTTTAAGGTGAGCTGGACTCTTTGGCCGCAGGCAGTTACTATGTGCTGTGTCATATCTAAGGCAAGCTGACCGATACATAACAATTTTGACTCCTGCTGTGGGGTATAACGCCTCAAAACGGCTTTGATTCGGGAAATCATTTCCATCATGCCGAAAGGCTTTGTAAGATAATCATCGGCACCTATATCAAGTCCTATGACTTTATCGTATTCAGTTCCTTTGGCGGTAGCCATGATAACCGGAATATCGGCGGTAAGGGATTGAGCTTTGAGTTTTTTTAATATGGTTATGCCGTCTTCTCCGGGAAGCATGATATCAAGCATTATTAGCTGAGGTTTTTTTGTTTCAAGAGCCGCAAACATGGACTCGCCCTCAGCGAAACCCTCTGCCTCAAATCCGGCGGTATTAAGGGTGTAAATCATTAAATCTCTTATACTGCTGTCATCTTCAACACAAAAAATCATTTTACTATACTCCTTCCCTATGGCCTGTTATTGAAAACAGAACCCAATTTGCAATATTTACTGCATGGTCTGCAATTCTTTCGTAGTATTTTGCAATCATAAGCAGGTCAAGGGCATATTCGCCGTCGGTATCCGGATTGCCCAACTTTTCTATAAGCATGGATTTTATTTTATCAAAATATTCATCTACTACATCGTCGTAATCGATTACGGCTTTTGCAATGGCAATATCCTTTTGGACAAATGCATCTATACTTTCGGTTACCATTTTTATGGAAGCCTCGGCCATATCGCTTATATTGATATTATCCTCGGGAGCGGATATATGGGCAGTTGTTATTATTTCTGCTATGTCTGCCGACTGGTCGCCGATTCGCTCCATATCGGTTATCATTTTGAGGGCAGAAGAGATTACACGAAGGTCCTTGGCTACAGGCTGCTGCTGAAGCAGAAGTTTGAGGCAGAGGTTTTGTATGTCGTGTTCCTTTTGGTTTATTTGTTCTGAAAGAGCTGTAACACTTTCTGCCAGTTCAAAATCTCCCTCGGCAAGAGCCTTAGAAGATGTGCCTATGGCATTTTCGCATAAAGCTCCCATAGTTATAAGTTCTTCGTTTAATCGTGCAAGTTGCTCGTCGAATTTTAAACGCATATCATCCAAACCTCCCTGTTATATAATCTTCTGTACGCTTATCCTTTGGCATTGAGAACATTTCTTCAGTAGGAGAAAATTCAATCATTTCTCCAAGAAGGAAAAAGGCTGTTTTGTCTGAAATGCGTACAGCTTGCTGCATATTGTGTGTAACTATAACTATAGTATATTGTTTTTTTAACTCAATAGCAAGGTCTTCTATCTTCGCTGTAGATATTGGGTCAAGGGCACTTGTAGGTTCATCCATAAGAAGAACTTCAGGCTGAACAGCAAGGGCTCGTGCGATGCAAAGTCTCTGCTGCTGACCTCCTGACATTCCAAGCGCCGATTTTTTCAATCTGTCTTTAGTTTCATCCCATATTGCAGCATCACGAAGAGAACGCTCTACTATATCATCCAATTTTGCTTTTGACTTAATGCCATGGGTTCTTGGTCCAAAAGCGATATTGTCATAGATGCTCATTGGAAATGGATTGGGTTTTTGAAAAACCATACCGACTCTTTTCCTAAGTAGGTTTACATCAATGCTATCGTAGATGTCTTTACCGTCTAAGGTTATGCGGCCTGTTATTTTGCAGCCCTCGACCAAGTCGTTCATTCTGTTTATACTTTTTAGAAGCGTTGACTTGCCGCACCCGGAGGGGCCTATGAAAGCGGTTATTTCGTTTGGTTGTATATCAAGATTTATATTTTTTAAAGCCTGAAAATTGCTGTAAAAAAGGTCTAAATTTTCTATTTTTATTTTATCCATTATTTTTGTCACCTCCGAGTTTTTTTGCCACGAGGCTTGAAAGCCCATTGATTATTATTACTACCACAAGCAGTACCACGGCCGTAGCGTATGCTTGATTTACATAAAGTCCCTCTGTCGAGATGGTGTACATGTGCACTGCCAATGTCCTTGTAGATGAAAAGACGCTTTCGGCAACTTTCGCAACAGTACCGGCTGTAAATATCAATGCGGCAGATTCACCTACTATTCGTCCTATACTAAGGATGATTCCCGACAATATTCCGGGTATTGCAGATGGAAGTACAATTTTGAACACAGTTCTCAGTTTTCCTGCACCAAGCCCAAAACTTCCCTCTCGATAGCTGTCTGGAACTGCCAACAAGGCTTCTTCGGTAGCTCTCATAATAAGAGGAAGTATCATTATGCTTAGAGTTAAAGATCCGGAAAGGAGGGAAAGGCCAAAATCCATAAACTTAACGAAAAACAATGAACCGAAAAGACCATATACTATAGAGGGGATTCCGGATAAAGTTTCCGTGGTTATTCTAACAAGACCTACTATCTTATTGCCTTTTTTTGCATATTCGTTTAAATATACTGCTGAGAAGATTCCTATCGGAACTGCAAACAGCAAAGAGAGCACTGCCATGAGGAGAGTGTTTATCAAGGCGGGCAGCATTGAAACATTTTCTGAGTTGTATTCCCATTTAAACAAATCTGTAGTGAGGAAAGGCACGCCTTTTACTAATATGTATATGATTACAAATGTTAGCGCAATCATGGTTATTGCAGCGCATAGGCATACAAGAAGAAAAAGTATCAGTGATTTAGGGTCGTTTTTGTATGCTTTTATACGGTCATGTAATTTGATTATATTTATCTGTTTCATTATTTACTCCTCCTTTTTAACAAAGAAAAGGAAAGATTTATGATGAGTATGAACACAAACAGCACCACAGCAGTTGCTATCAGGGCTTCTCTGTGCAAATCAGCTGCGTAGCCCATTTCCATTACTATATTGGTAGTAAGTGTTCTGACACCGTCGGTGATGTGCTCCGGTATGATTGTCTGATTACCTGCAACCATCATTACTGCCATTGTTTCTCCTATGGCACGGCCAAGACCCAATACGACTCCGGCAAAAATTCCGCTTTTGGCAGCAGGAACTACTGTAGAGAATACACTTCTTTCATGGGAAGCACCTAAGGCAAGACCGCCCTCATAGTAGCTCTTAGGGACGGCTCTTATGGCAGATTCCGACATACTTATTATGGTAGGAAGTATCATAAGACCCAAAAGAATCGAAGCTGTGAGTACGCTTAGACCTCTTCCCCCGAAAGTATCACGCACAAACGGCACAAGGATTACAAGACCGAAGAAACCATACACGACTGATGGTATGCCTGCCATAAGGTTTGTTGCCGGTTTCATAATTTTGTAAAGCCAAGGCGGACAGAAATGAGCCATAAATATTGCGGTAAAAATGCCTATAGGCACACCTATTATCAAAGCTCCTGCTGTAACATATATAGAACCTATTATCATAGGGAGGATTCCGTATAAGTCATTTTGCGGTCTCCAGATAGTTCCTGTAAGAAATTCAGTAAAACCTATTTTGCCTATTGCAGGTATTCCGCTGGCAAACAGAAATACACAAATAAGAATAACCGCAACTATAGAAACGGTAGCGGCCAAAAGGAATACGAATTTCATTATATTTTCTTTTGTATTTTTCATAAAAATCTCCTTATAAGACAAAGGCTGCGAGCTTTACGCAGCCTTTGAATTACCCGCTACTCGCCGAGTATGTCGCTCCAGATTGCAGCAACCCCTGTAAAGATGTCCTTTACCTGACTGCTTGTAAGGTCGGTAACAGGGCTGTCATTGTTGACGATTACTGCTATACCGTCAAGTGCGATAACTGTAGGAGTAAGTCCCTCGGATTTTTCAGAGTCCTTAAGCTCACGGGAAGCCATTCCTATGTCACAAGTTCCGTCGATTGCGTCTGTCATTCCTGAAGATGAGTCGCTCTGCTGTACTTCTATAGTAACATCCGGATTTTTTTCGTTGTAAGCTTCTTTTAGCTTTTCCATAACAGGTGCTATAGAGCTGGAACCGTGGATTACCACTTTTCCGGAATCCATGCTGCCTTTATAAGCTTCTGCACCGTCTGCTGCCGTTATGTAGCCGTTTTCTTCGATTACTGCCTGGCCGTCAGCACTCATGATGAAGTCAATGAAGTCCTGAGCAGCTTCGTTTACATCGCCTTTAGTTGCGATATTGAAAGGACGGGAAATTTTGTAAGAACCATTTTTGATGTTTTCAACAGTAGCTTCAGTGCCGTCTATTTTAACTGCTTTTACTGTATCGTTTAAAGAACCCAATGATATGTAACCTATTGAATAAAGGTCACCGGCTACGGTGGTCATCATTACTGAGGTGGAGTTTGTTGTAACTGCTGTTTCCACAGTCTTGTCTACCTTTTCTCCGTTTTCTTCTTCTTGAACACCAAAGAGTTCAACGAAAGCTCCTCTTGTACCGGAACCGTCTTCACGGGTAATTACTCCGATTTCGCTTTTTTTGTCAAATTCGCTTTTCCCCGATGATTCTCCTTTTGAACAACCGGTCAAAGCAGTAACTGCCATTACGGCGATTAAACCAAGTGCTATTATTTTTTTTGTCTTCTTCATTTTGCAACTCTCCTTTGCAATTTATTTTTTGATTACTTTTGATTACAATTAGAGAATACTATCATAAAGTAAGATTCGTTACCGTGATAATGTAAAATGAATGTAAAATGAAAAGAAGAGAATAAGAAAAATGAGTTGTGAAGAAAGAGCGATATAAAAACAGTAATATAAAAAGAGCATTGAACCTGTTTGTATTAAACGACCAATGCTCTTTTGCTATTCTATGAATCCACCTGATGTGATAACGACTACACCAATGAGTATGCCAAGCAGTGAGAGTTTTTTATTTTTTGAATGCATTATGTGAGGCAGGAGTTCAAATATAATTAAGTATATTATCATTCCCAAGGTCAGGCTGATTAGTATACCGATTATAAAATCATTTATCATGGACCACATAAAACTCATTATTATACCGCCGGCCATAGTTGAAAGAGATACTGCTGCAAGCAAAAGAAACTTTATGTTCTTTTTCTCGTTTTTTAAAGTCGAATATATTACCATACCCATTGGAATATTATGAAGACCTACGCCTACTGACAAAAGGAAAGCTGTAGTAAGTGATGTGGATGTCATGCTGTATACTGCCATACCCTCTATAATATTATGGAGGATAACGGCAATTGATGAAATTATGCCTATGTGTATTACATTTTCAGGTGTGCAGTCATGGTCAAAACCATGGGCATTGTCATGATCCGGAATGAATCTGTCCAATATTTTCAGAATCAATATGCCTGCAAAAATCAATAATAGTGTGAGTGAAATCTTGTTTTCCCCTATACCCTCGACAGCTTCCGGTATAAGCTCGGTCAATGTCAATGCGGACATAGTACCAAAAGCAATGGATATGGAAAGCTGTTCGATTAGTTTTTCGTTTTTAGCCGATTTGGCTATAGCGGCTCCGAGCAATATGAAGACGCCTAAAAAGAATGTTATTAAAATACCCATCTATATTATAATCTCCTCTAATCAATGGGATAATTGTACCATAATAGGGTGGATTTTGCATCAATAAAATATGTATGTATTAAGCGACAAAGAAAAAGAAAGTGCCTCATGAACTGTATAAAGCACTTTCTTTATGTTATTTGAATTTGACAGCGGTTCCGTAAACTATAACTTCTGAGGCGCTTTGCATCAGAGATGAAGAACCGTATCGAACATTTATTACAGCGTCTGCACCTAATGCTTCAGCCTCATCTACCATTCTCTTTGTTGCAATCTGGCGGGATTCGTTAAGAAGTTCTGTATAAGCTACTATTTCACCACCGACGAGAGTTTTCATCCCTGCCATAAAGTCCTTGCCGAAGTTTTTAGATTGTACGATTGTGCCTTTTACTAAAGAAATAGCCTCGATTTCTTTCCCCGGTACATAGTTTAAAGTAAGTAATAACATGATTTTCCTCCTTAATATTTTTGTGATTCTTTTTCTTCTCCCCTATTTATTTCTTTAAGTCTTTGACGAAGTGAAAACAATACGCCTGCAATTACAGCTATTCCTACTATAATATACATAGACAGCAGAAAGGTGACTATTTTGTATCTGCAATTGATTAAGATAAAGGCAAAAACCCTATAAGGACTGATGCAAAGGTAATTATCAGAGCAGCGGAGATTACAGAACCCATTTTAGTCTTAGAATCTTTTTGCGTCATCAGCTTCTCCTTTCCCTATTTCCAGTATTCTCTGTATGAGTGAAAAAATTATACCGATAATGATTGCAATGGGAGCGGCAAGAATTATAATTCTCAGGATAAGCGGCGGTGCAGGTGTTTCATATTTAAATGCGACTATAAATATGAAGTCAAGAGCAATCATCAAAGAAATCATAACTACAGAGGCGATTACAGAACCGATGTATCTTCCCGGTTTGACATCCCGTGAATGAATGTTGTTAAATGAAGCACCTGTGCTTTCCATGCTTTCCATATGTGAGAGCAGCTCATGTACATCAAGATCCGATAACATTTTATCTTCTGATTTAAGGGAATTACAGAAATTTATAGAGTGGTCTATATTCTGCTTAGCTCTTTCCAATGTTATAAGGTGGCGGCGCATTGCGTCGGAAACTGTACAGCGGCCGTTTTGGAGAGAGCGAATGTCTTCGATGGGGACGCCTAATTTTCGCAGGAGTTTGATTTCCTCAAGTTTTTTAATATCGTCCTCGTTGTATTCTCTGTAACCGTTTTCCTTGTTACGGCATGGAGACAGCAAACCTTCTTTTTCGTAAAACCGTATATTTTTCTTTGTTATACCTATTATTTTTTCAACCTCGTTTATTTTCATGTATAAGACCTCCGAAAGTTATTTTGATTTTACACCTTCCACCTTGTAGAAGGTCAATAGATTTTTGAAAAAAGTTTTGATAACAGGATAAAAAACATATTTCCACCGAAAAATCATGTAAAAGTACGGTGAAATATTGAATTTTACAAAAAACTTTCCGTTTATATCCAAATTGCTATTGATTATTTGACAACCTTATTATATAATATTAGACTGCCACACAAAGTAATTTGTTAAGAATATAAGGAGTGATAAAGATGCCAAGACCTATAAAAGTAGGTAAAAAAGAACGTATGACCTTCGCTAAAATCAACGAAGTCTGCGAAATGCCGAACCTTATACAGATTCAGACCGATTCTTATAAATGGTTCATCGAAGAAGGCCTTAGAGAAGTATTTGAAGACATTTCTCCGATAAAGGACTATGCAGATAATCTGGTTTTAGAATTTATCGATTATTCCCTTACAGATGCTCCGAAGTATGAGCAAGAGGAGTGTAAGGAAAGAGATGTGACATACGCTGCTCCGCTTAAAGTAAAAGTCAGACTTATTAACAAAGAAACCGGAGAAGTCAAGGAACAGGAAGTATTTATGGGAGATTTCCCTCTTATGACCGAGAAGGGAACTTTCATATATAATGGCGCAGAAAGAGTTGTTGTAACACAGCTTGTTCGTTCGCCGGGACCTTATTATGATGTTACTTTTGACAAATCCAACAATAAGCTGTTTTCAACCACTATCATACCTAACAGGGGAGCGTGGCTTGAATATGAGACTGATTCCAACGAAATAATTTCCGTAAGAGTCGATCGTACAAGAAAACAGCCTGTAACTACTTTGTTGAGAGCCTTGGGCTTTGGAAGCGATCAGGAGATATTGGAAATCTTCGGAGAAGATGCAAGACTCAAGAAGACTCTCGAAAAGGATACCGCAGCCAACTACGAAGAGGGATTAAAAGAAATTTATAAGAAACTCAGACCGACAGAACCGCCTACAGTGGAAAGTGCTCGTGCTCTGCTCAATTCTCTGTTCTTTGATCCTAAGCGTTATGATTTGGCAAAGGTGGGAAGATACAAGTACAATAAAAAACTGGGTCTTTCCAACAGAATAAACGGCGTAATAGCTGCCGAGGATGTTATCAATCCGGAAACCGGTGAAATCATGGCCGAAAAAGGTCAGAAAATCAACAGGGATATGGCTGTTGATATTGAAAATGCCGGAGTTCAGTATGTATATGCTTACGGATTGGATAAAGATAAAGAAGACAGTGTGACAAAAGTTATAGGGAACAGCTTTGTTGACCTTGCAGCATATGTGGATTTCGACCTTGAAGAGTTGAAATTAGCTGATAAAGCTTTTTATCCTGTATTGAGAGAAATCCTTGATACGGCAGACAGTGAAGATGAGCTGAAAGAAATGTTAGTTGACAGAAAGAATGAACTTTCTCCAAAGCATATAATAATAGAAGATATTATTGCTTCAATCAGCTATATACTGAACCTCAACTATGGCATCGGCTCCATTGATGATATTGACCATTTGGGCAACAGAAGACTTAGAACTGTTGGAGAATTGCTTCAGAATCAGTTCAGAATAGGTCTTGCAAGAATGGAAAGAGTAGTCAAAGAAAGAATGACTATTCAGGATATAGATGTTACAACGCCGCAGGCGCTGATGAACATTAGACCTGTAACAGCTGCAATTAAAGAGTTCTTCGGAAGCTCACAGCTTTCACAGTTCATGGACCAGAACAACCCGCTGGCGGAACTTACTCACAAGAGAAGACTTTCGGCCCTTGGACCGGGAGGTCTTTCCAGAGAGAGAGCAGGCTTTGAGGTTAGAGATGTACACCATTCCCATTACGGAAGAATGTGTCCTATAGAAACACCGGAAGGTCCTAACATCGGACTTATCGGTTCCCTTACAACTTACGGAATTATAAATCAGTATGGATTTATAGAAACTCCGTACAGACTTGTAGACAAGGAGAAAGGTATAGTAACCGATGAGATTCATTATCTGACTGCTGACGAAGAAGAAATGATGATAATCGCTCAGGCTAACGAACCTTTAGACAGCGAGGGCAGATTCGTCAATGCCAAGGTGGCTTCAAGAGGCGAACACGGTGAAATTGCACTTATGCCGAGAGAGCAGATAGACTACATGGATGTATCGCCGAAACAGGTAGTATCAGTAGCAACAGCAATGATACCGTTCCTTGAAAACGACGACGCAAACCGTGCTCTGATGGGTTCCAACATGCAGAGACAGGCAGTTCCTCTACTTGTAACCGAGGCACCTATGGTAGGAACCGGTATGGAGTACAAGGCTGCCAGAGATTCAGGAGTAGTTATACTGGCAAAGAGCAGCGGTACAGTTGAATTTGTAGACGCAGAAAATATAAAGATAAGACGAGATGATGACAATGGTCTTGACACTTACAAGCTGCTCAAGTTTAAGAGATCAAACCAGGGAACTTGTATAAACCAAAGACCTATAGTCGCTCACGGAGAGCACATAGAGGCAGGCGAAGTCGTTGCTGACGGACCGTCAACCGACTTAGGAGAAATTGCTCTCGGAAAGAACCTGCTGATAGGATTTATGACATGGGAGGGATACAACTACGAGGACGCTATAATCCTCAACGAAAGACTTCTCATGGATGATGTTTTGACTTCCCTTCATATAGAAGAATATGAAGCAGAAGCCAGAGATACAAAATTAGGACCGGAAGAAATAACAAGAGATATTCCGAATGTGGGAGAAGACGCACTTAGGGATCTTGATGAAGAAGGAATTATCAGAGTAGGTGCTGAAGTAAATTCTTCCGATATACTGGTAGGTAAAGTTACTCCTAAGGGAGAAACAGAGCTGACTGCCGAAGAAAGACTTTTAAGAGCAATCTTCGGAGAAAAGGCAAGAGAAGTAAGAGACACTTCCCTCAGAGTTCCTCACGGAGAGACAGGTATTGTAGTAGATGTTAAAATTTTCTGCCGTGAAAACGGGGATGAACTTCCGCCGGGAGTAAATAAACTGGTCAGATGTTATATAGCCACAAAGAGAAAAATCAATGTGGGTGACAAGATGGCCGGAAGACACGGTAATAAAGGTGTAATATCAAGAATTTTGCCTGAAGAGGATATGCCTTTCCTTGAGAACGGGCAGCCGCTGCAAGTAATGCTTAACCCTCTGGGCGTACCTTCCCGAATGAATGTCGGACAGGTACTTGAGGTTCACCTTGGTCTTGCTGCAAAGAAGAAAGGATGGTATATTTCCACCCCTGTATTCGATGGAGCAAATGAAAAAGATATAATAAATCTTCTTGATGAGTGCGGATATCCTAAGACCGGAAAACTCCAGCTCAGAGACGGAAGAACCGGTGAGAACTTTGATAACCCTGTAACGGTAGGATACATGTATATGTTGAAGCTCCACCATTTGGTAGATGATAAGATTCATGCAAGAAGTACCGGACCGTACTCTCTGGTAACACAGCAGCCTCTGGGCGGTAAAGCTCAGTTCGGCGGACAGCGTTTCGGAGAGATGGAAGTTTGGGCGCTCGAAGCTTACGGAGCCGCATATACACTTCAGGAAATCCTTACTGTTAAATCAGACGATATCGTAGGAAGAGTAAAAACCTATGAGGCGATAGTCAAGGGTGAGAACATTCCTACTCCGGGAATACCGGAATCTTTCAAGGTATTGATTAAAGAAATGCAAGCTCTTGGCCTTGATGTTAAGGTGCTGTCAGAGAACGATGAGGAAATTCAGATAAAAGAAGCTTCCGAATATGACGATGATGTTCCTGCAATAGAGGGAATCATGGACATAGAAGCCGAGCTTGAGCAAGATGAGAACATTTTGGACTCAGGCTTTACAGAAGAAGGCGATGAAGAATTGGATGATTTTGATGAAGAACCATCGGACTTTGATTTTGAGGATGATTTCAAAAGTGAGTAATTGAAGAAAGGGGAGGGACTCCTTGAATAACAACAATAACGATTATGAATTAAACAATTTTGAATCTATACAGATAAGCCTTGCGTCACCGGAAAAGATTCTTGAATGGTCACACGGCGAAGTAACAAAGCCGGAAACTATAAACTACAGAACTCTTAAGCCAGAAAGAGACGGACTTTTCTGCGAAAGAATTTTCGGACCAATGAAGGACTGGGAGTGCCACTGCGGAAAGTACAAGAGAATCAGATACAAGGGAATTGTATGCGACCGCTGCGGAGTTGAAGTTACCAAGGCAAAGGTGAGAAGAGAGAGAATGGGTCATATCAAATTGGCTGCTCCGGTATCTCACATCTGGTATTTCAAGGGAATTCCGTCAAGAATGGGATTGTGTCTTGATATAACTCCGAGAAATCTGGAAAAAGTTCTTTATTTTGCTGCATATATAGTTACAGATCCGGGAGATACGGACTTGACATATAAGGAAATTCTCACTGAGCAGCAATATAGAGAAAAGAAAGATGAATATGGCGATAGATTTAAGGCTGCAATGGGAGCGGAAGCTATTAAGACTCTGCTTTCAGAGATAGATTTGGCTGCTCTCTCAGAAGAATTGAGAGTAAAACTTAAAGGTGCCAGCGGACAGAAGAAAATAAGAATCGTAAGACGCCTTGAAGTCATTGAGGCATTAAGACTTTCAGGAAACAGACCTGAATGGATGATTCTTGATGTTATTCCTGTTATACCGCCTGACATCAGACCAATGGTACAGTTAGACGGAGGCAGATTTGCAACTTCCGACCTCAACGACTTGTACAGAAGAGTAATAAACAGGAACAACAGGCTCAACAGATTGCTTGAGCTTGGAGCGCCTGATATTATCGTAAGAAACGAAAAACGAATGCTTCAGGAAGCAGTAGACTCCCTGATAGATAACGGCAGAAGAGGCAGAGCAGTTACAGGCCCGGGCTCAAGACCTCTTAAGTCCCTGTCGGATATGCTTAAAGGTAAACAGGGAAGATTCAGACAGAATCTTTTGGGTAAGCGTGTCGACTATTCGGGAAGATCTGTAATCGTAGTAGGACCTGAACTGAAATTCTATCAGTGCGGACTTCCTAAGAAAATGGCCTTGGAATTGTTCAAGCCTTTCATAATGAAAGAACTGGTTGAACAGGGCTATGCTCATAATATAAAGAGTGCCAAGAGAATGGTTGAAAAGGTAAGACCGGAAGTATGGGATGTACTTGAGGGTGTAATCAAGGAACATCCTGTAATGCTTAACCGTGCGCCGACACTTCACAGACTTGGTATTCAGGCATTTGAGCCTGTTCTTGTAGAAGGTAAGGCAATCAAGCTTCATCCTCTGGTATGTACAGCATTCAATGCTGACTTCGACGGAGACCAGATGGCGGTTCATGTACCGCTTTCAGTTGAAGCTCAGGCGGAAGCAAGATTCTTGATGCTTTCCATCAACAATATTCTTGCGCCTAAGGACGGTTCGCCTATCACAACTCCTACTCAGGACATGATACTGGGAAGTTACTATTTAACTCATCCGGGAGTTGATGACAGAAGCACATATGCCGAAAAAGGCGATGGCAAAGTATTTACCAATCTTGATGAAATGCTTATGGCATACCAGACCGGTGTTGTCGGAATTCATGCAAAAGTCAAGGTTAGAATGTATAAAGACAAAGATGATGCGGGCAAGTTGGTAGAATCAACAGTAGGACGCTTCATCTTCAACCAGGGTATTCCGCAGGATCTTGGATTCGTAGATAGAGAACAGGATCCTTACAGCCTTGAAGTTGACTTCCTGTGCGACAAGAAGAAGCTGGGAGCTATTATCGATAAGTGTTACCGCAGACACGGAAACACAGGTACCGTTATTATGCTGGACTATATTAAGTCCATGGGATATAAATATTCCACAAAGGCAGCGGTTACAATAAGTATAAGTGATATGGAAATCCCGGAAGAAAAAGCAACCATAATTGCCGAAGCAGAAGCAATGGTAGATAAGTATGAAAAAGCTTATCGTATGGGATTCATGTCTAAGCAGGAAAGATATGAAAAAATCATCGAAATTTGGAATAAAGCTACTGATGATGTTGCAGATGTCCTTATGGAATCTCTTGGAACATTGAACAACCTGTATATCATGGCTAACTCAGGAGCCAGAGGTAGTAAGAACCAGATAAGACAGGTAAGCGGTATGCGTGGTCTGATGGCCAACGCTACAGGTAAGACTGTGGAAATTCCTATTAAGGCAAACTTCCGTGAGGGACTGTCCATATTGGAATACTTTATTTCTTCCAACGGAGCAAGAAAAGGTCTTGCCGATACTGCGCTTCGTACTGCTGACTCAGGTTACCTTACAAGAAGACTGGTAGATGTTTCCCACAGCGTAATCGTAAGAGAGTATGACTGCGGAACTGACGAGGGTGTTGAAGTAAGAGCATTTACCGATGGTAAAGAAGTAATTGAACCGCTTAAGCAGAGAATCGTGGGAAGAACTGCACTGGTTGACATTAAAGACCCTGCTACAGGGGAAGTAATCGTAGAGCAGAATGAAGAAATTCTTGAAGCTGCTGCTGAAAGAATAGAAAACAGCGGAATAGAAAGCGTTGCTATCCGTTCCGTAATGACTTGTCACTCAAGAACAGGTATCTGTGCTAAATGTTACGGCAGAAACCTGGCTACAGGTGAAGAAGTAAATATAGGAGAGGCTGTAGGTATTACAGCAGCTCAGTCCATCGGAGAACCGGGTACTCAGCTTACAATGAGAACATTCCATACAGGAGGAGTTGCCGGAGGAGATATCACTCAGGGTCTTCCAAGAGTAGAAGAATTGTTTGAAGCAAGAAAACCTAAGGGTATTGCTGAAATTTGCGAGGCAGACGGAGAGGTAATTTCCATCGAAGGCAGAAAGGACAATAAGACAGAAGTAAGAGTTCGTGGTGAGGAAGAAGACAGAACCTATGTAATTCCTTACGGAGCAAGACTCAATGTAAAAGAAGGCGACAGAGTATTTGCAGGCGGACAGATTACAAGAGGTCCTTTGAACCCTCACGATATACTCAGACTTAACGGAGTGGAAGGCGTTTATCAATATCTGCTCAAGGAAGTTCAAAGAGTATACAAACAGCAGGGTGTAGATATCAATGATAAGCATATCGAAGTTATCGTAAGCCAGATGCTTTCAAAATTCAAGATAGAGGATGCCGGAGATACAGACCTTCTGCCGGGCGGACTTTACGGTAAATTTGAAATAGAAGAAGCTAATGCAAGAGCAGCCGAAGATGGCGGAGAACCTTGCGTTGCCAACAGAATACTGCTTGGTATAACAAAGGCTTCTCTTGCAACCAACTCATTCCTGTCAGCTGCTTCTTTCCAAGAAACTACGAGAGTTCTTACAGATGCAGCCATAAAGGGCAAGAATGACAGACTTTTGGGTCTTAAAGAAAATATCATGATAGGTAAACTCATACCTGCCGGAACGGGTATGAAGAGATATAAAAATATCGACCTGGATTATGGTGTTAATGCGGAAATAATGGAAAGCTATGAAAGAGAGCAGGAACTTGCAGCATTGGCAGAGGCAGATGATGCTTCTGGATATGATATGCAGATTCAGGAAGACATGATTTCGCAGGTGGAACTTACAGGAGAAGATGACATTGAGGTTGAAATGCCGGAAACTCCTCAGATTGTCGAATTGGATTAGTACAAATAAGTATAATAATTTGAATTGACAGATAAAACAGTTCCGTGATAAAATAATATTTGGTTTTGTGCAAAGTCGGGCCGGACATAAGTCTGTGCCCGCTTGCTGTGCAAAATAGATAATTTCAAACATTAAGAAGAAAGGAGAAAAAGAATGCCTACTATCAATCAATTAGTACGCGAAGGCAGAACAAGCTCAGTCAAGAAGTCAACTGCTCCTGCACTGAACAAGGGCATGAACTCACTCAGAAGAGTAGCTACTGATACTCATTCACCTCAGAAGAGAGGCGTTTGCACATCAGTTAAGACAGTTACTCCTAAGAAACCTAACTCAGCTCTTAGAAAAGTTGCAAGAGTAAGACTTACAAACGGTATTGAAGTAACTGCTTACATTCCCGGAATCGGACACAATCTGCAAGAGCACAGTGTTGTTCTTATCAGAGGCGGAAGAGTTAAGGACCTCCCGGGTGTAAGATATCATATCGTTAGAGGAACTCTTGATACAGCAGGTGTTGCAAACAGACTGCAGGCTCGTTCAAAATACGGCGCAAAGAGACCTAAGAAAAAATAAGAACAGGTGGTAAATAGGGTAGCGTATTCTTTTTTGAAATACATTAGAGAAACGCTCACGGCGAACTTGGAAAGTTTCGTCGAGTACCCCGTCGAAGACTCAAGCCGACTGAATAATTGCAGAGTCTGCTTGAGAGTAATCCTTTTTAAGGGTGAAGATGAAGTGCAATTAAATAATAATATTGCGCAGACTGCTTTGTACTAGATAAGACAGACTCAAAGTGGTCTTTGCGAGGAGGGAAGAGAAGTGTCAAGAAAAGGTAATATACCAAAGAGAGAAGTACTTCCGGATCCTGTTTACGGCAGTGTTGCCGTAGCGAAACTTATTAACAGCATCATGCTTGACGGAAAGAAGGGAACTGCCCAGGCAATCGTTTACGGTGCGTTTGATAAGATAAAGGAACAGACAGGTGAAGAACCGCTGGAAGTATTTGAAAAGGCATTGAACAACATCATGCCTGTATTGGAAGTAAAAGCAAAGAGAATCGGTGGTGCTAACTATCAGGTTCCTGTAGAAGTAAGACCTGAAAGAAGACAGACATTAGGTCTCAGATGGCTTACAAAGTATACAAGAGCAAGAGGCGAAAGAACTATGTCCGAAAGACTTGCCAAGGAACTTATGGATGCAGCCAACAACACCGGTGCTTCAGTTAAGAAGAAAGAAGATACTCATAAGATGGCTGACGCTAACAGAGCATTCGCTCATTTCCGTTGGTAATAGGCTTATCTTTTTTCGCCCGTCGTGGCGCAGAAAGCTTAAACATTTTATGAGAAAAATACAAATTACAGTAGAAGGGAGGATATACTATGCCAAGAAGTTTCCCGTTGGAAAAGACAAGAAATATTGGTATCATGGCCCACATAGATGCGGGTAAAACAACTACCACTGAAAGAATTCTGTTCTACACAGGCAGAACTCACAAACTGGGCGAGACTCACGAAGGTGCAGCAACAATGGACTGGATGGAGCAGGAACAGGAGCGTGGTATTACTATAACCTCTGCTGCTACTACAGCACAATGGAAAGATACAAGAATCAATATTATAGATACACCGGGACATGTGGACTTTACTGTAGAAGTTGAAAGATCTCTGAGAGTTCTTGACGGAGCAGTTACAGTTCTGTGTGCTAAGGGCGGTGTAGAACCGCAGTCTGAAACTGTATGGAGACAGGCTGAAAAATACGGTGTACCGAGAATGATCTTTGTAAATAAGATGGACATTATGGGAGCGGATTTCTTTAGAGTTGTCGGAATGGTAAAAGACAGACTCAAAGCAAACGCAGTACCAGTACAGCTTCCTATCGGTGCTGAAGATAGTTTCGTTGGAATTATCGACTTAGTAGAAATGAAAGCAGAGATTTATAAGGACGAGCTGGGTAAGGAATTCGATATTACGGATATTCCTGCCGATATGCAAGACCTTGCAGACGAATGGAGAGAAAAGCTGATAGAGTCAGTTGCAGAAACTGATGAAGAGCTTATGATGAAGTTCCTCGAGGGAGAAGAACTCACAGTTAAAGAAATCAAGACTGCTATCAGAAAAGAAACTATAGCAGGAAATATGGTTCCTATGCTGTGCGGAAGTGCATACAGAAACAAGGGCGTACAGATGATGCTGGACGCAGTAATCGACTATATGCCGTCTCCGCTGGATATTCCGCCTATCAAGGGTGTAAATCCTGACACAGGAGAGGAAGATGAAAGACTGACAAGCGATAAGGAACCGTTCTCAGCTCTGGCATTTAAGATTATGGCAGACCCGTTCGTAGGTAAGCTTGCATTCTTCAGAGTATACTCCGGAACTTTAAACTCAGGTTCTTATGTATACAACTCTGTAAAAGGCAAGAAAGAAAGAATCGGAAGAATTCTTCAGATGCATGCCAACAAGAGAGAAGAAATACAGGAAGTTTACGCAGGAGATATAGCTGCTGCCGTAGGTCTTAAGGACACTACAACAGGAGATACACTGTGTGACGAAAAGCACGAAATCATTCTGGAATCCATGGAATTCCCTGAACCGGTAATTGAAATTGCTATAGAGCCTAAGACTAAGGCAGGTCAGGAAAAGATGGGTATTGCTCTTGCTAAGCTTGCAGAAGAAGACCCTACTTTCAAGACTTATACAAATGCTGATACAGGTCAGACAATCATTGCAGGTATGGGAGAACTTCACCTTGAAATTATCGTAGACAGACTTCTTCGTGAATTTAAGGTAGAAGCCAATGTAGGTAAGCCTCAGGTTTCATATAAAGAAACAATTACAGGTCCTGCTGATGTGGATCACAAGTATGCTAAGCAATCCGGTGGTCGTGGACAGTACGGTCATGTTAAGATTAAAATCTACCCAAGAGAGCCGGGTGAAGGCTTTGAATTTAAGAACTCTATCGTGGGAGGCGCTATTCCTAAGGAATACATCCCTAAGATTGAGGAAGGTATCAGAGAGGCTATGGAAACAGGTCCTTTGGCAGGATACCAGGTAGTAGATGTAGGCGTAGAGCTTTACGACGGTTCATATCACGAAGTCGACTCTTCAGAAATGGCGTTCAAGATTGCCGCTTCCATGGCATTCAGAGAAGCTGTTAAGAAAGCAAAACCTGTACTTCTCGAACCTATATTTAAGGTAGAAGTAACAGTTCCTGAAGAGTACATGGGTGATGTTATCGGAGATATTTCTTCAAGAAGAGGAAGAATCGAAGGTACAGATATGAACATGGGCGCAGTAGCTGTAAGAGGTATGGTTCCGCTGTCAGAAATGTTTGGATACGCAACAGACCTGAGATCAAAGACTCAGGGAAGAGGTGTATATGTAATGCAGATGGACCACTTTGAAAAGTTACCTGACAATTTACTTGAAAAAATCAACAAATAACTATTTTAAATAACCTTTTAGGAGGAACGAAAAATGGCAAAAGCAAAGTTTGAAAGAACAAAACCGCATATTAA
>CAJMLH010000041.1 GCA_905214195.1 uncultured bacterium
AGTACCCTAGTTATTGGGACTAGGGTACCACCAACTCTTTTTGTCCTATAGGCCTCGTTTAAGAACAACTTTTTAAACAATTACTAAAGTTTGATTCTGCGGCGGCTTTTGCTTTGTTAATTTCTGCTTATTATATATATATTCACTTTTCCTATTTTACGGCAAAGACTTTTATGGCATCTTTTATGTTTTTTACTCCTATCACACGACATCCATCCGGAACCGATTTAATGGTTCTCCTGTTGGAAGCAGGAAGCAACACTCTTTCATAACCCATTCTTGCCGCCTCTTTTATAATCTTATCGGCGTTGCTTACAGCCCTTAAATCACCGGTAAGTCCTATTTCTCCCATAGCAAGAGTTTTGACCGCAGGAGCTGTATTTTTAAGAGAGGAATATATAGCAAGCGCTATTGCCAAATCAACGGATGTTCCGTCAGGTCTTAATCCTCCGACTATATTAACATATACATCCTGATTTATCAGTTGGAGACCAACTTTCTTTTCCAATACGGCAAGCAGCATGCTGAGCCTTGCATTATCTGCGCCTACGGCGGTTCTTCTGGCAAATCCTATATTTGAGGGCGTAACCAATGCCTGGACCTCAAACATTACAGGTCTGCTGCCCTCGTATATTGCCGATGTAATCGACCCCTCAGTTTCAGCTGCCCTGTTTTCCAAAAAAGTTCCTGAAATATCCCTGACCTCTTCAAGTCCTTTTTCAGTCATCATAAATGCACCTATTTCACTGGTCGTTCCAAATCTGTTTTTAAATGACCTTAATATCCTCAGTTCCTGATCCCTTTCTCCTCCGAAATTAAGTACACAGTCTACTAAATGCTCAACGGTTTTAGGGCCTGCCAAATCACCGCTCTTCGTCACATGTGCGACTATAAAAATCGGAATGTTGCCGGTTTTGCCGATTTTCATAAGTTTATTTCCACAGGCTCTTACCTGCGATACGCTGCCGGGTGCTGAATCCAAATCCGCACTGTACATAGTTTGTATGGAGTCAATTATAAGAAACTCCGGCTTTATATTGGCACATGCGGTTTCCACATTCTCCATATTGGTTTCAGGCAGCACAAACAAGTTGTCCGAAAGTCTGCCGCATATACGATCCGCTCTCATTTTAATCTGTTCGTCTGACTCTTCGCCGGACACATACAGCACCTTTTTACTCTGCAACGCTATATTTGCCGCCGTTTGTATTATTATAGTAGACTTGCCTATGCCCGGCTCTCCGGAAATCAAAACAAGTGAACCCTTAACCAGTCCTCCGCCAAGCACTCTGTTCAGTTCGCCGATTCCCGTATCTATGCGCCTATATTCCATAGTGCCTACCTCACACAACTTTAGAGGCCTCGCACTTTCTGTAGTTCTTCTCCTTGTGTCCTCTTTAGGGGCTGAAACTATTTTCTCTTCTACAAAAGAATTCCATGCTCCGCATATGCATTGTCCCATCCATGTAGGACTCTCATATCCGCACTTCTGACAAACAAATACTGTTTTATCCTTTTTAGCCATGTTTACACTCCTCGACTCGCCACTTGCGAACATTTGTTCTTTAGTTATATAATATACTACTCCTCGATTATATGCAAGTCCTTTTATTCGATATTATTCGACATCTCGCTGTTCCCATCACCCAAGTACAGATATTTCTTTGTCTATCAGTGAAATGTGGCTTTAAAAATTTCCAAAAACACCCCTCTCATTAGAATATTATCTAACAAAAGGGGTGTTCTTTACTCACACATTTTATCCTTATTCAGCTCTGTTACATGGTTTAAGCTTCCTCAGCTTTATGAGCTTCGATTATCTTGTTTGCAAGGTGTGCAGGAACTTCTTCGTACTTTTCAAACTTCATTGTGAAACTTCCTCTTGCCTGTGTCATTGCTCTTAAGCCGATGGCATAATCGAACAATTCAGCTTGAGGAGCCTCTGCCAAAAGCTTCTGACCGCCGTCTACCATAGGTTCCATTCCTAAAATCTTTCCTCTTCTCTTATTCATATCCCCCATTACATCTCCCATGTAATCGTCAGGTACGAAAATTTCAAGTCTCATTATAGGCTCAAGGAGGCAAGGTTTTGCTTCTGTGATTCCTTTCTTAAACGCTAAAGATGCAGCAATCTTAAATGCCATTTCGTTGGAATCGACATCATGATATGAACCATCATACAAAACAGCCTTTACATTTACTACCTTACATCCGGCAAGAGGGCCTTTGTCCATACATTCTATAAGACCCTTTTCAACAGCAGGCACATAGTTCTTAGGTACTGAGCCGCCGAACAGTTCTTCTGAGAATTCAAATTCCTTTTCGGACGGTGAGAATCTGATATGAACATCGCCATACTGACCTGCTCCTCCGGACTGTTTCTTGTGCTTACCTTGAACATCAGATGTTCCCTTGATAGTTTCTCTGTATGCTATCTTCTGCGGAACTGTTTTTACAGTAACTCCGAATCTATCTTTCAATTTTGCCAATATGACGCCAAGCTGTATGTCTCCCTGACCGCCAAGCAAAGTCTGACGAGTCTCGGTATTTCTTTCTACAACAAACGAAGGGTCTTCCTCTCTCAGCTTGTTGAGGCCTGTTCCCATCTTGTCTTCATCATTCTTGTCAGCTGCTTCAATCGCTATAAAATACGAAGGCTGAGGATAATCAAGAGGCAGATATCTTATTATATCGCTCTTATCACAGAGAGTGTCTCCTGACAAAGTATACTGTAATTTTGCTACAGCAACTATGTCTCCCGCTTCTGCATAATCAAGTTCAGTCTGGTTCTTACCTCTTAAGAAGAACAGTTTTCCTAATTTTTCTGCTTTTCCTGCTCTTTCATTATAAACTTCAGTTCCGGAATTCAGTTTTCCGGTAACAACTTTCATTACAGAAATCTTTCCTACAAACGGGTCAACTATTGTCTTAAATACGAAAGCCGATGCAGGTGCATCAACTACCGACATTCTTTCAACCGGTTCGTTATTATCGTTAAATCCTGCGTAAGGTCCATGCTCAAGAGGAGTAGGAACATATGTAACCAGAAGGTCAAGAAGTCCCTCAAGACCTGCTCCCAGCTGGAATGCTGATGAACATACAGGTACAATACCGCCGTCGGCTATACCTTTTTTCAATCCTCTTAAAACTTCTTCATCAGAGAAGTCATCTCCGTTGAAGTATTTTTCCATAAGCTCGTCATCTGTCATTGCGATTGCTTCTTTAAGCTCCTCGTCAATGTCTGCTGAAAGCGGCCAGCTGAACGGAATAAGTTTTTCTCCGAATTTATCTTTTAATTCACCGAAAGTCTTATAGAAGTCAAATTCATCTTTATCTCTCTTGTTGATAACTATAAATCTTGGGGTCTTATATCTTTCGCATGCCTTCCACGCAGCTTCTGTACCTACCTGAATACCTGAACCGGCATCTACCATTATAACGGCAGCCTCTGCTGCTCTCAGTGCAGCATTTACTTCACCTACGAAATCGAAGTAACCTGGAGTGTCAATGAAATTTATTTTGTTTTCTTTCCAAAGTATCGGAACTACAGATGTATTGATGGAATATCCTCTTTCTATCTCCATCTTATCATAATCGGAAACTGTATTTCCGTCTTCAACTTTACCCATTCTGTTGATTACACCTGTTGCCAGAAGTGCAGCCTCAAGGAAAGTAGTTTTACCACATCCACCGTGACCAAGCAGTGCCACATTTCTGATGTTTTCGCTTGTGTAGCCTTTCATCTGTTTTAGACCTCCCAAATATTTTAAAATTGCCTTAATTATAGCAAACGGACATATAAATTACAATAGTTTTTAACTTAACAATTGTAGTCTCTAACATTTATCTTCCCTTTAATTGCAGAGTTTTTAGGGCTGTGCTATACTATAATAAATTTAAAACAAGTCAAAACGGGGTGAATTCCATGGAAAACAATACCATACTCAACACAATGGTTCAACGAGCCATGACAGAAAAGGCTTTTTTAAAAAGGATAAACATGTCCGCCTCCGAAATGAAAAAATTTCTAAAAAGTGTCAATATACATGATATATGCAAAAATATAATATCTTCTGCCCAAAGCGACGGAAGATTCTCTTCTCAAAAAGTCCTCGAAGCTGCCGAACCGCTTTTATCAGCCTGCAGCACTCCTCCGCAAGAGGGCAGGCTTCTCAATGCTTATAATGCCATCCTTCTCAGCTTATTTCCGGAAAAACAGGTCAACTTTACCGACTCCCCGGAAATACGAAAAGGGCGGATTTTGCTTCTTCAATTGCTCAATTCACTGTACAAATTTGAACGAAGAACTTTACCTTTTAATCCTACTTTTGAAATATGTCTTCTAAATGATGAGGAAATATCCGGCGGAGACTATGATGACGAATACATCAAGCTGCTTAATCTTATAGAATGCAATTACTTATATGAATTTATGCGTATAGGTGTAGACATTACGCCTTTCAACACCTTGGGACACATTGCCGGAGTCCACTATGTAGCTATGCACGCAGCCCGTCAGCTGGCACATTTGGGAGCACCTGTAGATTTAGCCCTTATTTCAGGTGCAGCAGCAGGACACGACATAGGAAAATACGGATGCAAAAAAAGCGAAGAAAAAAGAATACCTTATCTCCACTATTATTATACAGACCTGTGTTTTAAGCGTTTTGACATGCCCATGTTAGGTCACATAGCGGCAAATCATTCCACATGGGATTTGGAACTTGACAACCTCTCAGCAGAATCTCTTTTGCTTATTTATGCTGACTTCCGTGTAAAAAGCAGCCGAAACAGCGAGGGGAAAGAAATAGTCCACTTCTACACTCTCGATCAGTCTTTTGAAGTAATACTGAACAAATTGGATAATGTAGATGCAGCAAAAGAACACAGATACAGAAAAGTCTACAATAAACTTAAAGATTTTGAAAATTACATGATAGATTTAGGTGTGGAAGTATCGCTCCCTGCTACCCCTGTAAGAAGTCCCGAACTTCCTTTACCTCTGCATAAGAAAGATTTTTCTCTTCTCAGCGGAGACAAGGTAGTATCAGAGCTGAAATATCTTTCCATTGAACACAACATCAGCCTCATGCACAAGTTTTATAAGCAAGAGGATTTCGCAGGACTTCTGGAAACTGCCAGAAGCGAAAAGCAGTGGAAAAACCTCAGAACTTATATTTCAATATTCGGAGAATACTCCGCATATATGACTGAAAAGCAAAAGCTTATGACTTTGCGCTTCTTAAGCGAACTTCTTGTTCACAGAGAAAGTGACATAAGAAACCGAGCAGGAGAAATAATAGGACAAATAATCGCCCATTTCAATGAAGAATACAAAAAAGAACTCCCCGAGGGAGTAGCCCCTCCCCAAAAGGAAATCACAAACCTTTCATTGTGGGAGAAAATGCTCAATTCCATCTTGTTGCCGGATCACAGATTGACACAGCAGCATAAAAAATGGATGGAAAACACCCTAAAAAGCATCATTTCGGCACTACTTTCAAACTCTGACTCTGCAAAGTGCAAATCATATATAGACGCTCTTCTTATATGGTATGAAAAAGAAAGTCTCACAATTCAGAACAAAGAGGCTCTTCTTCAGGCTGCAATAATGGTAAATCCATCTCTTTGTACAGATACTCAAATTGGAAGATTTACAGCCTTTGCTCGTAAAACAGCCGATGAAGAATATAAAGAACTTAAAACCGCAGCAGTCGATGTACTTAATCATTTTGAGGCCGACAGAAATCACGACATGTATCGAAAGCAGCTAAAAACTTGCCTTGGTCTTGATCCCGATAAGGACATTTCTCAGGAAACCCTTTCTGAAATGTACCTTGACAATCTAAAAGCAAGCACTCCATGGCCAATTAAAGTTGCCAATATACAACTGATGCTCCGCTCCCTTGAAGAAAAGTCCGGACAGGGGCAGGCTCTTCATGTTGCAACACACCTGGGCAATTTAGTAAAAGTAAGCGAAACTGTCATTGTAAGGAAAAGTGCCGGCTCTGCTCTCGTTTCAATAATTGACAAACTGCCGCTTGAACAGAGAAACGAAATCGCAGTGGAACTGGGAAAAGGTCTTGAGATAGGAGATTATCAGTTTTCCAAGTATATACCAGATTATCTTGGACTTATCATGCTCAATCTTCCGCCTCGTGAGCTGGATGAACTTATCCTCGATTTAGAAAAATTTCTTGGGGCTACCAATGGTCAAGTGGCAGCGGCAGTGCTTCACACTTTTGGTGTAATCATAGAAAATTACGAAATATATCCTGCTCTTTTCCCTCATCAGGAAAGTGAAGCTGAAAGAAACGCAAGAAAATATAAGCTCCTCAGCCTTATATTACGCAGTTTTGCAAATTACAACCCTATAATCAGCCAAGAAGCTCTATGGACCATAGGTATGAACTTGTTTGGTTCTCCTAAACTGTCTCTGGCCGAAAAATATAATATATTCTGTCATTGCGGAAAACGACTTTTAACACTTTACGAAAACAGACCGGAAACAGAACTGGATTTTTTCAACAATGCAGCGGTTCTAAAGCACATTTACAGATTTATCTGTAATTATGAATTAGAAATCGGTGAGTTTAAAATGCCTGAAAGCCAAAAAGTGGCTTTCTTCCCCGGCACTTTTGACCCGTTCAGTCTCAGTCACAAAGCCATAGCAACTGAAATACGAGACATGGGATTTGAAGTATTTCTGGCTCTTGATGAATTCAGTTGGTCAAAAAAGACTCAGCCAAGGCTTCAGCGCCGCAAAATATTAAGCATGTCTGTATCCGATGAAGAAAACATATATATATTCCCGGACGACATACCGGTAAATATCGCCAATCCAGCCGATTTGGCACGGCTCAAAGAAATTTTCAAAGGCAAAGAACTGTCTTTCGTTGCAGGCAGTGATGTAATCGAAAATGCGTCATGCTACAGAGCAGAACCCTCAGAAAACTCCATACACTCGCTCAATCATATAATCTTCAAACGCTCTTCTGATGAAAAGCGTGATGCCGCAGCAGGCAAAACCCATTATCCAATTACCGGCGAGGTGATAAATCTCCACCTTGAAGAGTATTTTGAAGATATAAGTTCGACACGCATAAGAGAAAATATCGACTCCGGCCGTGATATTTCAAACCTCATAGACCCGGTTGCCCAAAACTATATATTTGAAAACGGACTCTACATGAGAGAGCCCGCTTACAAGCACATTCTTCAAGCTCGTGATATTCATCTTGAGGACCTTAAAAAAAGTGATTCATCTGTAATAGACGATATGAAAGAAGAACTCACTGCCCAAGGATATGATATAAACATTGTATCTTCATACCTTGATTCCGAAAAAGTACGAGTGATTACTATAAGAGACGGCAATCTCGATAATAAAATCGTTGCAGTTGCCGCCGCAAGCAAATTGGACAGCATAGATTTTCTGAGTGCTTTCCACGATCAGGACATCGCAGCATATATACGAAGCAAAGCAGCCGGTTCCATAGCCGTTATCGGAGGACTTTTTTTCAACAGCGAAAGCCGCCTTACAAATTTGGAACAGGTAATCCTTATGGAAATGCTTTCAGAACTCTTAGCAAAAGATTACACCTATGTTGTATACCATCCGTGCGATAAGGCAGGTTTAAGTTCGCCAATAGTTTCCACTGTCACAAAGCAGGGATTTGTAAACATAGCTCCTAAGGGTTCGTTGCCTATATTTGCAGTAGACATGCGTTCCCCTGTAATAATATTCAAGAATGTAGACACTGTAATAAAACATCCGCTGAACAAAAATGAGGCTGTGCTTGAAGCTGTAGAAAAAGCTCACGACAAAATGCTCTCAATGCTTACATCCATATATCCCGGCGAGCTGATTTTGTCATATAATTCAGGTATCTTATATCATAAAATAATCAACCGTATAGCGCAAATAAACGATGTATCTCCTGTCCCTTATGAGCAGAAAGCTTACGGCAAATACATGGCTGTTCCTTTTGGCAAGCTCCTTGAGGGTGCGGCAGTTCCAAACACGGTAACAAAATCCATGCATACAGAAAAATATTTTTACCGTGATGTTTCAGATTTTACAATTGAAGAAAAGAGCTATTACTCCACTTTGGAAAACCAGGTAAAAACCATCAAATCCTTTAACAGACCTGTCATTCTTGTCGATGATCTGCTTCATAAGGGTTACAGAATGAATGAGATTGATCCTATATTAAAAGCTAACGATGTTCAGGTGGTTGAAACGGTAGTAGGCGTTCAAACCGGCCGTGGCCGAGATCTTATGACAATAAAAGAGCGAACCGTAGACAGTGCATACTTTCTTCCAAACCTGAAATGCTGGATAGATGAAAGTGATATGTACCCTTATATAGGTGGCGACAGTATGAAAGATAAGGGAGTTTCCGTGGGAAGTCAGACTGTAATCCCATCTCTCAATCTGATACTTCCTTTTGCAGTGCCTACTTTCTTAGGAAATATTTCCGGTAAGGATTTGTACAATTATTCGATGACTTGTCTTGAAAACGCTCACGAAATACTTAAAACCATAGAATCGGAATATCAAAAGTTGTTTGAAAAAAAACTTACTCTAAAGAGGCTTGGCGAAGTAATAAATGACCCTAAAAATCCCGATATGGTGAACCATCTGACTCCTGACGCAAATACAGCTCCGTCAGAATATATAGAAAATGACATGGAAAAACTTATAAGAATGAGGAAAATGTTCAAATGATAAAAAAACATATACATGAATTATGTCCTTTTGCAGATTCTCTTAACCTGCCCCTGCCCCTGAAAAAGAAAGGTTATTCAGTTAATATCATTGCCCTCGGCGATGTCGGTGCAACACTTCTTTTAGGACTGAAACTTTTGGGAGGAGATGTCATCGACAATATTGGCATCTATGATATGAACCCGGCTGTTATAAAAAGATATGAAATGGAAATGAATCAAATAGGTCTGCCTTTTGCCCTTGAAGACACAATCGACAGCGACCTGCCATGCCAACTGAGACCGAAACTCCCAAAGATTAAAGGTATCGAGGAAGATGAGATTTTTGATTGCGACATGGTTGTATTTTGTGCGAGCAAATCTGTCCCGCCAATTCAACCGGGCTCAAATATAGATGTCAGGATGGTTCAGTTTGAAGCAAACCGCAAAATAGCATCACATTACGGCAATCTTGCCGGCAAAGCCGGATTTAAGGGTATTTTCGCCGTTGTTTCAGACCCTGTAGACCCTCTGTGCAAAGAAGTTCTTCTTTCATCGGGACTGGCACCGGGGCAAATTAAAGGCTATGGTCTTGGGGTCATGAACAAGAGAGCCCAATACTTCTCTCATACCGATGAGGCCTTTTCATCCTACGAGAAGGAGGGAAGAGCCTATGGCCCTCATGGCAGTGACCTTGTCATTGCCAACAGTATCGAAAATTATGATGATGAAATTTCGTGCCGTCTTACCAAACTGACTGTAGATGCCAACCTGAAAATCAGAGATATTGGATTTAAACCATATATCGCACCTGCAATATCCTCAGGGGCAATATCTCTACTGCTCACATTGACACAGCAATGGCACTACAGTTCTGTATATCTCGGTCATGGAAATAACGGTGCTTTTCTCGGTATAAAAAATCGCATAACAGGCAGCAGCACGGAAATCGAAGATATACCGATTCCTGTAAATCTTTATAACCGAATAAAGCGAGCCTATGATAACTTATGTAAATTAGTGTAACGGAGATGATTTTATGAGACTTTATATTGTCGATTTTACCTCGCACGGCGGTGCCAATCGACTTTCAAAACTTTTAGATATTGCTTTATCTAAGTCATTGGAATCAAAAAATAATATTGAAGTTGTCAGAATATCCTCTGCCGAGGAATTCTATAAAGCTGCTTCATCGGGAAGCTTAAAAGGCTGCCCGTTGATTTTTGCTGTTTCCTTAGACAAAGGAGGCTTTAATTGTAATGCTTATGAAACTCTTTCGTTTTTAAATTCTTCTCACGAAAGCCAATATCTTTCGGGATGCTTTGGAGCAGTGGCTGTAGATGGACAAGGTGAAATGTTTACAAAAGACATGGGTCGCCGTCTTGTTTTCGCCGCCAACTTGTCAGGATGCGCTTTTCCGGGCAAGCCTCTTGTTGAGGCAACAGGAAGTCTTGCCAACTTCAAAGTTTTGGCAGAGCTTCAAAATACCACCTTGGAAAAGACTTACGAAAAAAGCCTTACTATGCTAATAGAAAAACTATTATCCTTTGCCGGCTTCTTATCGTCATCCGGTGATTCTTCCATGTCCGAAAAGCCTAAAATTCTTGCAATTCATGCAGGCAACAAGACAACCTCAAACAGTTATCTATTATGGAAAATTGTCTCTGAGGACTTGAGTTCCCATGCGGAAATCGAAGAAATATCCATTCGTAACGGTGAGCTTACCGACTGCCGTGGATGTAAGTATGAAGACTGTCTTCATTTCGGAGAAAAGGGGCGGTGTTTTTACGGCGGTGTTATGACCGACAAAGTATATCCCGCCATAATCGACTGCGATATCCTTATGTTGATATGCCCCAACTACAACGATTCTGTAACAGCAAATATTATGGCATTCATAAACAGACTTACCTCTGTTTTCAGAGCCCATGATTTCAGCCATAAAAAAATATTTTCAATCATAGTCTCAGGTTACAGCGGCGGCGACATTGTTGCACAGCAGATTATAGGAGCTATCAATATGAACAAAAATTTTGTTCTTCCTCCGTCATTTGCCATGATAGAAACTGCCAACAAGCCTAAAGAAATTTTAAATATTACGGGCATAAAAGAAAAAGCGGCAAAATTTGCCGCCAATATCCTGCAATCACAGTATAATATCTAATTTTCCCGTTTATCTTCTTTTACAAAAGCAACTATGACCGTTGCCGTCAGTATGAGTATACAGCCTATAACTCCCTTGTAGGAAAAGCTCTCGCCGTAGATTGCAACGCCTACAAGCACGCTTGTTATAGGCTCAAGCGTACTTAATATAGCTGCGCTCTGACCACCTGTATATTTAACTCCTGTCTGAAATCCCAATACCGCTATAAACGAAACGCATACGGCAAACAGCGACGCCATTATCCATCCTTGCGGTGAAAACGGCAAGTCCATCTCTCCCAACATAACAGCGACTGTTCCTATCAGAACCGCCGCAACGGAATTCATGTAAAAAATAAGCTTAAGAGAGTGCATCCGGCTAAGCTCACTCTTGTCCAGATATAATATATAAAACGCATATGTGTTTCCGGAAGCAAACGCAAGGAAAATACCCATAATGCTTACCTCTGCCTCTCCGTCATAAAACAGAAACATTCCCGCAAGACACATGGCAACGCACAAGAGCTTTAACGGGTTTACTTTCTCTCTGAGAAACACCATGCTGAAAACTATTACCATAGCCGGGTAACAAAAATGCAAGGTAGTTGCCATTCCTGTCGGAATATAATTATATGAGAAAAACAAAAGCAGTGATGTCCCGCCGTACCCTGCAATCGTTATCAGGCAAATCTTTGCAAACTGCTTTCCTGTTACAGATAACGGAACTTTTTTGATTTTTAAATAGCAATATATCGGAAGCAGCGATAAGAAAAATCTGCAAAATGCCGCACTCAGCGTACTGCCGCCCATGGACTTCAAATATTGCATGAACATGGGCACAAAGCCGAAACATATTGCGGAAATTATTACCGCCGCTACGCCAAGAGTCCGTTTACTCATTTTGTTATGCCTTAAAATTCAGCTGTTTTTGGAGTTCTCGGGAACGGAAGCACATCTCTGATATTGCTCATTCCCGTTATATACATTATGATTCTTTCAAATCCCAGACCATAGCCTGCATGCTTTACTCCGCCGTATTTTCTAAGGTCAAGATACCACCAATAATCCTGTTCGTTAAGGCCAAGTTCTTTCATTCTTGCCGTCAGAACATCAAGTCTTTCCTCTCTCTGGCTTCCTCCTACGATTTCACCTACTCCCGGAACAAGCAAGTCACATGCGGCTACTGTCTTTCCGTCATCATTGAGGCGCATATAGAATGCCTTGATATCCTTAGGATAATCGGTTACAAACAGAGGTTTTTTGAAAATCTCTTCTGTAAGGAATCTTTCATGTTCAGTTTGCAGGTCTATTCCCCACTCTACCGGATACTGGAATTCCTTTCCGGATTTTTTGAGCAGTTCGACTGCTTCTGTATATGTCACACGGCCGAAGTCTGAATTTACTATCTTAGTAAGTCTTTCTATCAGCCCTTTATCGACAAAGCTGTTGAAGAACGCCATTTCTTCAGGAGCGTTTTCAAGCACATAATTGATGATGTACTTTATCATTGCCTCCGCCAGTTCCATGTTATCCTCAAGGTCTGCAAATGCAATTTCAGGCTCTATCATCCAGAATTCCGACGCATGTCTTGCAGTATTGGAATTTTCTGCTCTGAAAGTAGGGCCGAATGTATATACATTTCTGAAAGCTAAAGCATAAGTCTCAGCCTCTAACTGTCCGCTTACAGTAAGATTTGTTTCTTTTCCGAAAAAGTCCCCGCTGTAATCTATTTTTCCGTCCTCTGTCTTTGGCAGGTTATCCATGTCTAAAGTGGTTACTCTGAACATTTCTCCTGCACCCTCGGCATCGCTTCCCGTAATTATAGGAGTATGAACATATACGAAATTCTGTTCCTGGAAAAACTTGTGTATTGCATATGCTACAAGGGAACGCACTCTGAAAACTGCCGAAAATGTGTTGCTTCTCGGTCTTAAGTGTGCTATTTCTCTAAGGAACTCCATAGTATGTCTCTTCGGCTGAAGCGGATAATCCGGAGTGGAAGTTGCTTCTACGCAGATTTCTCTCGCCTTGATTTCAAACGGCTGCTTTGCATTTGGAGTAACGGCAACCACACCTCTTACTTTAAGGGCTGTAGCTACATATGCCTTGGAAATTTCCTCAAAGTTATTTATAAATTCTTCTTCATAAACTACCTGCACGGATTTGAAAAACGAGCCGTCATTAAGCTCGATAAATCCAAACTTGTTGGAATTTCTGTTATTTCTTACCCATCCTTTGACGATAACTTCTTCGTCCTTATATTGGTCTGTGTTTCTGAAAAGTTCTCTCAATAATATTTCTTTCATCTCATATTACCTTCTTCTTTTTTTACAGCTGAAAAGCTGCATACTATTTGTTATTATATAATAAATAAACAGCAGTTTCAAGGTTTCAAAGGCAAATATCGATTCTTCCCTAACATCCGGCTGTTTTTATATGTCGTTATTCTTTTCTATGCCATGACTTTTATTCCAAAACTTTACCAATAAGAATCCCAAAACTCCGCCGGTTATATTTGTTATAATGTCGATTATATCAACAACAGCAGTTGAGGTGTACCCATGTATCATTTCAAAATACTGAAGGCTTTCGATAAGTATTGACATTATTAACATGAATATAACAGTCGTACTCAGCTTTTTGAACATTTTCAAACCGCTCGCATATCCTAAAATTGATATAGGTGCAAATAAGATAACATTGCCCGCAATATTGATTAACTGAGCTCTGCTTAAAAACATTAACAATATCGGTTTCAAGCTGAAATTAAAAACTGCATTTTGTTCATTGATTCCGGGAAACTCTATCGGCAAAAGCGTAAAAGACATCAGTATTACAAAGTAGAAAGCAAAAATGCCTTAGTGAAGTACTCTTTAGGAACAAATCTCCTGCGTTTAATCGCTATATATATTATAAAATGTACTGCAAAGATAGCTATAATATATTTAATAACCATCTGCGTATCAATGACATACGCAATACCTTTACCGTCCAAGCTATCCAATGCAAGATTCTCAAGATATTCTAATAACATTCCTCTTCTCCCCCCTCCTGTTATGCGGTTAAAAAGTCATGCACCTGCACTGCGGAGATTCGATAACCGCAAGCTTGGTTACTTTGGTTATTTCTAACTTTTTTATTGAAGCTATTGTTTTCTTTTATGATTGTTTTTAGTTTAACAAATAAAGGAGCGACCCGTCAACCGATATTTTAGATAAAATTATATTTTTAGTATTGCTATGATATGGAATCAACTTCACTTCTTGCGTATATGCGCCTTTTTCCAACTTGAAAAATTCTTTCCTTATGATAAAATTAACTCAACAAACTTGTCAGGAGGCTTTCTATGAATATATACGAATCTGCCGAAAATTATCTTGAGGCAATTCTCATAATAAAAAACGAAAAAGGCACTGTCCGCTCAATCGACATTGCCAATCATCTCAATTTTTCCAAGCCCAGCGTCAGCGTAGCAATGAAAAACCTCAAGCAAAACGGCTATATAAGCATAGATTCGGACGGTCACATTTCTCTAAATGAATCCGGTCAAAAAATTGCAGAAAAAATATACGAAAGGCACACTCTTATTTCCAATTGGCTTATGAAGCTCGGTGTTTCCCCAAAAACTGCTTCAGAGGATGCCTGCCGCATAGAGCATATTCTGAGTGAGGAAAGTTTTGAGGCCATTAAAAATCATGTGAAATAGATTGACACCGGGCACAATGTATGGTAAGATTTTAACAAATATAACTCAGGAAGCTATACACTGCTATAGCATGTAACAGCTGTAGAAATACGGTAAATAAAAAACCATTTTCATTTTAGCTTACAGTTCTTGATGAGTTATCTAATTACTGAAAATATTACTGCTGATTTACAGATAATTTATAAGCACATAAGCTGAACTCTTTGGTTTGTGTGCTTTTGTTTTTATGGATGACCGAACAAGCTGCCAATATGCCTTTTTCTCAAATAGGTGTTCTTTGTCCGCTGCTTGATTCGCATGAAAATGTACTCACATAAGAATTAAATCGCTTAAGCGTTAACTTTTCAGACCTCCAAATCATGATTCTTTAAAAGTCAAGACCCTGCAAAAGGCAGGGTTTTGGCTTTATTGTATAAAGAAAACACCCTCTTTCCCGATTATCGGTCAAAGAGGGTATTTTTAGTTTATCGTTTCCTATATTTTAACTCGTTTTTTATTTAGCTTCTTCAGCTTCTCTTTTTAATCTTCTGTCAAAGATATAGTATACGACAACGCCGATTGCCGGCACTCCTAATCCTATTACGCAAGTAAGCGGATCTTCAAACAGAGTATTTAAAAGAAGTGCAAAATATATTAAAGTTGTAACTACAATTGTTGGCATTCCGCCCCATACCTTGTACGGTCTTTCGGCATCCGGCATTTTTTTGCGAAGCACCGGAACTGCAACTATTACCAAAATGTTAAACAGCATATTGCTGAATACAACCAGGGATGTCAGCTGGCTCAAGTCTCTTAACCAGATGAGTATAATAGTAATGAGGCACTGACACAGTATAGGTGCAGTAGGCACTCTGTATTTCGGATGCAATTTCGCAAAAGACTTAAAGAAATGTCCTTCCTTAGCCATTGCATAATGAGTACGAGGGAACGCAATAATCATTCCGTTTGTTGAACCAAGCTGAGATATTACCATGCAGAGCGTAACGATTATTCCGCCGAGGCCGCCCAAGAGTCTGACAGCAACCTCTGTTCCAAGATAGTAATTTTCCTGTTCAATCATTGATTTAATTTCTTCAAACGGAATCACCTTGTAAATCGCAAAGTTAAATATAGTATAAAGTAGAGTAATTCCGCCTATTGAGAATATCAGCGACAAAGGAAGATTTCTCTTTGGATTTTTCATTTCCTCGGTTACTGTATTTAAGTTTGTCCATCCCTCATAAGCCCATAAGGTTGCCAATGTTGCAAAAGCAATCATGCTTAAGATGTCTCCCATGGATGCGTCGCCTGACGGCATCAGGCTTAAGTCAGGAGATTCCTTGCCCATAAACAATGCAGATAAAATAATGATTCCAAGCGGTATGAGCTTTGCTATCATAGCCACATTCTGAAAAATCGAACCGGCCTTGATACCAAACAAATTATATACGGTAAGTGCAATTACCACTGCCGAGGCAAAGAGTTTTCCGGTGATTCCCGTCAGCTCAAAAACAGCCGCCAGCGCAAGAGCTCCTGCCGATATTGAACCTGCTCCGCCTATAATCCAGCTATTCCATCCATTAAGAAATCCCAGTACAGGATGAAATGCAGTATTGAGATAAACAGTCATTCCGCCAGCCTTTGGCAGCATAGCCCCCATTTCAGCAAAGCAAAGACCTCCTAACAAAGTAATAATTCCCCCGATTATCCAGCAAAGTAATGACAATCCAAGACTGAAATCAGTTCTCATAAGTACATATGATCCAAGATAGAATATTCCTCCGCCGATCATAATTCCGCCTAAGATACTCACGCCTCCAAATAACCCTATTTCTTGCCTAAATCCACTTTTTTCATTTGTATTCTGTGAACTCACAAAAATCGCCTCCTTTTTAATTTTTTTGAATCAGCTCTTCCGGAAAACTGTTTTTCCGTTAATTACAGTGCTTAGCACCTCAGCCTTTTTAATCTCCTCCTCGGAGATTGAAAAAATATCTCTGTCCAAAACAACTAAATCAGCATATTTTCCATTACGGATGCTGCCCTTTTTACCCTCGTCATAGGACGCATATGCACCGCCCATAGTATAAGCGTACACGGCCTCTTCTACAGACATTTTCTGGTGTGGAAGCCAGCCGCCCTCAGGATTTCCTTTGAGGTCTTTTCTTGTAACTGCGCAATAAATCCCGTTCATTACATTAAAGTCAATAACAGGACTATCAGAGCCGCCTGCCACAGGAATTCCCATGTCAATCATCGTTTTCCACGCATATGAAGTGTTTTCACGCTTTTCGCCCACATAATCTCTGACAATATACATGTCCGAATCTATGAATGCAGGCTGCACATGACATATTACATTTATATCTCTGCATCTTCTCAATAATTCTTCATCGGTAATCTGGCAATGAATCAGGGAATGTCTCATGTCAGCTCTCGGGTAAAGCTGCTGTGCCCGTTCGATAGCATTCAGTGACATTTTCATTGCGCCGTCTCCTATAACATGGATTGACGCCATCAGCCCTGCTTTTTGTGCAGTAGCAATCAGCTCGTTAAGTTCATCCTGCGTAAGAGACGCCACTCCGCATGTTGATTTGTCATTTTCATACGGTTGATTAAGAAATGCCGTCTTTCCGCCGAGGGAGCCATCACAAAGAATTTTAAGTGTTCCTATTCTGAACATAGGCGTTCCTTCGTTGGTGCTGTGTCCCTCTGAAAGGAACTTATCCAATAAAGGCTTTGTCGCAAGTAAGCATTGCTCATATACTCTGATAGGAAGGGCGTTCTCCTTTTCAAGCTCATGATATGCGTCCAAAACCTTTTGATATTCTCCGGCAGCGATAGCCTCAAAATCGTCGCTGTGAACGGATGTTATACCATATGCCAAAGCATTTTCAGCCCCTGCCACAAGCATTCTCTTTATATCCCCTACTGTAAGCTTCGGTAATGCGTCATACACAAGGTCTCTTGCCGCCTCTGTAAAAATTCCCAAAGGCTCTCCGGCATCATCAAACGCAATGGTTCCGCCGGGAATCTGCTTCGTCTCTCTGTTTACGCCTATGACCTCAAGGGCTTTGCTGTTTACGGCAATCACATGTCCACAGGCTCTTGTGTAGAACATAGGTATCTCTGTAGTTATCTTATCCAAATCATATCTGTCGGGGAATTTAGTGTCATCCCAATCATCGGTGTTCCATCCTCTTCCCTGTAGCCATGTAAGTCCCTCATGCGCTTTAAGAAAATCCTTTCCAAGCTGAATCAACTCATCCATTGATTTCGCATTATTCAAATCAACCTTTTCAAGACTGTATCCGTAGCTCAGCAGGTGCATGTGACTGTCCGTAAAGCCCGGCAGCATCAAATTTCCTTTTAAATCTACCAGTTCTGTTTTCTCGGTTTTCAGTTTTAAAACATCTTCGTTTTTTCCGACATGAATAATAATTCCGTCTTTAACTGCTACAGCTTCAGCTTCGGGAATAGCTTTATCCATAGTCCTGATTATACCATTATAAAAAATTGTATCCATCGGCGAACCTCCAGCGTATATTGTATATTTTATTAAAATATACAATATACTTTACGCTTTGTCAACACTTCTACAAATTATTCAAAAGAACATAATTGACTAATTTATCTCAGTACACTATAATTTTTATAGAAATTACTAAAAGGAATATGAATAAATGATAAAAATTAAAACCTCAAGCGAACAAATATACGATTATATAGTTCGCCAAATTGAAATAGGGGAGCTCACTCCAAACACAAAACTTTCGGAAGTCGAGCTTATAGAAACTTTCGGCACAAGCAGAACACCTATCAGAGAGGCTCTTATAAAGCTTACTGCTGACGGAATCGTTACAAATGCCAACAGAAAAGGCTTTTATGTAAAGGATTTCGCTCGCCGTGATGTTTCGGAAAATTATTTTATAATAGCCTGCCTTGACGCATATGCCGCAGTTTTGGCACTTGACGCACTTACGGATGATGACATCCGCCAGATGGAGATAATTGAAAAAAGATTGGAATACACCTTAAATAATCAGGATTACGAATTATACCATGATGAACAATTCGCTTTTCACGATGTTTATTATAAAAAATGCGGCAACAAGAGCTTGGTGGAACTAATCCTCTCGTTGCAGCACAAATATGTACGAACCTCCTGGTTCGGAAAATCAGAAGAGGACAATGTTTTTGCCTGGCTGCTTCATGTAAATGAGGATCACAAGGAGCTAATCAGATGTTTTAAAGAAAAAGACAAAGAGAAACTTATATCCGTTGTTTTTGCACATTGGGTTTCAACAAAGACAAGACCGGATCAGTTATAAAAAGCTGTAGACAAGTATTTTCACTCGTTCATTTGCAGCGCAGCCTATGGTATGTCTCTGATTTGGGCGATTATGTTAAAAGTATAAAAAACCAACCCCGCGTGAAACGCGGGGTTTTTCACATGCGGGCATAGCCCT
>CAJMLH010000042.1 GCA_905214195.1 uncultured bacterium
AGAAAAACCCAGACTCACTCTTATGGTGAGCCGGGCTTTTGTCTACAGTCTGAGACTGTTGATTTTTCAACAGTCTTTTTATGTTTTTTAGTGTTAACCGCCGGAGTAATATGTTTTCTGTTGCATTACCTATATGTATATGAGATAATTTATATGTAAGGATTAAGTCTTAAATGGAGGATTATTATGAAACGCAAAAGAGTAATTAGCCTAATTATGACTGTTGCATTATTGCTGGCTGCAATACCTCTCAATACATTTGCAGATGAAAAGGTACTGACGGACATAGATATAGTAAAAAATGAACAGATTGTTAACTACAAGGGGCAGCCTTTTAACAGCAGTAGTATATGCGTAAAGGCAATATACGATGATGGCTCTGCCTCATTCATATCAGATGAGGAATATGACATAGCAAACTACAATTCCGATAAACCGGGACAAGTCGAGATAACAATTGCATATGGTGGATTAAGTAAAGATGTATTGATAGATATTACAGACACTGATTTTTTGTATCCGATAGGCAAGGAAGTATCATTGTCGGTAATGTCAGGAACGGATGCTGTCGCTTTTTGGAAAAGTTCCGATGAAAATGTATTTGAAATAACAGACACAAAAAGCACATGGGCAGCAGATAAACTTGAATATAAGCAAACGGTTGATATAAAGACTCTTAATTCGGGAGTAGCCGTTTTAACATGCAGCACTTCTGATGGGAGACTTGTGGGAGAAGCTGTAATCTCTGTAAGCAAGCCTGTAGAGGAACTTTCAGTAACAGAAGAAATCTATGCGATAACAGGACAGCAGTACGAGCTTGATGCTGTGATAGATCCTGCCGACGCAGATGAACAGAGAGTTTCATGGTCAAGCAGCGATATTGATACTGCCCAAGTCAGCAGACAGGGAGTCGTAACGGCAAAAAAAGCAGGTGATGCGATTATAAGTGCATCCTCATGGGATGGAAAGCATACTGCACAATGTATCGTTCATGTTATTGAACCTGATAGTTTGAAACCTGAAGATATAATTTTTGCCCAATCGAATAATGTGCGTATCTACGGAGACAACAGATATAAAACTTCTATTGAGGCTGCTGATGAACTAAAGAAAGGGTGGGGTATATCCAAGTTTGACAACATTATAGTTGCCGGTGGCAACAATTATGCAGACGCTTTGTCAGGGAGCTATCTTGCAAAGGTCAAAAATGCTCCGATTCTTGTTATTGGAGAGGATTGGGCAAATCAGCGTCAGGCATATGAATATATAAATAAGAATTTGAATCATAACGGCACAGTGTATATATTGGGAGGAAGCGGCGCAGTTTCGACAGAGTTTGAAGAGTCGCTTTCCGGATTGCAGGTGAAAAGATTGGCGGGATCTGACCGATGGCTGACTAATCTGGCAATTCTTGAAGAGACCGGAATAGGAGAAAATGAAGTTGCTGTTTGTTCGGGACTGCAATTCGCAGATAGTTTATCAGCTTCATCAGTGGGAAAACCTATTTTGCTTGTAGATGAGGAACTTACCGAAAAACAGAGGGAATATTTTGCAATGGAAAATGCAAAATATTATCTGATAGGTGGGGAAGGTGCTGTGAGTAAGGCTGTGGCAGATGAACTGGCACAATACGGAGAGATAAAAAGAGTCGAGGGCGTCAACAGATTTGAAACATCGGCTGCCGTAGCAAGGGAATTCTTTGGATTAGACAAGGAAATAAACACAGTAGTATTTGCATATGGACAAAATTTCCCGGACGGATTGTCGGGAGGTCCTTTGGCAATGGCTCTTGGGGCGCCTGTAATTCTCATTGATAACAGGAACATAAAACCGGCCGAAGATTATGTAAATGACAGCGGCATTTATCAAAATATAGTTATGGGAGGTCCTGCTCTCATAAGCGATGCTGCAATAGAAGAAATAATGAATTAAAATATATGATAATTGCTTGAAAAATTCATCCCTTTTGTCAGACAGAGGAGAACTCTAATGAAAGGGGTGATTTTTTTGTGTAAGATCTGCCTTGAGAAGCCAATTATTAAGCTTAGTTGATTTTACTTTATTAAGTTACAACGCGTCTCTTTTACCTTATAACATTTCACGCACATTCTCCTTAGGAAGATTGATTTTTTGACCAAAAAATAGTATACTTATAATGTATATTCAAATTTTAAAGGTGTATAATGCGTTTACAAAATTCCGCACGAAATATAAAGGCCGCATGGATATTGCAGATTGTACATATACTAAGTCAATTTGTAAGCAGAACGGCTATTATAAAGGTTTTGACAATAGAATATGTAGGTCTCAGCGGACTTTTCAGCAATGTTTTGATGATGCTTTCCCTTGCAGAACTTGGAATCGGAGAAGCCATAATTTTCAGTATGTATGGTCCGATAGCAAGAAATGAAAGAGAAAACATAGGAGCAATAATGGGCTTTTACAAGAAAGTCTATATTTTCGTGGGAGTTTTTATAATGACAGCAGGGCTTGCAATTACCCCATGGATAGACTTTTTTATAAAAGATATGCCGGACATCCCTGAGATTTACTGGATATATGCTCTTTATGTAATAAATTCATCGGTATCCTATTTCTTTTCATATAAGGCAGCATTTATTACAGCGAACCAGAACAATTCAGTTGTAGTAATCAATAACGGGATTTGGGAAGTTGTTATGGTTTTAATGCAGGTAATACTTCTTGTAATGACCGGAAACTATATTCTTTATATGGTTATAGGCATAGCCTTTGTACTTTTCAGAAATATCAGCATTTTTGTAATCGCAGACAGAAAGTATCCTGTTTTAAAAGAAAAAAACAAAGAACCTCTTTCAAAAGAAATTTTCGGTGAAATCAAAAAAAATACCGGAGCTATGGTATTTCACAAAATAGGGACCATAATAGTTTTTGCTACGGATAACCTTATTCTTTCAAAGTTTGTCGGACTTGTAAGCGTAGGAATATATGCGAATTATTATACGATAACCAATGCAGTTACTGTATTTATCAACAAATTTTTTCAGGCAATATCTGCAAGTGTGGGAAACCTTGCAGTAAATGAATCAGTAGAAAAGCAGGAGCAGACATTCTTTAGGACGCTTTTTATAAACTTTTGGATGTATGCCTTTTCATGTTGTTGCCTTTTCAATCTTATGAACCCATTTATAAACGATATATGGCTGGGTGAGGGCTTCCTATTCGGAAAAACCATAGTTTTACTCATAGTGGTTAAGATATATTTTACCGGCATGAGAAGTTCGGTACAGACTTTCAAAAATGCAAAAGGTTTGTATTGGCAAAACAGATATATGCCGATTTATGAATCGCTTATAAATCTTGCAGCATCACTTATATTAGTTAAATATATAGGAGTGGCAGGAGTAATTGCAGGAACTATAATCAGTTCTGTTGCGACATGTGTGTGGATAGAACCACATGTACTTTATAAATACGGATTCGGCAAATCATCCAAGAAATTCATATCAAAATATATGGGTTATCTTGCGGCATTTGCCCTTATAATGGCGGTAACTTTTTTATGTAATAATATCGTCAAGGGAAGCAGTGCAGCAAGCTTTGTCTTAAGATGTATCATAAGCGGAACAATACCAAATATAATGATGGTTTTATTATATTCAAGAAGCGAAGAATTCAAGTATTTTATTGGATTGCTGAAAAGAATGTTCAAAAAGAAGATATAAGAAATGAAGAGAAAAATATTTAAAGCAGCTGAGCTTATTTTGTTTATGATTTACAACAGAATATATGCGCTTTTTCACCGCATTGACAAAGATAAAGTCTTATTTCTGTCGGAGTCTCACGGGGAACTTGACGGTAATTTAAAAGCTGTATGTGACGGTTTGGACGGAAAATACGAAAAGCGTATATATGTAAAAGCCGATCGCAGGCAGAGAGGCGGATTTTCAAAGATTGATCTATGGAATGACCTTACCACGGCAGGATATATTATGCTCGATGATTTTTTTGGACTTACATCTGCAATGAGGCTTAGAAAAGGACAGGAACTGGTACAACTTTGGCATGGAGCGGGAGCTTTCAAAAAATTCGGATTCAGCCGTATAAATACAGGCGATAATATAAGGAATATAAATAAGGGATACAGAAAATATACAAAAGCGGCAGTTACATCAGAGCTTGCAAGGCCATGCTTTGCAGAAGCCTTTGATATTCCTGTTGATAGAGTTCAGGCTGTAGGAAGTCCAAGAACGGATATGTTTTTTGATGAAAAAAGGATTGAAGAAGCAAGAAACAGAGTGTATACGGCTTACCCCCATCTTAAAGGGAAAAAAATAATTCTCATTGCACCGACATACAGAGGACGAAAGGTAGAAGATGCTTATTATGAATTTGAGCGTCTCAGACTTGCCGATATATCGAAAGCACTTGGCGATTCGTACCATATAATTACAAAATGGCATCCGGCTCTTTACAATAACATCAAAAGAGGCATATGCAAGCTGCCGGAATCCCTTTTAAATGCCTTTGGAGACGGCATTACCGATGTGTCCGGCTATGGGGATATAAATGATATTTTAACAGCAGCAGATATATTGGTGACTGATTATTCATCTGTTATATTTGACTATTTCCTGCTGAACAAGCCTGTGATATACTTTATATATGATAGAGAAGACTACAGCAGCAACCGGGGTCTTTATTTTGATTTTAAGGATTATATTTACGGCGATATAGCATCAGACAGTGATGAACTTTTGAAAGCTGTCAAAGCGGAAAACATGCATAATGAGCTTAGGCGGGATTTCAATGAAAAGTTTGTTAAGGCATGCGACGGCAAATCCACTTCAAGAGTTATAAAGTGGGTATTTGAAGGAGAATATAAGCAATGAACACGATTTTAAGACGACCTTGGATAAATGTTATTAACAAGATTAACGCCGAGATATTTATGCCTTTGATGGCAGCGACATTTATTCTGTTTAATACTGTGATAAACAAATGGATTGGCGAGCGTATTGAGACATTGCAAAATCTGGTCGCAATATGTATTTTACTAATCCTTGCATGTAATCTTTTGTCTGAACCGAAAAGAGTTCTGTTACCATGGCTCAGAACCAATTACCTTGTAATGGTGTATTTTGTGGTTAGAGGGATTTCTCTTCTGCAAAGCGGATTTGAATACGGTGTAATAAGAACGATATTCTTTGAAGTGTTTTTCTTAATTGGAATATGCAGTATAACACTTCAAAAAAACAAAAAAATATATATAAGCATGTTTATTTGGCTCGAGTTAATATTCAGTGCGTCAAGTCTGATATTGTATTATACTCGCAGCTTTTTTGGGGCAGGCTTTGAGAACTTTTTGACAGAATATACTTACCTTGACAAGTCAGGAAATGCTTTGATGTTTGCAAATCCCAACACTGCCGGAATAATGGCCGGATTTTCAATAGTCCTTGCTGTAATTCTATATGGCAGAAGTCGTTATAACAATGGATTTTTGCTGTTCTTTGGTATTTTCAATGCAGCAGCATTATTGATGTTCGGATGCAGAAGCGCAGATGTAGGCGTCCTTGCGGTAATTGGATTTGTAATATTGCAAAAAATATTTTCTAAAATAAACGGTAAAAAGATTGCGGTAATATCGCTGCTTCTATGTATAATGACGCTGATTCCGATATATGGACTTATAACTTATCACGAAAGCAAAGCTCCCCTTTCCTATACCGATATAGAGGAAAAAGCTGATATTATCAGCTCCGGTAGATATACATTATGGAAGCAGTGTGCCATAACACAAAAGGATAATCTTCTTTTCGGAAAAGGAAACTTAGCCCTTGAACAGCAGGCAAGAAAAGACTTTATGGATAGCCTTGAGAGAAGATGGGAATACAGCTACAGATATTTTTCGGCAGCTGAGCTTGGCCCTCACAATGGTTATATAGGAATGATTTCTGCGGCGGGATGGTTAGGATTCGGTTTATTTATGACAATCCTTATGCAGCGCATAAAGCGGGCGGAGCATCTCAAAAAAGGCAGATGGCATCTGATGTTAGTATTTGCTTTTGTGATAAACTGTTTTGAAAGTTTGTTTATACTTAACAGGTTTTTCACTTGTTTCTATATGATGCTGATTTTGGAAACAGACATGGAGGAAGAAAGAACAACTGACTGACGGAGGAAAGATATGATTTATGCATGTATTTTGGCAGGCGGCATAGGAAGCCGTATGGGAAACGAAAAGCCGAAGCAGTATATAAATATAGGCGACAAACCTATAATTCTTCATACTATAGAAAAATTCTGCCTTTGCAGTGAATTTGAGGAGATTCTTATATTATGTCCAAAAGATTGGATAGAATATACTAAGGGACTGATAAAAAAGCATATCGGTTCTGATAATTCCATCAAGGTGCTTTTAGGCGGAGACACAAGAAATGAAACCATTATGAATGCCATAAGATATATTGAAAAATCCGGTAATCTTGATGAAAATACTATAGTCGTTACTCATGATGCAGTAAGACCTTTTGTTACATACAGAATAATAGAGGACAATATTAAAGCTGCTAAAGAATTCGGTGCGTGCGACACGGTAATACCGGCAACCGATACTATAGTGGAAAGCATCGACGGAAAGAGCGTCAGCTCCATACCTAATCGTGCAAGCCTTTATCAAGGGCAGACTCCGCAGAGCTTTAAGGCTTTGAAACTTAAGGAACTGTATGAAAGTCTTGAGGAAAGCGAAAAAGCAATACTGACAGATGCCGCGAAGATTTTTGTAATAAAAGGCGAGACAGTCAGTCTTGTAAGAGGTGAAAACTCCAACATAAAGATAACATATCCTTATGATCTTACAGTTGCCGAAAGTTTGCTGAAGCAGCAGTAGAACTAAAATATGTGATTCATACGAATGAAAGGCAGAGAAAATGCTCAACACTGTTTACAGGCTTACAGAGCCGAGAAAAATTGAAATTGAGTTTAATGATATAGAGCTTGATTTGGAACATGTAATAGTAAGACCTACTCATCTTTCCATATGCAATGCGGATCAGAGATATTATCAGGGAACGAGAGACCCGGAAGTGCTTGCAAAGAAACTTCCCATGGCGCTCATTCATGAGGGTATAGGTGTGGTTTCATGCGACAAAAAAGGAGAATTTAAGCCGGGTGAGGCGGTTGTAATGATACCGAATACACCAATGGAAAAAGACCCTTATATCGCAGAAAACTATTTGCGTTCCAGTAAATTCCGTGCAAGCGGATTTGATGGATTTATGCAAGATAATGTTGCGATGAGGCGAGACAGAATAGTTCCATTGCCAAAAGAAATAGATAAAGAAGTTGCAGCTTTTACCGAAATTATTTCGGTGAGCAATCATGCTGTGGGAAGATTTGACAAGATTGCTCATGGCAGGAAAGAGCATATAGCTATATGGGGAGATGGAAATCTGGCATTTATAACATCATTGTTTTTGAGATATCGCTATCCCGACAGCAAAATTTATATTATGGGTGTAAGTCATGACAAAATGACAGGATTTACATTTGTTGATGAAACTTATGATGTACGCAATATACCTAACGACATAGTCATAGATCACGCTTTTGAATGTGTAGGAGGCACAGGCTCGACTAAAGCCATAGAACAGATTATAGATTATATTCGTCCGGAGGGAACGATTGCCATATTGGGAGTTTCAGAGAACCCTGTGCCAATCAATACAAGGATGATTCTTGAAAAAGGATTGAGAATGTTTGGCAGCAGCCGCTCCGGCAGAGCAGACTTTATAAATACAGTTGAGATGTTCAAAAAACATCCGGAAATTGTCGAACATTTGAAAAATATAGTAGGTGATGTGGTTGATGTCAGGAATGTAGATGACATGCACACTGCATTTGAGAAAGATATAGCCAAAGCCGGCGGCAAAACCATAATGCTTTGGAATGTATAGATAAGAAATTATCGAAAAAAACCGCAAAATAGGTGAAGTATGACAAAAGTTTCTGTAGCAGTACCGGTGTACAATGTTGAAAATTATATATATGATATGCTTGAATCTGTAAGAGGACAGACTTTCAAGGATTTTGAAGTTGTCATAGTGGATGATGGTTCTACGGACAGTTCACCTGATATTGCCAAACAATTTTGTACGGAGGATGAAAGATTCAAATATTTCAGAAAAGAAAACGGCGGTGTTGCTTCTGCAAGAAATATGGCTATTGATTTGGCATGCGGAGAATATATAGTATTTTATGACCCGGATGATTATGTTCCGGCAACGGTTTTAGAGAAAATGTACAGAGCCGCCGCCAATTCAAAAGCAGATATGGTTGTAGGGGTCATGGAAGAAAAGAGCCTTGGAGAATCTCTAATATATATGCATTCTCAGAAATTGGCCAAACAGAAAAAAATAAGTCCGGCAGACGATCATTTTATAGGCGCATGGTCAATGTGTCATAAGATGTTTTCACTTGAGTTTATAAAAAAGAACGACATTCGTTTTAAAAAATTGTTTAATGCAGAAGACGGTGTATTCACATATACGGCGCTTAACTGTGCTGAGAAAATATGCGGATGCGACACTATTGCATATAATTATATAAAGAGGCCGTTCTGGCTTACTCCGTCGGCAACTCAAACAGTAAGCAGCAAATATCTTTACAGTCTTTTGTCATCTCATGACGAGATAAAGGCTCAGGCCGAGAAGCTGACGGAAAAATATTTAAGCAAAAAAGAGCAAGAAGTCTATATGAGCAAACTGTATTACAGATTTATCGACGGTGAGATGATAAATGGATATTACAGGAATATATGGAGAGCAGAAGAAGATCTAAGGCCTGTGCTTGAGAAACGGACAGCCGAGTACCGTACTCATATGACAGAAGAACAGTGGAAATCCATACTCAAAAAGAACAAAGACCTTAAATTGGAGAACGGATTTGAAAGCTGTGAAGATATGGCAAAAAATCCCGATGTATCTATAATCATTAGCGGCAAATTAGATGATAAAAAGCTGGAACTTGTGTTGGGAAGTATTTACAATCAGGCATTTACAAGATTTGAGGTGTTGATAGGCGAAAAAGAAGCGAAAATGATGCCTGAAATATATAAAAATAAAGTCAACCTTCGCATAATTAAAGGTGACGATGATTATTTGAAAGTGGCGACAGATAAATCGTCAGGAAAATATATATTGATATTTGACAGGTTTGCAATGTTTACCAAAAATTCGTTAAAACTTATGGCCGCAAAGCTTGAGTCTAAGCCGGAACTTGGGTTCGTTTCAATGCTTATGAAAAGTTTTGACGGAAAACAGTACGAATCGATACCTGTCTTAAGTGCAGCTTTCGGATACGGCAAGAAAGGGCGCAGCAGCGTAGATAAGTTGGCATTGTGTGACAACATATTTTCCAATAAACTGTTTAGAAAAAATGCTTTGGAATCTTTTAAGTTCACTGAGGACAGTCGGGAGGATATGGAAAAACTATACAGAAATCTTAAATGCGAAAGACTGAGAAAAGGCATGATGATAACTGACATGAAAGAAAAAGATTTTTTGGTCGGTATGAAATGCCCTCCGCCGCAGAGAACAATAAATTTCCGCCATGCCAAAAACAGTTTTAAAGACAGGGCAATCAATAGATTGAAGAGACACATAACAAGAGAAGATATAGAGAAGTTTAAGAGTAAAATAGGAAAATAGTATGAAGTTTATATTGAAGCTTGTAATAGCTATGCTTAACTTAATATTTGCTGTTATGAAGCTGTTTCCTGTACGGCATAAAGTTACTTTTATAAGCCGTCAGTCAAACGATAAGAGCGATGATATGAAATTACTTGAAGCGGAGCTGAAAACAAAGGCGCCTGATATTACTGTCGTTTTTTTGTGCCGTAAGTTTGATGGAAATGTTTTTCGTAAATTGCTTTACTGTTTTCATATTTTTAGACAAATGTATCACATAGCGACTTCACGAGTGGTAGTGTTGGATTCTTATTGTGCGGCGGTAAGTATTCTTAAGCAAAGACAATCTCTTACCGTTATACAGATGTGGCATGCGCTTGGAGCCTTGAAGAGATTTGGATTTAGTATAGTGGGTGAGGGAGAGGGCAGAAGCCGCAGTCTTGCCGAACTTTTGTCTATGCATCGGAATTATACATATGTTCTGACAAGCAGCCATGAATGTCTGCCTTATTTCGCCGAAGCATTCGGTTATGAAAAGGAATCCATGAGAGTAATGACTCTTCCTCGTGTAGACTATCTTACAAACGATGAGTTTTACAAAAAAACGGTCAGCAGAATTTATGCAAAGTATCCTTTCTTAGCAGAGAAAAAGACTGTAGTCTATGCTCCTACTTTCAGAAAGGGGAAAGACATTTCTAAAGAAATAGACGAGTTGGCATCAAAATTTGATAAAGACACATACACATTTGTAGTCAAGAAACATCCTCTTATGGAGGTGAACTGCAAAGGCTGTCTTGTGGACAATGATTTTTCGACAATGGAGATGCTTATGGCGGCAGACTGTGTCATATGCGACTATTCAGCAGTCATATTTGAGGCTGCGATATTAAAGAAACCTCTGTTTTTTTACACATTTGATTATGAGGAATATGGAGTGGCAAGAAACTTTTATATAGATTACATGAAAGAAATGCCGGGCTTTATATCAGGCGACGCATCAAAGATAGCAGAGGCGATAAGAGAAGAAAGATGGGATTTGAAAATAGTAGAGGACTTCAGCCATAAGTATGTTGAAAAACACAGAAACTGTTCAAGAGATTTTGCGGAACTGATTATTAAAGAATGCCGCAGCACAAAAAAATAAAGGAGAGGGCTAAAGTGCCTTCTCCGCTTCTTCAATATTGTCATATCCGTACATCTGAACCATTGAGTTCAGATTTTTTTGTGAGAGGGATATGCCATCATCCCATAGTTTATCGACATAATCCTTATACAGCAAAAGAAGCTCTTTAGGATAAGTTTCAAGTTCTCCTCTTGCATAAGTTTCCATGGATGTAAAACCATTTTTGTCCTCTGACGATCTGATTGGGCGTGCAGTTCCTGCTAATTTAGGATAGCGAACAGCCATTTCTTCTTCCCAGAAAATAAGCCTATCGACAATTTGATTTATAATCCTGAAGTTCTCGGCAGGGACAAAAGGAAGGTAATCTTTCAAATGCTTATTGAAATAGTGTAGGTCTGTATATGCCATCATGCGGGCATACTTTTCGGAAATCAGATTTCGACCGTCGTTTTTTGATTTTATTGCAAAGGCAAGATATTTGTCGGTCATTTCTTCAGTCCAGTTATCATATTGACTTTTGCGCATTATGTAGAAAGTTTCAAAATCATCTTGACATGAGGCTCTGCCACCGATATTTTCAACATTTTGGAACATTTCCCATTCTAATTCGATTATTTGTTCTGTTTTCTCTTTTTTGTTCATTTTTAACTCCTTATTTTTGTAAATTAAAGGCTACAGGCAGTCTGCCATGGGATGCATTGATCTGATAGCAGGGTCTTTAATGGAATTCATCAGCTGCGGTATATAATCTTGAAGAAAATTTCCTCTTGGTGATGCATATCCTTTTTCACAAAGAAGATATGCAATCCTCTCGCATATTGATTCGATATGACGGTATATGTCATTTTGATCTTCTTTTTGCCACAGAGGCAAAAGAAGCCGGGCAGTTTCAGGGTCAAATAAAGCCAAACTCCTGAAAGACCATTTATAAAAAGGAGTAGGCTTCTTGTGAAGCAGATGAGAAGCCGATATGACTGCTTCTGTAAAGCGCGACAGCGATAAAGATGATGCTACGCTGTCATTTCTTTTAAGGCAGCGCAAAAAGTTATATTGACCGGATTGTGATATGGCCGCACATCTTGCAGCAAGTTTTTTGAGGAGAACATCTTCGGGATAAAAGTTTTGAAGTCCTTTCCTGATACGGCTGAATTCTCCTGATTCATCTTCAAAAACTTTGCCGTTGGTCACTGCCGCAAGATTGTTTTCTGAAATAAGAAACCAATCCATATTTGAACAAGGTGTATCGGGGCATCCTGTAAAAGACATATAAAAGTCTGATATTTTCATTACTCCTAATCGTTCCGAGGCTATGACATTGCTTTTATTTATTCCCATGAATTCGCCGGGGAGATTGTCATAAGCGATTTTGAGATGGTTTCCGAATTTGGAGAAATCTTCATCTGTGAGCCATATGCAAAAGCCGGGAGCAAAATCGTGGTCTCTTGAAAGTTCATCGTCAAAGCCGAAACAGCCGGAACCTTCTCCGACAAGACCGGCAGCAAACCGACCGCAGAGATGGGGAAAATCTCTTTCTATCATAGGTTTTCCGAAAGTATTAAAATATTCATGACATATTTCCAAATGTTTCATAAGTAACACCTTATTTTGAAAGTTCATCAATGACATCAGACAATGCCTTGTACGCAAGGCTTTCGCATCCGTAATCACGGGCAGTAAGCTTGCGGGCATATTCCAAGCTATCAACAGCTTTTTCTCTGTCGCCCATTGCAAGTTGGATTTGACCTAAAGTCTCAATTGCTCCGCTATAGTGAACATCACTGTCACCGGAAGAACTGTCGAAAATTTCAAGCGATTTTTTTACGGCAGAGAGAGATTCATCAAGCTGACCGGTTTTTAAAAGAATTTGTGCCATATTCGTATATGTGACGGCTACTTCAATTTCACTGTCAGAAAGCTGATTCAAGATATCAAGTGCGTTTGAAAGATATTCAATGGCCTTATCAAAATCTTCCATGTCCTGACATAATATGCTCATATTGTTATAAAGGGTAGCAATCCTATAGTCTGCTGAAATACCAAGTCGGCTGAATATATCTGCTGCTTCGCTGAAAATCACAAGGGCAGTCTCGGCCTCGCCTTTTACAGCATAATTTGTGGCATAGTTGATAAGTGTCGTAGCGTGATGCTCAGTATTGGCAAGTCCCAGTTCTTCCAATGCCTGCAGGGCTTTTTGGTATAGAGGAACACCTTTCTGGTATCGGCCTAAAGCCCTGTAGAATCCGCCCAATTCGTTGCATATGGGAATTATAATGTCTGCTCGTCCTTCTCTTTCGGCATCCTCAAGGCAGGAAAGAAGATAAGGCTCCACCTTTTCAGTCTGTTTATTTTCAAATAGCTCATCTATATGAGCAAATATTTCGTTTATATTCATAAAAACCTCCTTTGTTTTAGGAAAACAGCAGAGTTTAAAATAACAATGCTGTGCATGGGAATCAAGTTTTGATTCCAACAATACCGTTAGAGTATTATACCATACAAAGAAACTTTTAAACAGTTTGGTATGAACGACTGAAGAAAATTTTCAGATAATTGTGTAACACCACATAAAATTTAAGAAAAACAAATGCACGAGAAACAGTTTTAAACGGACAAAAAAATTGACATTACCTGTGTTGTTATTATATAATTAAAGATAGTAAATACAAGTAAATTTTGGCTCGCAAGGCTGAGAAGTGCAAGTACTGTATCATGAGTATTTTGTATGATTAGCACAAGCGAGATAATTATAGAAAGAAAAGGTGAAAGACATGGCGAAAGAAAAACTCAATTGGGAAGATGAGCAGGTCAGACATGATTACAGACATACGGCCTCTCATATAATGGCACAGGCGATTAAGCGCCTTTGGCCGGATACAAAACTTGCTATAGGACCTGCTATAGATAATGGATTTTATTATGACTTTGACTCCGAACATAAATTCGGCGAAGAAGATTTCATGAAAATCCAGAAAGAAATGAAAAAAATAATTCAGGCCAACTATCCACTTGAAAGATTTGAACTTCCAAGAGAAGAGGCCATAAAATACATGGAAGAAAAGGATGAACCGTACAAGGTTGAGCTTATCAGAGACTTGCCGGAGGACGCAGCCATTTCATTCTATAAGCAAGGAGATTTTGTGGATTTGTGTGCCGGACCTCATATGGAGTCTACAGGCAAAATCAAAGCCATAAAAATCATGAGTGTTGCAGGCGCATATTGGAGAGGCGATTCAAACAGACAGATGCTTCAGAGAATATATGCTACTGCATTCCCTACTCAGGAACAGTTGGATGAATATATTACCAAGATGGAAGAAGCTAAAAAGCGTGACCACCGAAAGATAGGCAAAGAGATGGATCTCTTTATGCTTACTGAGGAAGGTCCGGGATTTCCGTTTTTCCTGCCAAAGGGCATGATTATAAGAAATGAACTTGAGTCTTTCTGGCGAAGCGAACATGTAAAGAGGGGATATGAAGAGATAAAAACACCTTTGATTCTCAATGAACAGCTTTGGAGAACATCGGGTCACTGGGATCATTACAAGGATAATATGTATTTTACAAAGATAGATGATGAGGATTATGCCATCAAGCCTATGAACTGTCCCGGCTCCATGCTTGTATACAAGAGAAAAATGTGGTCATACAGAGACTTTCCTATACGCTGCGGTGAACTTGGTCAAGTTCACAGACATGAGCTTTCGGGAGCGCTCCACGGATTGATGAGAGTAAGAACTTTTACACAGGATGATGCACATATATTTATGCTTCCTGAGCAAGTAAACGAAGAAATAAAAAATGTTGCAAAATTCTGTGATGATGTTTACAAAATGTTCGGCTTTGAGTATCATGTAGAGCTTTCCACAAGACCGGAAGATTCCATGGGAACCGATGAAGAGTGGGAAATGGCGGAAAATGCTCTCAGAAACGCAATCGAAGAAATGGGTGTTCCGTTTGTTATCAATGAAGGAGACGGAGCGTTCTACGGTCCTAAGCTAGACTTCCATTTGAAAGATTCCATAGGAAGAACATGGCAATGCGGTACTATTCAGCTTGATTTGCAGATGCCTCAGAGATTTGATTTGACTTATATAGGCTCCGATGGAGAAAAGCACAGACCTATAATGATACACAGAGTTATCTTTGGTTCAATCGAAAGATTTATAGGAATTTTGATAGAACACTGTGCCGGCAAGTTCCCGCTATGGCTTGCACCTGTACAGGTAAGACTGATGACGGTTACAGAGAAGTTCTCAGGATATGCAGAAGAACTTAAGAACCGCCTTGCAGAGGCCGGAATTAGAGTCGAACTTGATATAAGAAACGAAAAGATAGGATATAAACTGAGAGAGGCAAGAAATGCTCGTGTGAACTACATGTGCGTAATAGGTGAAAGAGAAGAAGCTTCCGGAACCGTTTCGGTTCGCTCAGGAAAAGAGGGCGAACTGGGAGAAATTTCTGTAGAAGATTTCATCGAAAAACTCAGCGAAGAAATAAGAGAAAAAAGAATGTAATTTACTTATAAGCTAAACTATAAACATAGAGTACAATAGTCAGCACATATCGGTTTTGTAGAAAAGAATAATACTATGTTTATTTTAGAAGCAATTGCCGCATTTGGTAACTGGTTTTGGGGTTTACCAATCCTGTTCCTTATCGTAGGCGGCGGTATTTACATCACAATCCGTTTGGGATTTATACAGTTCAGAAAGTTTGGATATATATGTTCACAGACTTTCGGTAAGATGTTTGCCAAGACAGGCGAAGGGGAAGTGTCACCTTTCTCCGCAGCTTGCTCAGCACTTGCATCATCAATCGGAGCTTCCAACATCGTAGGTGTGCCTGCGGCAGTAGTAATGGGAGGCCCCGGAGCGATATTCTGGATTTGGCTCATAGCTCTTATTGGATGCGCAAGCAAATATTGCGAAATCGCATTGGCTATCAAATACAGAGAAAAGAATGCAGATGGTGAATGGGTAGGAGGCGCAGCTTACTACTTAAGAGCTTTAGGCGGAAAAATAGGTAAATTCTTAGGCGGATTTTATGCAATCGGTCTTATGATCGAACTTATCCCGTCACTTTGTACTCAGGCACTTTCTGCAACCTCACAGTTTGTAATAATGGGCATTGATCAGAAAGTTTCCGGAATTATCATGGCTGTAGCAGTTGTATTGGTAATTGCAGGAGGATTCTCAAGAGTAACCAAGGTTATGGATCTTCTTGTACCTATAATGGCTATTCTTTATATGGCAGGAGCATTTGTAATCATATTCATGAATGCAAGCCAGATTCTTCCAGCACTGGGAAGCATCTTCGTATATGCGTTCACACCGCATGCAGCAGTAGGCGGATTCGCAGGTTCAACAATAGCACTTGCATTAAGATGGGGAGCTGCAAGAGGAGTATATTCCAATGAAGCAGGTTTCGGTACTGCTCCTACAGCACACGCTTCCGCTACAGTTGACCACCCTATCAGACAGGCTTGCTGGGGTGTATTCGAAGTAACAGTTGACACTCTGATTGTATGTACAGTTACAGCTCTGATGGTATTGACTACAGGAATGTGGACTACAACAGAATATGACTCCGGAGCAATCGCTCAGGCTGCATTCCACAATGCATTCGGAACATTCGGAGACTACTTCATAGCTATTTGTGTATTCCTGTTCGTATTCTCTACAATTGTTGTATCAGCGTTCTATGGCTGGAGACAGGCAGAGTTTATGTTTGGAGTTAAGTTCTCCAAGGTTTGGAGATATGTATATCCGGTAACTATGGCATTGGCAACATCAGGTATTGACCTGACAATGATGTACATGATTACAGACGGATTCTTGGCAGCAATCATGACACCAAACATGATTGGTCTTATTATCATGGTTCCGCAGGTTGCAGCTCTTCAGAAAGAGTACTTCAACACTCCGGGCAAATACTATCTTGCTGACAAAGAAGCAAAAAAAGCTAAAAAGGCTGCAAAAACAGCTTAGTTTATAAAAATATTTACATGCATAATATTAAAGACTACATTAAGATGACATGAAATAAAAAAACTGATATGTGCATACCGGAGCCCCTTATCTTAGGATAAGGGGCTCATTTTTTATTTTGGGAAAAAGAAATTGCAGCATATGAGGTATATCATATGTGGTTTCCATATCGAGTCGGACTATGGAAATTATAAATATTAACACAAATTTAACGAAAACAGTTATTTTCTTAACAGTTTTAGTTATTTTTTAACTGCGTATACAGGAATATAATATAGATGCATATTAAATATGGCGGAATTGTTATTCAAGAAAGGAATAATACTATGTTTATTTTAGAAGCAATTGCCAAGTTTGGTAACTGGTTTTGGGGATTACCAATCCTGTTCCTGATAGTTGGCGGTGGACTGTATATTTCAGTTCGTTTAGGATTCATACAATTTAGAAAGTTTGGATACATATGCTCACAGACTTTCGGCAAGATGTTCTCTAAGGCAGGCGAGGGTGAAGTTTCGCCGTTCTCGGCAGCCTGTGCGGCACTTGCATCATCAATAGGAGCCTCCAATATCGTAGGTGTACCTGCGGCAGTAGTAATGGGAGGTCCCGGAGCCGTATTTTGGATTTGGCTGATAGCTCTTATCGGATGCGGAACCAAATATTGCGAAATTGCACTTGCAATTAAGTACAGAGAAAAGAATGAAGCCGGTGAATGGGTAGGAGGCGCAGCTTACTACTTAAGAGCATTAGGCGGCAAGATAGGAAAATTCCTTGGAGCATGGTACGCAATCGGTCTTATGATTGAGCTTATCCCATCACTTTGTACTCAGGCAATGTCTGCGACAGAACAGTTTAAGATAATGGGTGTAAGCCCGACCATATCCGGAGTTGTAATCGCAGTTTTAGTAGCGCTCATCATAGCGGGCGGCGTAGAAAGAGTAACTAAGGTTACGGATATCATGGTACCTGTAATGGCAGTTCTTTACATTGTAGGTGCGATGGTAATCATATTTATGAATGCAAGTCAGATTCTTCCTGCACTGGGAAGCGTATTCGTATATGCATTCACACCACATGCAGCAGTAGGAGGATTTGCAGGCTCGACAATAGCTCTTGCTCTTAGATGGGGAGCCGCTCGAGGAGTATACTCCAACGAAGCAGGCTTTGGTACTGCCCCTACAGCACACGCTACAGCTTCAGTTGATCACCCTATCAGACAGGCTTGCTGGGGTGTATTTGAAGTAACTGTTGATACGCTTATCGTATGTACAGTAACAGCCCTCTTGACACTGACCACAGGAATGTGGACTACAACAGAATATGACACGGGAGCTATTGCTCAGGCTGCATTCCACAATGCATTCGGAACATTCGGAGATTACTTCGTAGCTATTTCCGTATTCCTGTTCGTATTCTCAACACTCGTTGCTTGCTGTATGTATGGATGGAAACAGGCAGAATATTTATTCGGAATTAAATTCGCTAAGATTTGGAGATTCGTATATCCTCTGTTCATGGCAATAGCAACATCAGGTATAGACCTTGCTATGATGTACATGATTACAGACGGATTCTTGGCAGCAATCATGACTCCGAACATGATAGGTCTTATCATCATGGTTCCGCAGGTTGCAGCGCTCCAGAAAGAGTACTTCAATACTCCGGGCAAATATTATTTGGCTGATAAGGAAGCTAAGTTAGCTAAAAAAGCTGCAAAATAATTATTGAAATTTGAAAAAGCGCATAAAGGCATCATTGATTTTCCGCAAGATATTTACTGCTCAAATGTAGTATTATATAAATTTAAT
>CAJMLH010000043.1 GCA_905214195.1 uncultured bacterium
AGCAGTTGAAACTGCAAAGGCAGAGATGGATAAGGTTAAGACAGATGCAGAACTTAAAGCGGAAGATATTGAAGCGGCTGAAAAAGTTGATGCACTGATAGAGAAAATAGGAGAAGTTACCCTTGAAAGCAAAGATAAAATAGATGAGGCAAGAAAAGCATATGATAATCTTACAGATAACCAAAAGAAGTTGGTAAAAAGCCTGGAAAAACTAAAATCAGCAGAAGATAAATTCGCTAAACTTGTAAACAATGGAAATCCTACCAAGCCTAATGAAAGCGCAAATGACGGAATTGAGTCTATCGATAGAAATGTACCTAAGACTTCTGATCATAATGCATTAGGTATGTGGCTTATGATTTTAGCGGCTGCAACTGTAGGTTTAAGTTCCAGAGGAATTAGAAGAAATAAAAACAATAATTAAGTTTACTGTGCGGAGCATATAAAGCTCCGCATTATTTTTTGAAATAGTTATGAAAAATAAAGGGATTAAAAGATTCACTACGCAAGAAATAATGGAAGCTCAAAGGAAATATGCTTGTATGAATGATAATGAGCTATGTAAAATGATACGGCAAGAAACCTTAAGAAGAGGAAGACCTCCTAAGGTTAATGAAATCCCGGCATCTAAATACATAAAGAAAAGATTAAGTGTCTGGAACCGTGTTTTGGAAAAGGTGAGAGTTAAAAAACGATCAGTGACATATCTTAGATGCATAGAGTAAAGAGAGCGGAAAAGATATACAAGAAAGAAAAACATAAGCAAGAATCATAAATATTTAGTAATATATATTTAAAGGAAAGGAATCTAAGTGACCGTGCATATAAAATAAACAAAAAATTGCTTGCACCCGCCATGTAAAAATAGTATAATATATGCGTTATCGGCTTGATAACTGTTCACAGGGCTTATAGATTTCATGTCAGTCAGGAGGTGAATCAGGAATGGCACAAGTAATCGTAAGAGAGAATGAAAGTTTGGAAAGCGCTCTTAAGAGATTCAAGAGATCATGCGCAAGAGACGGCGTTATGTCAGAACTCAGAAAAAGAGAGCATTACGAAAAACCAAGCGTAAAGAAAAAGAAAAAATCCGAAGCTGCAAGAAAAAAGGCTAAGAAATACTAATATAGACATGGTCATTCTTAACCGTTAGAATCAGGAGACCGGCAGTTTCCAAAGACTCATTAAAAGGTTTCCGAAAAGAGGTGATAGAAATGACGATTAAAGAAAGACTCATGGCCGATTTTAAAGAAGCCATGAAAGCTAAGGACGAAATCGCTAAGAATACAATCAGTTTCGCCAGAGCTGCCATCAAGCAGTATGAGGTGGATAACAGAGAAGAACTTAGTGACGAGGGCATCGTGGCCGTTTTATCAAAACAGGTCAAAATGAGAAAAGATGCACTTGCTGATTTTGAAAAAGCCGGAAGAACAGATTTAGCAGAATCATATAAAGCCGAGATAGAAATCTTGAACAGATATTTGCCTGAGCAGCTTTCTGAAGATAAAATTCTTGAAGCAGTTAAAGAAACTGCTGCTGAATTGGGAATAGAAAGCGGCAAGCAGAATATGGGCAAGCTTATGGGTCCTGTCATGGCAAAGCTTAAAGGCCGAGCAGACGGCAACGCTGTAAAAAAGGTTGTTATGGACTTTTTGGGATAGATGAAAGAAAGGCTCTTCGCCATTGCGGCGGGGAGCCTTATTTGTTAGGAGAGTGAAATGGGATTCAGTCATTTGGACATGGACGGAAGAGCCATTATGGTGGATGTGACGGAAAAGGTTGATACCTTTCGTATGGCAGAAGCAAAAGGAAGCATCAGAGTAAATGAAAAAGTTTTTGAAGCTATAAAAAGGGGAGAATCGTCAAAAGGCGATATACTTGCGGTGGCAACAACTGCCGGGATTATGGCTGCCAAAAAGACATGGGAACTTATACCCATGTGTCATCAAATCCCCATAGGAAGCTACTCAATAACCTTTGAACTTTCGGATGATGAAAGGGTCATATCATGTATATGCAAAGTAAAGACGCTTGGAAAAACAGGTGCTGAAATGGAAGCACTGACAGGTGTTTCGACATCTCTTTTGACTGTATATGATATGTGTAAATCCATGGATAAGTTTATGGAAATTACAGATATCCACCTTGTTAAAAAAACAGGGGGAAAAAGCGGAACCATTATAAATGAGAGGTATGGAGATGTTTAAAACTGCGATTATAACGGTTAGCGACAAGGGAGCAGCCGGACTGAGAAAAGACGAAAGCGGGCCTGTTATAAAAGAAATAATAGAAAAAGAAGCAGCCGAGTTTTGCCGTGTGGATAAGATGCTTATTCTTCCCGATGAACCGGAGGAACTAAAGCATGTTCTTGTAAAAATGAGCGATTCAGACGGTATGGATTTGATTTTAACTACCGGCGGAACCGGATTATCACCAAGAGACACTACTCCTGAGGCAACGATGCAGATTGCTGACAGGATAGTTCCGGGCATAGCGGAATATATGAGAGCAAAGTCTATGGAAATCACTCCCAACGCAATGTTGTCAAGGGGAGTGGCAGTAGTAAGGAAAAACACTTTGATAATCAATCTTCCCGGAAGCCCCAAGGCAGCTAAAGAGAACCTTGAGGCGATACTTCCTGCACTTAGACATGGACTTGAAATTCTCACAGGGCAAAGTAACGAGTGCGGAAGAGACGGAGCATAAGCGACAATTTATATTAGTGACCCTATGGCAAATGCTTTAGCAGAGCATAGTCTAAACAATAATAAGTGAGAAAGAGGCGGCATAAGTCGCCTCTTTCTTGTTGTTAGACGGACTGACGGCTTTAAGTCTGCGGCATAACTTTATGATGTGCATTGAACTTGTATGAACTGTACCCAATGGTGAGAAATTGTATGAGCTGCGTGCTATGCCTCATGGTGTGGAGTTGTTGGCTGAGTCTGCGATTTTCGGCGGAATAGCCAATAAATCACTGCCTGAGTCAGTCGAAAATTGTCGCAAAATGTCGTTCATTGGCTGATTTCAAAACTTCACCTTGCCGAGCCAACATTTTTTGCAAAAAATGTTGGCCTCATCGCTTCAAACAGAAAAAATAGCCAATATCGCCATGTGACAATATTGAGCAAACAATTGATTATTTATTGAATTTTCATAAATCAAAATACTTGTTGAAAAAATAACAAACATGTGGCATGTTTAGTTTAACAGGGGACAGTTATATTATTATTTATTATCGGCTGCTTTTGGAACGCCGCAAAAAATTTTTGAAAAATTTTTCAAAAAATGTGTAACAAAACGAAGATATTTCCGTATAAGAAGTAAAAGGGGAATTAGATATAATTGAATAGGTTACCTTTGACAAGGTTTTTATAAACTCTTTGAGAAGTTGAAAGGAGAAATACGATGAAAATGATTAAAAGCAAAAGAACTGTAAGTTTTATTGTGTGTTTCGTGTTTGTATTTACTTGTCTTTCAATACCTGCTTATGCCGGAACGCAAGATGAAGATTTCAAAGAACAGGGAGTATCAGTTTTGCCTGAGCCAACAAAAGCCGATAGGCTTGCCGAAAGCGAGGTGATGGATTTTCCTGAAATGATAGTCCATTATGCTACATTCAAAGATATGAGTTATGCGAATGCCGTTAATAATCTTCCGGCGGATGTGAAGCAAAGATTTCTTGATGGGACACCCGGCTATGTTGCAAAGTCCATAGAGCTTAATGTTACAGACGAGTATAAGCCGACTATTGACTGTTATTGCGAGGTTGAGGCTTTGGAAAATGGTTCTTACAGAATTACTTCAATATATCATGTGGAGCTTGTAAGAGGTTATGGCAAGGAGTTAAAGGATTTTGCCGGGACATTGAAAGTGTGGCTTAGAGAAGCAAACGGTATAGAGTATTCGATAAACGGCGATTTTTGCAATGACGGTAGCCTGTCTGTAAACAGTGCAATAACCAAGACATTGGCAGTAGGGGACAGCGCAATGATAAACTTTAATGCTCCGGTATCAGGCACAAATTACAAGTATTTCTATGAACATAAAACCGAGTATTTCAGCTAAAAGAGGAAATGAGAGGTGTAATTATGAACATTAAAAAATTTTCATGGGAAGAAAAATTTGTGATGGTTATCATCATTTTGGCTATTGCCGCCTTGTTAATACCTGCGTTTGATTTCATAAGAACTTGGGTGCTTAGATTTGGAGGAGGTGTTGGAATTGCAGGATGTATATATATATTACTTTATACAGCTGCGTTCCGAAAAGGCGTCAAAAATGTGCAATTGAAGATAGGCGCAGTAATCAGCTTGTTGTTTTTCATAAGCGAATGGATATATTTTACGGCAGTCTCGAGACCATCGGGAACACTCCCAACTGTTTATCTTCTGGCTGCGAGCGTGCTTCTACTATTTTGGATAATGATTTTAGGACAAAAATATCGTAAAAACAAAGAATAACCAAACAATGGCCCTGTATTTATGCTCTTATATATAAATGCAGGGCCGGCATCACTAAAAAATTTCGCTGATTTCAAAAATATTTGTTGAAAAAATAACAAATATGTGATATATATGTATATATTAGAGGTATTGCCGTTGCTGCTTTTGCAGAATGGAAAGGGGAAAGAGATGGATAAGCGTATTAGTGAAAGAATGAAGATGGGCATATATGTTTTGGCATTGTGTTCGGCGGTACTGGCTGTATTTTCGGTAGGAAGCTATCTTCTTTAACGCAAGACAGGGGCATTCTGTATCCCATGCGGTCGATTTGAATGAGGGATACAAAATCAAAAAATTCGGATGAATTGTCATCCGAATTTTATTTTTTGACGAAGCATACATCAGGATAAGAAAGCTCGTCAAAGCCGCATAGCTTTGCCAGCCTCAATGCGTCTTTAAAGGCAAAATCCACAGTATCAACTGCATGGGTATCTGCCGAGATTATAACCTTTCCGCCGCCTGCCTTGATTTTTTTTAAGATAGCTTCCGACGGATAAGGCGTGGTTCTGTATCCCTTAGACATAGCTCCCGTATTGATTTCAAAGACTGCACCGCTTGGAATCAGACGCTTCAAAGCCTTGTCAACCGCAGCCTCATAACGAGGGTGACGCTCATCGAACATCGGCTCTTGTTCGTTGAATTTGGTTATAAGGTCAAAATGGCCTATGATATTGCATCCTGTTTTTTCTGCAACACGAGATTCCTCTTCAAAGTAATCCTCAGCCATGGAAAGAAAATCTCCGCCGTAATATTTTTCACATGCATCTGCCAGAAGCTCGGCGCTGTAATCGGCATATATGTATTTGTCATAATTTTTGTTGTAAAAAGCATGGACTGAGCCTATTGCGTAATCATAGCAGTTAATTGGCTGATTGGAGAAGAAGTCCTGCTCAACGCCGCAGAGAATTTTAATCTTGGATTTGTATTTTTCAGCGAGAGCCTTTACAGTGCGCTTGTACTCCTTTGTACCCTCAAGGCTCATGCAGTAACTCTCATCAAATGGCGTATAACTGTGACCGGAAAATCCAAAGACATCAAAGCCATGTTCTATGGCTGACTCTATCATCTCTTCAGCCGAATTTTTTCCGTCACAGAAAGTAGTGTGGGAGTGAAGATTTATTTTCATAATGACACCTCCTAATATTAAATTTTACTTTTGCAGAGGAAAAAAGTCAATAATTGTGATACAATATCAAACTGAGATAAACATTGAAATATGGGGACAGAATAATGGGCAAAATAAAAGCGATATGCATAAGCAAAGAAAAAGGAACTGCCAAAGTACCGATAACAGGCAAGGCGGAATTTGTAAAGAATTTCGGAATCAAGCAAGACGCCCACGCAGGAAAATGGCACAGACAAGTAAGCCTTTTGGCATATGAAAAGATAGAAGCGTTCAAGGCAAAAGGTGCAAAAGTAAGGGACGGAAGCTTTGGAGAAAATATAATAACCGAGGGTATAGACCTTAAAAATCTTCCTGTTGGAACTGTTTTGATAATGGGAACTGTGATTTTGAGGGTAACTCAGATAGGAAAGGAATGTCACAGCAAGTGTGCCATAGCAGAAGCAGTGGGAAGCTGTATAATGCCTACAGAGGGTATATTTGCAGAAGTGATTCAAGGCGGAAAAGCCGGCGCAGGTGACAGCATAATCATCAGATAAAATCAGTAATAAATAAAGCTCCCTTTTCGTAGAATTAGAGAAAAGGGGGTTTTTGTTTTGAATCTTAAAGAAGAAATGCGTTATGACTTGGATTTTAATCGTCCAAAAGTAATTGCAGACGAAAACATGATGATTGTAGAAAATGTATCGTCTATAGTAATGATAAGCGAAACCTCTCTGACCGTATCAGCAGGAAAAAAGTTTGTGACCATAAGGGGCAAAGACTTTGTCATAAAAGAAATTTTTGAAGGGAGGCTGCTGATTGAAGGAACCATACAGGGAATTGAATTTTTACGCAGATCAAGTGGAGATAAGGATTGAGGGATTTCGTACAGAGCGGCTTATAAACAAGGCAATGAAAGAGGGACTGGATATAAGAGATATTCGCATGATTTCTCCTACTGAGGCACAGTGCCGTATTCCGTCGTACCAGCTGTCATCCTTAAAAAAACAGGCGAAATCCATGTACAAGATTACCGTAAAATCCCGCAGCGGCTTTTTTTTCAAAGCGGCGAAGCTGATTCGCTCCCCTATGAGGATAATAGGAGCCGCACTTATAATAGTATTGGTGATAAGTCAGTCCTTTTTTGTTAAAACTATTGAGGTAAGCGGATACAGAGGAATACCCGAATCTGAATTAAGAAAATGCCTTAATGAAGCAGGCATATCAAAGGGCACATATATACCGGGCATAGATTGGGATAAAACCAAAGAAAAAATTTATCACGATTTTCCGCAGATTACATGGGTCAGGTTGGTATATGACGGAAGAAAAATATTTTTAGATATTTCGGAGGGGAAAATAAACAGCAAAGAAGAAGAGGCTTCTTTAGTGAAAAAGGACAGCAGAGAGGAAAGGGAGTATTATTGCAATATAGTAGCGGATTATTCCGGATATATAGAAAAAATCGGTTCCTACAGAGGACTTGCGCTGGCGGAGGAGGGAGATTATGTCAGAAAGGGTCAAGTTCTTATTTCGGGTTATGTACCTATAGAAGCTACTGTATACAGCGAAGATTGGCCTAAGGAATATTTTGTAAGAGCTGCCGGAGACATAACCATGATAATCCCTTACAGAGTGAATTTTAATCAGGAAAGATATATCCGAAACGGGCATGATAAAGATAAAAAGGGCGATGCCGAAATAATATCGGATAAGACTGAAAAAAGCGAGAAACAGATAAAAGACAAGGCATATCAGCAGATAAGGCAGTGGGCAAAAGAAAATTTGCCCAAAAACGCTCAAATTGTAAAGAAAGATTTGAAATTTTCTTATAAAGAAAATATAATAGAAGTAGGTGTAACCTTGGAGGTTCGCCAACAAATAGGAATAGAACAGGAGATTTTAATTGGACAGGAAAATTCAGATAGTGCCGGAGATTGACAGAGTTGAACTTTTCGGTAATTTGGATGCTAATCTGGATGTTATTAGAGAAGCTACCGGAGTCGAGATTTTTCAGAGAGACGACGGATTGATATTTAAAGCGGACGAAAGCAATACAAAAGAACAGCAGCAAGCATCACTTGACATGGCGCAGAGCATAGTTGAAGAATTTGCAAATATTATTCAGTCGGGAGAAAATCTTGACAGGCAGAAAGCTTCTTATGTTGCAGGGCTTAAAAAAGAAGGTCTGTCTTATGCCAAAAGCAACATAGCAAAGGATGTGATTTGCTTTACTCATAAAGGAAAGCCTCTTAAACCCAAGACTATAGGTCAGAAGAAATATGTCGAAAGCATTCGCAAAAAAGATGTGGTGTTCGGCATTGGACCGGCGGGAACGGGAAAGACATATATAGCTGTTGCCATGGCGGTAAATGCTTTCAAGAACAAAGAAGTACAGAAGATAATCCTTGCAAGACCGGCAGTTGAAGCAGGCGAAAGACTGGGATTTTTGCCGGGAGATCTTCAAGATAAAGTCGACCCGTACCTAAGACCTTTGTATGACGCTCTTTATGATGTGCTTGGCAGAGACGCCGCTCTCAGGCTAAAAGAAAAAGAAGTAATAGAAGTTGTTCCTCTGGCATATATGAGAGGACGAACACTTGATAATGCCTTTATAATACTGGACGAAGCGCAGAACACCACGAGGGAACAGATGAAAATGTTTCTTACGAGAATGGGATTCGGTTCAAAAGTCGTAGTTACAGGAGATGTTACACAGATAGATTTGCCAAGGGGCAAAAAATCCGGTCTTGTGGAGGCTTCGAGGGTGCTTAAAAATGTAGAGGACATAGATTTTTGTTATTTAAAAGATACAGATGTTGTAAGACATGAGCTTGTAAAGAAGATAATCAACGCTTATGACAGATATTACAAGAAATATCCGGAGGAAGAAGATGAAAATATATCTTGAGGAGGGACAGGCACTTAACCTTGAATTGACTGAAAAATTGCAAAGAGCAGCGGAATTTGTGCTTGAGTCTGAAAATGTATGCGGTGAAAATGCCGAAATAAGTCTGACGATTGTTTCTCCCGAAGAAATAAAGGAATTAAATCGTGATTACAGAGGTGTAGACAGTGTAACGGATGTTCTTTCCTTTCCTCAATTTGAAAGCGTAGATGACATGCCCAAAGAGGGGGAAATCTGTTTGGGCGATGTGGTAATTTGCCGTGACAAGGTAGTGGAACAGGCTGAAGAATTCGGACATTCCTATGAGAGGGAGTTTGTATATCTGTTTGTTCACAGCATGTTTCATCTGATGGGTTATGACCATATGCAAGAAGATGAAAAGGCTGTAATGAGAAATAAAGAAGAAGAAGTAATGAACCGAATGGATTTGAGGAGGTAAGTTATGAAGTACAGAGAACTTTATGAAAAAGCTTGCAGTATGCTTCCGAGAGCATATGCACCGTTTTCCAAGTTTAAGGTGGGAGCAGCTCTGCTTTCTAAAGGAGGAGAAGTGTTCACAGGGGTAAATGTTGAAAATTCTTCTTTCGGAGCAACCATATGTGCGGAGAGAACGGCTTTTGTCAAGGCAATCTCAGAGGGAGAAAGAGAATTTGAAGCCATAGCTATTGTTTCAAGTGAGGGTGAAGCATGGCCATGCGGAATATGCAGACAGTTCATGAAAGAGTTTTGTGATGATGATTTTAAGATAATAACGGGAGACGATGTAGACTCTCTAAGCGTTTATACTATGGATGAAATATTACCGGAGGGATTTCGCCTATGAAAACAGGATTTATAGGAATAGTGGGAAGACCTAATGTCGGAAAGTCAACTCTTATGAATGCCATATTGGGGGAAAAAGTCGCAATAACGGCAGACAAGCCCCAAACCACCAGAAATACCATAAGAGGAATATATACAAGACTTCCGGGAGATGATGAAAACTCAGAAAAAAATGACGGAGTTCAAATGGTGTTCATAGATACGCCCGGAATTCATAAGCCCCACAGCAAGCTGGGAGCTTATATGACAGAAGCAGCAGTAAATACCTTTAAAGAAGTTGATGTTATTCTCTTCCTTGTGGACAGTGCCATAGAAAAAGGTCCGGGAGACAGATATATCTTAGAAATGCTCAAAGACATTGACACTCCCAAAATCCTTGTTATAAACAAAATAGACAAGATGGAGCCTGCCGAATTTAAAGAGACATATGACACTTATGAAAAAATGGGAATATTTGATTGCGTGTATGGAACATCGGCTTTGAACGGAAAGAATGTCGATGAGCTTTGCAACGCTATAGAAGAATTTCTTGAAGACGGACCTATGTACTTCCCTGCGGACATGATAACAGATCATCCCGAAAGGTTTATAGTAAGCGAAATAATAAGAGAAAAGATTCTTCATTACCTTCAAGACGAGGTTCCCCATGGTGTGGCAGTTGAAATAGAAAGCTTTAAAGAAGAGGAACGCATTACTCGAATCGGCGCTGTAATATATTGTGAGAAAAAATCACATAAAGGTATAATCATCGGAAAAGAGGGTAAAAAACTCAAAGGAATCGGTAAGAGTGCAAGGATTGAGATAGAGGCGCTTTTGGGGTGCAAAGTTTACCTTGAACTTTGGGTAAAGGTTAAAGAAAACTGGCGTGATTCCGACTTTGCACTTTCAAATTTCGGATATAAGGATTAGAGTATATGGTAACTGACACAGAGGGAATTGTACTGAGACAGGTTAAGGCAGCAGGCGGCCGCAGGATGATTTCTTTGTTTTCAAAAAAATTCGGGAAGATAAGTGTAGGTACCGGCATGACTGAGGGCGGCAGAAGCAAGACCGCTTTAGCGGTGAGACCGTTCAGCTATGGCAGATATGAGCTTTTTAAAAGCCGTGACAACTATAATCTAAACAGCGGCCATGTTATAAAAAGTTATTACAGTCTTGGAGAAAATTTGGACAAATATATGGCGGCGTCTTATGTTCTTGAACTTACCGACAAGATTTTGCCTGAGGAACTGCCCCAGCCAAAATTATTTTCTCTTTTGATAGACTTTTTAGATGCAGTTGAAAAGAGGGGAAAAAAGCACAACACTCTTGTTATGGCATATATGGTTAAACTTCTTGATATAGCAGGCATGATGCCGGAGATCGATTCATGTGTCTGCTGCGGTGAAAAGTTTGAAAACCGAAATAGACAGAAATATATATATTTCAGCATTGAAGAGGGCGGCATAATATGCCGTAAATGCGTATCAAAGCTTTCTGACGGAGAGAACCGATCATTGATTTATAAGGCGGATTTTGATATAATTGAAATATTAAAATATTTTCAGAGAATGCCTATGCAGGCCTTTGAAAAAATAGCCCTTAATGACAATATGTACAATGAGCTGCAAAGGATAATGAAAGAATACATATCCTATCACATGGATATAAGAGGACTGAAAAGTGAAAGCTTTTTCTGAAATGAATAATACTTTAGGGAGGTATTGAAATGGAAATTACTTTAGAGAAAATCGAACTGGTAAAAGACAGAACAGGCGTATCATATAAAGAAGCAAAGGAAGCTCTTGAAGCGGCAGACGGAAGCGTTGTTGACGCTATAATCGCCATTGAAGAAAATGTCAATATCAAATCCTCAGGCAAGGCAGGGGACTTTGCAGAAGAAACGGTTGAAAAGATAAAAGAACTGGTTAAAAAAGGCAATGTTACAAAGATTTCTGTAAAAAAAGATGATGAAACAATCGTTAATATTCCTGTAAATGTAGGTCTTATAGGAACTCTTGTGGCACCTTGGGGAATATTGGCGGCGGCAGTTGCAGCTTTCGGATTCAAGTGCAGAATAGAATTAACAAAAGATGACGGAAGTGTGGTTGATGTAAGCAAAAGAGCCGAAAACCTTGCCAGCGATGTAAGAGAAAAGGGCAGCGCAGTGGTAGACGAGGTAGTTGCAAAGGGTACAGCCATATATGATGATGTTAAAGAAAAAGCTCCCGAAGTAGTGAGCGATATAAAGGAAAAGAGCGTAGATGCATACAAATCCGTAGCAGATAAGGCTACAGATGTATGGAACGGAATAAAAGAGAAAAAGAACGAGGCAGAAGATGTGGTAGAGGAAGCATTTGATGCTGCTGAAGAAAAGATAGAAGATATCTTTGAGGACTAAACAAAATAAAAGATTAAGATAGGTAGGGTTTATCAGACATGAAAAAAGACATAACAATGGAAAAAATTGTAGCCTTGGCAAAGAACAGAGGATTTATATTCCCGGGTTCTGAAATTTACGGCGGACTTGCCAATACATGGGATTACGGTCCTCTTGGCGTGGAATTCAAAAATAATGTTAAAAAGGCATGGTGGAGAAAGTTCGTACAGGAGTCAAAGTATAATGTAGGGTTGGATGCCGCTATTTTGATGAATCCCAAGACATGGGTAGCTTCCGGTCATGTTGGAGGCTTTTCCGACCCACTCATCGACTGTAAGGGCTGCAAGGCAAGATTCAGGGCTGATAAGCTCATAGAGGAATATATGCACGAAAACGACATCGAGGGCGTAGTGGTAGATGGATGGTCCAACGAGAAACTTGAAGAATATATCAAAGAAAACAATATTGCATGCCCTGAGTGCGGCAAGACCGACTTTACGGGAATTCGCCAGTTTAACCTGATGTTTAAAACTTTCCAGGGAGTAACAGAAGATTCAAAATCAGAAATATATTTAAGACCTGAAACTGCTCAGGGTATATTTGTAAACTTCAGAAATGTGCAGAGAACTGCAAGGAAGAAAGTGCCTTTCGGAATTGCACAGATAGGAAAATCTTTCAGAAATGAAATTACTCCGGGCAACTTTACTTTCAGAACAAGAGAGTTTGAGCAGATGGAACTTGAATTCTTCTGTAAGCCGGGTACAGACCTTGAGTGGTTTGAATATTGGAAAGAATATTGTGTAAACTTCCTTAAGAGCCTCAATATGGATATGGAAAATATCAGAACACGAGACCATGAAAAGGAAGAACTTTCACATTACAGTAATGCTACTACAGATATAGAATATTTATTCCCGTTTGGATGGGGAGAACTGTGGGGAATAGCCGACAGAACCGACTTTGACCTCACTCAGCATATCAACACTTCCAATCAGGATTTGAGCTATGTCGATTCGGAAACAGGCGAAAAATATGTACCTTTTGTTATCGAGCCGTCTTTGGGAGCTGACCGTGTTGCCCTTGCATTCCTTGTAGATGCATATCATGAGGAAGTTCTTACTGACGCAAACGGCAAGGAGGATGTCAGAACAGTACTGAAGTTCCATCCGGCTCTGGCTCCGTTTAAGGCAGCCGTTCTGCCTCTTGCAAAGAAGCTTGCTCCTGTGGCAGAACCGATACATGAAGAGTTATCCAAGTATTTCATGACAGATTATGATGCTTCAGGTTCTATAGGAAAGAGATACAGAAGAGAAGACGAGATAGGAACACCGTTCTGTATATGTGTTGACTTTGACACTGAAACAGACGGATGTGTAACCGTAAGAGACAGAGATACCATGGAACAGGTTAGAATACCTGTTTCGGAAGTACGCTCATATATAGAAGAAAGATTGTCGTTTTAATTGAAAGAAAGGCCGATATATGGGAGAATTGCTCTGCTCTTTCAATGAGGGAAACAAGCAGATGAGAAGCCTTCTTGGGGGTAAGGGTGCAAACCTTTCGGAAATGACGAGTATTGGATTGCCGGTTCCGTTTGGATTTGTGGTTACTACCAAAGCCTGCAATGATTTCTTTGATGGAGGCAATGTATTGAGCAGCCAAATCATCAGGGAGATGGAGGCAAAGATAAGGGAAATAGAAGAAGTAACAGGTAAAAAGTTCGGCAGCGGGGAAAACCCGCTGCTTGTTTCAGTGCGAACAAGTAATGTGGTGGGCATTCCGGCAATGGCGGGAAGCATACTTAATCTTGGTCTTAATGATGAGACTTTCAAAGGCTTGGCAGCTATTGGAGGTATGGAATTTGCCTTGGATTGTTATACAAGATTTCTTAGGACTTATGGATCTCTTGTAAGAAATATACCGCAGAAAAGCTTTATTTCCGCTTATGAAGATATAAAGAAAAGGGCAGAAGAAAGCAGTGATTCTCAATGTTCGGAAGAGGCTATATTATTTGATGCGATAAGAGAATACAAGTCTATAATACTAAAGCGTACCGGCAGACCTTTTCCCGAGGATCCTTTTGAACAGCTAAAAGAGGCTGTAAGTGCGATTCTTAACAGATGGAATTCATATGCGGTAAGGTCTTATCGGGAACTTCATGAGATTCCAAAAGAAATCGGTACAGCAGTAGTGGTGCAGGCTATGGTCTTTGGAAATATAGACGATAAGTCATGTACGGGAATGGTTTTTACAAGAGACCCTAACACCGGCGAGAAAGTAACCTGTGGACAGTTTATGATGAAGAGTCAAGGCGGCGACGATTATTTCAGAGATATGAAAGCCGTTAAGATTGAAAAGCTGGAAGATTTTTTCCCGGAGCTTAACGAAAAATTTTTGCGGATGGCACAGCTGCTTGAAAACTATTATAAAAACATGCAGGAAATAGAGTTTACTGTCGAGAGAGGTAAGCTTTATATGCTTGAAACCAAAGCGGCAAGGCGAACCCCTTCTGCATCTGTTAAGATAGCTGTAGATATGGTGGATGAGGGAATCGTAGACATAGCTACCTCAGTAGCAAATATAAGGGCGGCAGATATAAATAAGCTGGTTTTGTCGCAGTTCAGCGATGGTGATGAGGTTGACAGAGAAACTTTAGATAACTTTAAGAAGATATTGGAATGGGCGGATGAATTTCGTTCTGTAGGTATAAGAGCGAACATAGATACTCCCGAAGATGCAGAATTGGCTCTCAGGCTTGGAGCAGAAGGTGTGGGACTGTGCCGAAGCGAGCATATGTTTTTTGATGAGGAAAGAATATATGATTTCATCAAGATGATAATTGCCGATGATGAATATGAACGAAATAAAGCGTTGTCAGCAATGAAGCCGTATCAAAAGGACGACTTTAAAAGGATATTTGAAATAATGGAGGACAGGCCTGTAACCATAAGACTTTTGGATCCATCATTTCATAGATTTTTGCCTCATACAGAAACTGATATTAAAAAACTTGCACGAAAGCTGAAACTGCCGGAGAAAAAATTGGCGGCAAAGATTTTACTTATGAAAGAGGAAAATCCTGCTATGGGTAAAAGAGGCAGCCGATTGGCGGTACTGCATCCGGAAATCGTTATGATGCAGACTGAGGCTATAGTTGAAGCTGCCATGGAGGTAAATGAAAAAATAGACGGTGAGCTGAATGTGTCTATAATGGTACCGTTTATAAGTTCTGTCAGAGAATTTATGAATGTAAGAGATACTGTACAAAAGGCTGTGGATTCATGTATTGGAAGTTATGAAAAGAAGATGGAGTTTGCAGTCGGAACTATGATAGAGACACCAAGAGCGGCGTTGTTGTCGGATATGATAGCCGAAAAAGCTGACTTTTTCTCTTTTGGAACTAATGATTTGACTGAACTTATATACGGAATTTCAAAAGAGGATACAGAGGATATGATTGAAGAATATGTAAAGAAAGATATTCTTGACAAAAACCCAATGTATTCATTGGATAAACGAGGTGTAGGCAGAATGATAGAGATGTCTGTAACCTTGGGACGAAAAACAAAGCCTAAGCTAAAGATGGGTATATGCGGCGAACACGCAGCCGATCCCGATACTATAGAATTTTGTCAGTCCATAGGGATAAATTATTTCTCTTGTTCTACTTTGCGGATACCGGGAGCAAGGCTTGCGGCTGCTCAGGCAGAGATAAAATCATTTAAAAAGTAACACTTGGCGAAGGTGTTGCCGGCAAATTCAATTTGGAGAAGTCAAAAGATAAATTTACAGGATAAGCATATGTTTTTTATATGCTTATCCTGCCTGAAGCAAGCAGATATATGGAGACAATTGCCATAGTTATAAGCAGAACAAAGGCGATTTTATCTATAGCTTTAGGGAAAACTTTGTCACCTGTTTCTCTCCTTGCCATGGCATAAAGAATAGTGCCCGGAGCATATAACAATGCAGAAATAAGAAGATGGGTTAATCCTCCGGCATATAACATCCACATACCATATAAAGAGCCAATAATAGAATAACCCCATACGGTTATTTTTTTTATTGGAGATAATTCCGTCATGCCCTCTCCCTTATATGTTACTTTGAGGCAATAAAATGCCGAAAGGGCATAGGGAACTATTATGGCACCGGTTGCTATGGCATATATGACCTGATATGTTGCATCATTGAAATAAATTAAAATCAGAAATAGTTGAGTTACTATTGTAGTTATAAGGACGCCACTTATTGGGGCGCCTTTTTTGTTTTGCTTTGTAAAGCTTTTGGGAAAACAATGCTGTAAGGCAGGTGCGTATATACTGTCTACACAAAGTATTGTATAAGTAAACAGGGCGCCGCCTACAGATACAATTACACCTATATTTACAAGAGCACTGCCCCATGGTCCTACAACAGACTCAAGGAGAAATGCCATAGGAGGATTACCTAATGCTGCAAGCTCTTCCGTTGTCATTACTCCCATGCTTAGAATAGAAACCGTGACATATAAAATGAAAAGTGAAATAAAAGCCAATATTGTAGCTTTACCTGCTACAGAGGTGTTTTTGGCTCTTCCTGAAATGACAACGGCACCCTCTATACCGATAAAAACCCATACGGTAGTGTAAACAGTTGCCTTTATTTGTTCTATCAGGGAAAGATTGGTGCCTGCACCTGTGATATTTTCTGTAAATACATCTATGTCGAATGCACCTGCATATACGATTGCTACAATCATTACACCTATCGGAATAACTTTTGCCACAACTACAGCTGTATTGATTGATATAGCTTCATTGACACCGCCTAAAACAAGAAAGCCGAAGAGCCATACCATCAAAGAGCCTAAAATCATGGAAATCAGATTGGTACCGTTTCCGAATACAGGGAAGAAGTTACCAAGGGAATCAAAAAACAATGTTATGAAAGAAAGATTTCCAAGTAAGGCGCTGAGCCAGAAACCCCAAGCCGAATTGAAGCCTATATATTCTCCGAAGCCGGCTTTGGCATAACTGTAAAGGCCGCTGATAAGCTGAGGTTTTACGACGCTAAGTCTGAAAAAGCACAAGGTAAGGGCAAGCATTCCGAGTCCGCTTATCCCCCATCCTAAAAGTACGGCCAACGGATATGCTCCGGAAGCTGCAAAATCTCCTGAAAGACTGAAAACGCCGCTGGCAAGAGTTGCGCCTATGGCGAACATGGTTACTTTGCCAAGACCCAGACCATCATTGTGATTATTCATAAAATTTCCTCCATATATAGATTTTGTATATTTAAGTTTTTATTTACTTGAATTATTATTTGCCGCATAAGATTTTAAAATACTAAAAATTATAAAGTTTTAATTTCTGTGATTCTGAAAATTATAA
>CAJMLH010000044.1 GCA_905214195.1 uncultured bacterium
TCATTCATGTCTATAAGAATTATTTCCTGTTCATTCTCTAAAGCAGAAGATATTTCCCAAGGCTCAATATCGTGATAACTGTTCACTGTAACAAAGGCTGTTTTAAGCTGGGGAATAACTATATGTTCAACCTTTTCTTCAGGACACATTGAACAATAATAAGCTTCCACATCAAGTCCTCTGTATACAGCCCCCTCTGTTATTATTTCCATAAAGCTGCTGTTGGAATATCCCACAGGAGAGCTAATCATATATATACGCTCCATACCCTCAAGCAATGTTGTGATGTAATTTATAATACCTTCTCCCGTTATAGCGCTTGCGAAAAATTTTTTTCGCTTACCCGGTCTTAATGATATTTCCAAAGAATTGTATTCAGTTCCGATAATACCCGCTATCAGTTTATATATCTCACTATTCTCAGCAGCCTTGTTGTATACCTCTTCAAGACTTCTATAGACGCTTTTGGCAGCATTAAGATAATTATAAGCAATCCTGTACCATCTTGATGTTTCTTCGTTTAAATCGATTATTTTATTCTTATTTAACGATATTGCATCTTCATCCCAGAATTCTCCCAGGTTCACTATCTTATCTACTGCTCCGGGCGTAACCGGATCTGTGATATGAGGACTGGTTCCGTCAATTATTGCTGTCCTCCTGTTTTTCAGCACTATTCCGTCAATAGAATCTGCATCAGCTGAACAATGAAGGTAATCTATATCTTCATCTTGAGCCGAAAAATACTCTGCTATCCTTTTCATGAAAGTAGATTTTCCTGTCCCCGGCCCACCTTTTATACATATGATTTTATTGGCCTCCCTTTGTCCTAAAATATGTTTGTAATACGAAAAAAATCCCAGCGGCGTGTTATTACCGGGAAAATAATGTCTCTTTACAGACAAAATCATACCTCCTTAACATAACATATTTTATATTATGCCAAAGAGGTATCAGTTGTTCTATAACTACTTATATTTATTATCGACTGCTGTGCCAGTCTTCTGTACTGTTCTCTCCGTCAGGTTTCTTTCTGTCTTCACTCCTGTCCTCATCTCGATAATCGTCACGATTTCTCTTAGCTTGTATATCTTCCCATGTTTCCCTTTCATATGAAGGCCGAGAATAAGGTATACCCTGTGGATTGACAACAACAAGATTCATAGTAACTATTTCGTAAAATACTACAGCAGATGTTTCAACATAAAGATTTAACACTATCATAGGTATCCATAAAACAGTGGTAACCATTACATAAGGTATTCCGCTCATTTCTGTAAAAGAATCAAAGAATGCAAATGGAATTGAAGCCAAAATGTTCCATCCGATAAAAGAGAGCTGGAGACAAAACAGCTTTCCCTTGTTGCCTCTCATAAGTCTCTTACTTTCATTGATACACTGTGAAGCTGTCCAATCCGGATGGTCTACTCTCAAATAAAAGCACTGGCTGTATCTGTATATAGCAATTATTCCCGGAATTACAAAAAGCAGACTCCAAAGATATACCTTTATTGTATACAAAACATAAAGGCAAAATGCTTTTCCGAACATTCCAAACCCCTCTAAGTTAAGCGCATAGTTTATCTTCTTTTCTCTGAAAAAAGCCAGCATAAACATAGCAAACCCACACATAAGAGGCCCCATTATCAAAAATTCATATAATGCTCCCGCATACGGAATCTCGGTTCTGAAATACTCTCCATATATAGGAATATATCTTACCACTACAAAAAACGAATCAAGTATTTCAGATATAAAAGAACTCAACATGTAAAAAATCAGAACTCCTAAAAACATCTTAGGCCAATTCCCTTTTAAAGACTGTCTGGCAATCTCTCTTATTTTGGCCGACGGTTCATAAACAATATAGTTATTCATCTCAAATCTCCTTTAAGTATATCTTTTTTAATTATATCAATCTAAATATGATTTGACAACATGGAAAATTGATTATAAAATGATAATTGCTAGGGGAGCTTTTGCTGAGAGAATCATGGCCATCCTGCCTGATTAGACCCTCAACACCTGATCCGGTTAATGCCGGCGTAGGGAAGCAATACAAAAACAATATATTTGTTTTTTGGTTCCCCTCCTATATTATTAAGGAGGTTTTTTTATGACAAAAAAAAGAAACAACAAACTAACACAATTAGCAGTATGTGCAATGCTTATTGCACTTGCAACAGTTTTGGGAATGATTAAACTTTTTAATCTTCCCGCAGGAGGTTCAATAACACTTTTCAGCATGCTTGCTGCTACTCTTTGCGGTTATTACTTCGGAGTGGCAAAAGGTCTTTTGGCATGTGTGGCTCTTGGGCTTGTAAATTTCATACTTGAACCTGTAATGGTTCATCCTGCACAGGTATTTTTAGATTATATCCTTGCATTTGGTCTTATGGGCCTGTCCGGACTTAATTCCAATAAGAAGAACGGCCTTACAACAGGCTATATAATAGGAATATGCGGAAGATTCCTTGGCAGCTTTCTTTCCGGATTTATTTTCTTCGGTTCCTATGCTCCGGAGGGAATGAACCCTGTACTCTATTCTTTCCTGTATCAACTGTCATACATCGGTGTTGAAGGGATTATAACTATAGCTGTTATAAATGTTCCGGTAGTAAAAAATACCCTGACCCACTTAAAATCTCAGCTCAATCAAAGTTAACTCAAAAGATATTTTGTGAAGCAAAAAGATATTTTCGTTAATTTTGTGACATTATCGTTGATAAACAGATTTAAAAATGATATAATAATATATAATGAGATTTTCTTGAGAAAAGGAGTTATAAAGATGTATCAGACAATTAAGTATGAGGTTAAAAACGGTATAGGTTACATAACAATCAATAGACCTGAAGCCCTTAATGCTCTCAACAAGACAGTTTTAGAAGAACTGTTCGATGTATTTAACAAAATCGACGCTTGTGACGATGTAAGAGCTGTTATTCTTACAGGTGAAGGCCGTTCATTCGTTGCCGGCGCAGACATAGCTCAGATGAGCACACTGACTGTAGCCGAAGGAAGAGCTTTCGGTGCATACGGTCAGAAAGTTATGAACTTTATAGAAAAGGTTGAAAAACCTGTTATCGCTGCTGTAAACGGTTTCGCACTTGGCGGAGGATGCGAACTTGCTATGGCTTGTGATTTCAGAATCGCTTCGGCTAAAGCAAAATTCGGACAGCCTGAAGTAGGTCTTGGAATAACTCCGGGATTTGGCGGAACTCAGAGACTTTCCAAGCTTGTAGGTAAAGGAATGGCTAAGATGCTCATCCTTACAGCCGATACTATCAATGCAGAGGAAGCACTGAGAATCGGACTTGTTGAAAAGGTTGTAGAACCTGATCAGCTCATGCCTGTATGTGAAGAAATTGCTGCAAAGATAGCTTCAAAGGCTCCTATTGCGGTAGCTATGTCAAAGACTTGCATTAACAAGGGATATCACTTGGATATGTTCTCAGGCTCAGCCCTTGAAGCAGAAGCTTTCGGCGGATGCTTCGGAACTGAAGATCAAAAAGAAGGAATGAAAGCATTCTTAGAAAAGAGACCTGCTGAGTTCAAGAATAAATAATAACCTCTAAAGCGACAATACAAAACCTCCCGATAAAGGATTTCGGGAGGTTTTATTGTTCTGTATTTAATCAACACATGATTACAGCTTATATGTCTGGAATTTGTCGTTTTCGTCTTTAACATCCTCTTTGAATTCATATTCATTACCCGGAAGCACTGCATTTGCAACTATTCCGACAATTGATGCTATTGCAAGACCTGATAAAGTCACATCAGCTCCAAAAAGGGTGAAAGAAATTCCGCCTACTGAATTAAATCCAAGAGCACATACAAGTATAAGCGCTGCTATTATTGTATTTCTGCTTCTTGTAAAATCCACCTGATTTTCAACTACATTTCTTATTCCAATTGCAGAAATCATTCCATATAGAATAAATGATATTCCCCCTATGGTAGCAGCAGGTATACATTCTATTACAAAGGCTACCTTTGGTATACACGAAAGCCCTATAGCAAACACTGCTGCGATTCTCGTTACTTTAGGGTCATAAACCTTTGTTAATGCAAGGACTCCTGTATTTTCTCCGTATGTGGTATTTGCAGGCGCTCCCACAGCCGCAGCTACACAAGTTGCAACTCCGTCACCGAGAAGCGTTCTGTGAAGCCCCGGATCTGCTATATAATTCTTACCTGTAGTTGCACCTATCGCAGAAATATCTCCGATGTGTTCCATCATAGTTGCAAGAGCAATTGGCATTATAGTTATTATTGCACTTAAATCGAATTTCATAAGCATAAAATCAGGAAGTCCCAAAAGAGGTTCGCTGTTTATCCCCTCAAAATTCACCTCTCCCATTGCAATAGCTGCTATATACGATACTGCCACACCTATAAGGATAGGAACTATCTTTGACATTCCCTTTCCCCATATATTGAATACTATTACAGTAACCAATGCAATCAATGCTATCGTCCAGTTAGTTGCACAGTTATTTATAGCCGAAGGCGCCAATATCAAACCGATGGCGATTATAATAGGGCCTGTTACTACCGGTGGGAAAAACCTCATAACTCTCTTAGCTCCGAAGCCTCTTATAAATGCTGACAGAACTAAGTATACAAGGCCTGCACAAAATACACCACCACATGCATATGGAAGCATCTCCAAATTTGGAGTTCCATCTTCAAGCATAGGTGCTACAGCCGCATATCCTCCTAAAAAGGCAAATGAAGAACCTAAAAATGCAGGAACTTTTCCTTTCGTAATTAAGTGAAACATCAGCGTTCCTATTCCCGCCATCAATAATGTAGTAGCGATGGGAAGTCCTGTAAGTATGGGAACCAGCACTGTTGCTCCAAACATTGCAAATGTATGCTGCAATCCCAAAATAATCATTTTCCCCCTACCTAAAATCCTTGCATCAATAATGGGTTCATTGTTGTTCATATAATTTCCTCCATAAAAATAGCCTCGACGAAAGAACGACAAGGCATAAAAAATCATATGAATAATTTAATATCTTGCCGGTCTCTCTGTACCGAATTAAAGATAAGATTTTATAATTTATAAAACGAGCTCTCCTTTCCGGAGAGCTCTCTTTTATATAACTACAGCAAGCCACCTATCTGTACAAACAGAGGTGCGAATACTACTGCTACAATAGTCATAAGTTTGATTAAAATGTTTATTGAAGGGCCGGAAGTATCCTTAAATGGATCACCTACGGTATCTCCTACTACAGCTGCCTTATGAGGATCGCTTCCCTTACCGCCGTAGTTTCCGCCTTCGATATATTTCTTTGCATTATCCCATGCGCCGCCTGCATTAGCCATCATTATAGCTAAGAGTACACCTGCGGACAGAGCTCCTGCGAGCATTCCGCCGAGAGCTTCCGTACCCAAAATGATACCTACTGCCAAAGGAGCAACTATAGCCATAATACCCGGCATAACCATTTCTTTCAAAGCTGCCTTTGTTGAAATATCAACACAGTTAGCATAGTCAGGCTTGGAAGTTCCTTCCATGATACCTTTATCTGATCTGAACTGTCTTCTTACTTCTTCAATCATCTGATTTGCAGCCTTACCTACGGAATTCATAGTCATGGCTGAGAAGAGGAACGGAAGCATTGCTCCGATAAACAGTCCGATAATTACTATAGGGTCAAGCAAGCTGATAAATTCAAGCTCTGTAACTGCTGCATATGATGCAAACAGAGCCAATGCCGTAAGCGCTGCGGATCCTATCGCAAAGCCTTTACCGATAGCTGCCGTAGTGTTACCTACTGAGTCAAGCTTGTCCGTAATTTCTCTTACGCTTTCAGGAAGCTCCGACATTTCCGCAATACCGCCGGCGTTATCGGAAACAGGACCGTAAGCGTCTACTGCTACTGTCATTCCTGTAGTTGACAGCATACCTACTGCCGAAAGAGCAATTCCGTAAAGACCTGCAAACTGATAAGCTACGAAAACGCCTACGCATATCAGCAAGATAGGCCAAAGCGTTGACATCATTCCTACGCCCAGACCGCTGATTATAGTAGTTGCAGCTCCTGTCTGAGACTGTTCTGCAATTTTCTTTACTGATTTATAATCGGCAGAAGTATATACTTCTGTTATCTTACCTATTGCAATTCCCACTATCAGACCTGCAATGATAGCTGCCGCATAAGTGTAATCGCCAAGCAGGTTCTTTGAAAGGAATATAGTTGCTACAATTACTATAGCACCGCTTATATAAGTACCCATGTTAAGAGCGTTGGCAGGATTACCTCCCTCTTTACCTCTTACACACATTATACCTATAATTGAAGCCAAGATTCCTACTGCTGAAATTATCAGCGGGAATATAGCTGCTGTCTCTGTATTAAATGTAGCCATTTCGCCTGCTCCCTTTACTGCAACAGCAGCAAGAGTGATAGCTGATATAATGGAGCCTACATATGACTCAAACAAGTCCGAACCCATACCTGCTACATCACCAACATTATCGCCTACATTATCGGCTATAACGGCAGGGTTTCTTGGATCATCTTCAGGAATACCTGCTTCTACCTTACCAACAAGGTCAGCTCCAACATCGGCTGCTTTGGTATATATACCGCCGCCTACTCTTCCGAACAGAGCCATTGATGAAGCTCCCAGACCGAAACCTGTTACACACTGAGTAACAGTAGCCAAGTCAAGAACACATATCACAACCCCCAGACCGAAAAGACCGAGACCTGATACGCAAAGACCCATTACAGCTCCACTTCTGAAAGCTATCTTGAGCGCTTTGTTCATTCCTGATTCCATTGCTGCATTAGCTGTTCTTACATTTCCATTAGTTGCAACTCTCATTCCGAAGAATCCCGCCAGAACGGAAAGAAGTGCTCCACATACATAGAGTACGGCAGTTATCCAGCTTTTTAAGCCGATACCTATCAGCAGGAACAATGCAACTATAACGATAATCATAGTCTTGTATTCTCTGCTGAGGAAAGCCATAGCGCCCTCTCTGATGTAGCCTGCAATTTCTTTCATTCTGTCTGTACCCTCGGACGCCTTATTGATCCATGAAGCAAGACAAAATGCTATTATAAGACCAACGGCGGCTGCACATACAGTAAAAATTTTCATGATTGCATACCTCCTGTCCACTTGCATACATTGAATAAGAGGCACACTGTACCTCTTATTTCACAAGTGAATGTTATAACGAATTTTAAAAATTAACTTAACTGTAACCAGTTCAATCTATTCTATAATAACCAAAACTACTGAAAGAACCACGAACAAAATCGCAGCTACGGCTGTAATCTTAGTTAAAATAGCCTCATAACCTTTGCTCTTCTTTTTTCCGAAAAGCTGTTCGGCACCGCCTGCTATTGAACCCGACAATCCGGAGCTGTTGCCTGATTGAAGCAATACGCTGGCGATGAGAATTACACATGCTATTGCGAGCACTATCATTAAAAAAGTTTTCATCTCATTCCTCCTAATATTGTAACTCGATAATTATACCATAATCTTACTGTTGAAATCAAGTTAAAAGTTAACTATTTCAATAAATTTCAGAGGGTCAAGACTTGCTCCGCCAACAAGCGCTCCGTCTATTTCAGGCATGTTCATTATCTCAGATGCATTATCCGGCTTTACGCTGCCGCCATACTGGATTATAATTTTATCGGCCGTTTCCTCGTCGTATAATTCCGACAATTTCATGCGTATAAATCCGCACATTTTTTCGGCCTGCTCAGGAGTTGCGGTTCTTCCTGTTCCTATTGCCCATACAGGTTCATAAGCAACAGTTATCTTTTCTGCCTCTGCCGGTGTTATGCCATCAAAAGCAATCTTAATCTGCTCTGATACTACCTTTTCTTCTATTCCGCCTTCTCGCTCCTCAAGATTCTCTCCAACACACAAAACAGGCAAAATATCTTCTTTAAGAAGTGCTTTCAGTTTAAGATTTATGGCTTTATCCGTTTCTCCGAAATATTGTCTTCTTTCAGAATGTCCCACAAGGCAATAATCTACACCTATTTCTTTTAACATAGACGCCGAAATTTCTCCTGTATATGCTCCCTCTTTTTCAAAGTGAACATTCTGAGCGCCAACTCCTATTCCTGTTCCTTTAAACTGCTGAACAAGTACAGGCAGCTGCGGATAGGGAGCAAATATTGCGGTTTTCACATCAGTTCCATGATATAAAGTTCTGAATTTAGCCGCAAACTCTTTTGCTTCCGATATATTTTTGTACATTTTCCAGTTTCCGGCAATAAAAGGAATTCTCATATCCGTTTCTCCTATTTTTCTTCCAATACGGCCACTCCCGGAAGTTCTTTTCCTTCAAGAAATTCCAAAGAAGCTCCGCCTCCTGTTGATATATGAGTCATCTTGTCTGCAAGACCGAACTGTTCGACTGCGGCGGCGGAGTCTCCTCCTCCAATTACAGTAACAGCATCGGATTCACTAAGTGCCTTTGCTATTTCATATGTTCCCTTTGCGAAGTTTTCCATTTCAAAAACTCCCATAGGTCCGTTCCATACCACTGTCTTTGCAGCTGCAATTTCTTTTTTGTAAAGCTCTGCGGTCGCAGGTCCTATGTCAAGCCCCATCATATCTTTAGGCATTTTTTGGCTTTCGCAGATCAAAGTTTCCGTATCATTTTTGAACTCTCTGCCGCAAACAACATCTGTCGGAATCAGCATCTTAACGCCTGCCTCTTTTGCTTTTTTAAGCAGATTTGCAGCCAATTCTATGCTTTCTTCATCTAAAATGGATGTTCCGATTTCATATCCCAAAGATTTATAAAAGGTATATGCCATTCCTCCGCCGATTATAAGAGTATCTACTTTTTTAAGCAGATTTTCTATTACAGATATTTTATCTCCCACTTTAGCGCCGCCCATTATGGCAACAAACGGTCTGTCGGGGTTTTCCACCGCATTTCCCAAGAATTCGATTTCCTTTTCAATAAGGAATCCCGAAACTGCCGGCAAATAAGCGGCAATACCTGCTGTCGAGGCATGGGCTCTGTGTGCTGTTCCAAAAGCATCATTTACAAATACTTCAGCAAGAGATGCAAGCTCCCTGGCAAATTCCGCATTGTTTTTCGTTTCCTCTTTCCTGAACCTTACATTTTCAAGAAGCATAACCTGACCTGACTTCAATGCTTCGGCTTTAGCTCTTACATTATCATCAACTACCGTATCGGAGGGTGCAAAAATAACATCTGTCTCCATGAGTTCGGCAAGTCTTTCGGCTACAGGAGCCAAAGAATATTTTGGCTCTGCCTTTCCCTCAGGTCGTCCTAAATGAGACATGAGTATAACAGCTCCTCCGTTTTCAACAAGATAGTTTATGGTAGGCAATGCTGCACGAATTCTTGTATCATCAGTTATTCTGCCATCTTTAAGAGGAACATTGAAATCACATCTGACGATTATTTTTTTGCCTTTTACATCAATATCTTTTACGGTTTTCTTCATTTTTTAGCTCCTTTCAGGTGCGAAAATCTATTTATCTACAGAATTCATATATTTTATGAGTTCAAGGATTTTGCTGGAATATCCGTATTCATTATCATAAAATGATATGAACTTAAAGAAATGTTCGTTAAGCTGGATACCTTCTCTTGCGTCGAATATTGAAGTACACGGATCTCCTACAAAATCTCCGGAAACAACTTCGTCGTCTACATATTCTATAACGCCTTTCATGTAAGTTTCAGAAGCTTCCTTAACTTTTGCACAAATCTCTTCATATGTAGCAGGCTTTTCAAGCACAACATTAAGATCCACAACTGAAACATCTGCTGTAGGTACTCTGTAAGAAATACCTGTCATCTTGCCTTTCAGTGAAGGTATTACAAGGCCAACTGCTTTAGCTGCACCTGTAGTTGACGGTATTACATTTCCGAATACACTTCTTCCTGTTCTCCAGTCTTTCATAGAACGAGCATCAACTACTTTTTGTTTTGCAGTTGCTGAGTGGATGGTTGACATCAAACCTTCTTTTATTCCCCAGTTATCTTCTATAACCTTTGCAAGAGGTGCAAGACAGTTTGTAGTACATGAAGCATTGGAAACAACTGTCATGTCGGAAGTATATTTTTCATGGTTAACTCCGTAAACAAAGGTTGGTGTCTCTTTGTCCTTTGCCGGTGCTGAAATAATTACTTTTTTTGCTCCCGCCTTTATATGATCCATAGCTTTTTCAGTAGTAACATAAGCTCCGGTAGCTTCAACTATGTATTCTGCTCCGCATTCTTTCCAAGGGATATTAACAGCCTCGGTTTCACTGTAAACCGGAACTTTCTTTCCATCAATAATAAGACCTTTGTCATATAAATCAAGGCTCTTTGGAAATCTTCCGAAAGTCGTATCATATCTAAGCATGTAAACAAGATATTCAAGATCCGCATTTCTTACATTGATTCCTGCAATCTCAATTTCAGGCATGTCCATAGCCGCTCTTATAACAACTCGTGCTATTCTGCCAAAACCGCTAATACCTACTTTAATCGCCATTTTTTTCTCCTCCTAAACTCTCTTAATGACAACTTTATATTTAATATCTTCTTCTTTTGGATGAAGACAAAATATTCATACCCTCTCTGTATTTTGCTACTGTCCTTCTGGATATTTCTATTCCCTTTCCGCTCAGTATGCCGACTATGTCCTGATCACTGTAAGGTTTCGACGGGTTTTCGCCGTCAATTATTTCTTTTATAATAGTCTTTATACTGTTTGACGATACTCCTGTTCCGTCCTGTCCTGTAATTCCTCCGGAGAAAAAGTACTTTATTTCAAACACACCTCTTGGTGTCTGCATATATTTGCCATTTACCGAACGGCTTACTGTAGACTCGTGCATCCCTATGCTTTCTGCAACTTCTTTGAGGGTAAGGGTTTTCAAATATTTGTTTCCTTTGTCAAAGAATTCTTTTTGATGCTTTACTACCGCAGCGGCAACATTGTAAATAGTTCTTTTTCTCTGTTCTATACTTTTTATAAGCCATAAAGCCGAATTGAACTTATCTGTTATGTATTTTGAAAGTTCTTCATCATTCTTAGCCTCTTTAGCAAGTGCATTATAGTACGGGCTTACCATAATATGCGGTATACTGCTTTCATTGTTGGTAACAACATATTCGCCATCCATTTTTTCCACAAAAACATCGGGAACAATATATTTAACACTTTCGCCTACTGCAAAACTTCTGCCCGGTTTTGGTTCAAGAGTTCTAATAAGATCACAGACCATCTGCACCTGAGTTACAGGTATGCCTACAGCCTTGGCTATCTTATTTAATTTATTGTTCCCTAAATCTTCTAAATGATTCAATATTATATATTCAGTCACTTCATCAAGCAGTCCCTTGGCTGCCAGCTGAATTATAAGACATTCTTTTAAGTTTCTTGCACCTACTCCGACAGGTTCAAAATTCTGGATAACATCCAATATATCATCTATCTTGCCGGAATCTGTTTTAAAAATTGCCGCTATTTGCTCAACAGGTACTGTAAGATATCCGTTTTCATCTATGGCTTCGACTATATATCTTCCTATTTTAAGATCATATCCCTCAAGTTTGGAAAAAGTAAGCTGAAGTAATAGAGAATCCTCTAATGTTTCTTCCTTACTTACAAATTGTTCATAGGAATATTCTTCTCTGTCAGAAGAACGCTCCCACTGTTTATAACTTTCTTCATCGTTATAATCTTCTTTTATTCTTTCCTGTATATCTATGTCTACAGTCTTGTCGTCTTTTCTTTTGCCGTCTATTTCAAGAACAGGATTTTCAAGCAATTCTTCCTGTACAAAAGAATCCAGTTCCTGTGTGTTAAACTGTAAAATACGGATTGCCTGAATCAGTTCAGGCGTCATCGTAAGTTTCTGCGTCTGTTCAATTGTCAATCCGTAACTAAGCTTCATATTTTTTACCTTGTGATTTTATATTTATTGATTATCTTTTATGCAAATATTATACCAAAGCGTATCTCTTATTTCAACCCCGGAAAGCCTAATTGTCTTAGTGCTTCAAATAGAATTATGTTAGCTGAATTTGCCAGATTAAATGATCTGGTTCTCGTATTTTCACTCATCGGTATTCTTATGGCACATTCTTCGTGTTCACCTATAAAGTCCCTTGGCAATCCTTTAGTCTCTCTGCCGAAAATAATAAAATCATCATCGGCAAACTCAACCTCTGTATAAATCCGTCCTCCCTTTGTGGTGGCCAGCCAAAGCCTTTTTTCTCCGTATTTTTCCATAAAAGCATTTAAGCTATCGTGAACCTCCAAACTTACATACGGCCAATAATCAAGCCCCGCCCTCTTAAGATGCTTATCATCTATACTGAACCCAAGAGGTTTTACAAGATGCAGATTGGTATCGGTAGCCGCACATGTTCTGGCTATATTTCCCGTATTGGGAGGTATCTCAGGTTCTACAAAAACTATATTTAAACTCATATTTCCCTCGCAGTTAATAAATTTATGGTATCGGTGAATGCAAATCATATCACCTCAATAAATAATAACAAATTTTCAAAAAAGGTAAAGACAAAATTTAAAAACTGTTATATAATTTTTTCTACTGTGATTATTCGGAGGTAAACATATGAAAACTGCAAAAATCGGCCTGCTGGGCTTCGGCAATGTAGGCGGAGGAACTTATAAAATTCTTACAGACAATAAGGAAATCATCGAAAAAAGAATAGGTGTTTCCCCTGAAGTTGTAAAAATACTGCAACGCAACAGAAAGAAAAAGCGTTTTATCGAAGCAGCTCCGTCTCTTCTGACTGAAGACCCCGACGATATAATAAAAAATCCCGACATAGACATTGTTGTCGAAATGCTCGGAGGCATTGAGCCTGCAACATCTTTTATGGTTCAGTCCATGAAAGAGGGAAAACATGTAGTAAGTGCAAACAAAGCGGCAATAGCTGCAAACTACAAGCTTCTTACAGATACGGCTCGTGAAAACGGAGTTAAATTCCTTTATGAAGCAAGTGTTGCCGGAGGTATACCTGTTCTGACTGCAATTACAGGCGCTTTACAAAGCAACAATTTCGTTGAGATAATGGGTATCCTAAACGGAACAACTAACTATATACTTACAAAGATGTCAGTAGAGGGACTGTCATATGAAGAAGTCTTAAAAGACGCACAGGCGAAAGGTTTTGCAGAAGCTGACCCTACAGCAGATGTTGAAGGAATTGATGCCGCAAACAAGCTTTCTATTCTTATGGCTCTTGCTTTTGACCGCTATATTGCTCCGGAAGATATTCCGACAACAGGAATTTCAAAAATAACAGGCGATGATATTTCTTCTGCCGCATCAGAAAACAAAGTTATCAAGTTAATTGGTAAAGCTTCCGTAGCGGACGGAAATCTTACCTACAGCGTAAAGCCTATGCTTCTTGACAAAGAACATCCTCTTGCCGCCGTAAGCAATGAATTTAATGCTGTATACATAACAGGAGATATGGTAGGTGAATTGATGTTTTATGGTAAAGGAGCCGGTCCTCTACCTACAGGAAGCGCAGTATGCGGAGATATATTAAGTATAATGAAAGATATGGAGGTTTAAAGATGACATTATATAAGCAGTGGGTTGACCTGATGGAGAGTCAGACAGAAGAAACTTTTGAAGAATTCTGGAAAGAGTACAGTGATACCGAAACAAAAATATATGAACACATTCTTGCTAACAAGGATGTTCATCTTGCAGGTACTTTCAATGAATTGGTAGCCAAGTTTGATGCAAATCCCGTAATCTTTATGGGTTTTCTTGACGGTATAAATACAAGCATCAAGACTGCCAATGACCTTGAGACAATCACAGAAGATACTAACCTTGACCTTGATGTTGACTTTGAAAAATTGTTTTTCAACATGCTAAAGGCTGATGCTGACTATCTGTATACACTGCCTCAATGGGATGATGTTCTTTCAGAAGAACGAAGAATCGAAATCGTAAAGGAATATAAGCGTTCAAAGACTGTACATAAAGAAAAAGAACCGGGAAGAAACGATCCTTGCCCTTGCGGCTCCGGTAAAAAATACAAAAAATGCTGCGGAGCCAACAAATAACAGCAACACCTTACAAAACAACCGTCAAAACTTATAATTTTTAAAATTCAAAAGCCGAAAGCGCTTATAACGGCAGCTTTCGGCTTTTTAGCTTCTGTATTTTATTATTTATCTTTACTTGTGATTTGCAACCACTGCAAAATATGTCAAATCTTCTCCGCTGTCATTTATCAGGCTGTGTTCGTGTCCTTCGGGGCAGTAATGAACATCACCTGCTTTTAGTTCTTCATATTCTCCATCATAAAGAACCTTTCCCCTACCTTTCTGCAAGAAAATAATCTCGCTGGTTCCCTCATGCATGTGCAAACCTATTGTCGCTCCCGGTATCAGTCTGCCGAACATTATACGATTATTATCATCTGTAAACATCTTCACTTCAGTAACCTTTTCACCGCCCTTAAAATTAGGCATTACCGACTTTTCTATTTTTTCAAAATCAATTATCACTGTTATTGCCTCCTTGTCTATCTATAGATTTTATCACACAATCCGATATGAAAACAGTAGTTTGTATGATATAATAATCAAAGGAGGCGAAATCATGGTAAGAGAAAAAGATATAAACAAAATATTAGACATACTTGAACAGACTTATCCTGAGGCAGAATGTGCTCTAAATCATAATGATGTATACCAGTTAATCGTGGCCGTTGCCCTTTCTGCCCAGACTACAGACAAAGCTGTAAATCTTGTTACCCCGGCACTATTTGAAAAATATCCTACTCCCTATCATCTGTCAGAAGCATCACCTGAAGATGTGGCAGAGTACATAAAAAGAATAGGCATGTATAAAACAAAATCCAAAAACATAGTTGGTCTTGCAAAGGCTCTCGTGGAAAAGTACGATGGTCAGGTGCCGGATGATTATGATGCATTGGTGTCCCTGCCCGGTGTGGGAAGAAAAACTGCTAATGTAGTTCTTTCCGTTGGCTTCGGACATCAGAGAATAGCCGTAGATACCCATGTATTCAGAGTTTCCAACAGGATTGGTCTTACTAATGAAAAAGATGTTCTTAAAACAGAACTTTCACTCATGGAGCGAATACCTGAGGAACGGTGGTCACGAACACACCACAGCCTTATATTTCACGGCCGCCAATGCTGTGACGCAAGAAAACCAAAATGTGATGAATGTCCTATCGAAGAATATTGCGATTATGTAAGATAATGCCATTCCTACGATTTACAATATTTTATGCAAATCAATTCATAATTCATAAATACGGTTTATTTCTTATGATTAGTTATCGACTTCAAATACCACAAGTCTGCCCTTTTGTTCGTACCCTGTATCCCAAAGCGCTTCAAAATCCAACCATATCCATTCTTCATAGTTGACGGCTTTAGCAAAAAGCCGTCATTTGTTTACTTATAACCCGTTATCATAAACCAATGTCAAGTAAAGTCTTCAAATTTCTTATCCTTATGTTTTAAGGTGAGGCATGACAGCGGAATTCTTCTTTGCAAAATCGGGTTTGGATATAAGAGCTGCCCAGTACCTTATGAAACAGGCTGACATAAAGATGACTGCAAATATTTATACTCATAACGACAAATCTACCGCCGTCAGTGCGGCGAAACTTTTAAGGACCACCGCCCAGTAGCTCCTTTTTTATTCAAGAGATCCTGAAACAAAATTAAATGAAAATTAGTTTTTGAGGGCCACACTTGGGCCACACTTTTGTCCCTAATTTTCCCAATTTTCCCTTTCTGCATGAATGGTTCGGGTGATTTTTCCAAAACAAAAAACCGTTAAAAGTGGCTAAAATTAGCCATTTCCAACGGTTTTGATTTTGGAGCTGATGAAGGGAATCGAACCCCCAACCTGCTCATTACGAATGAGCTGCTCTACCATTGAGCCACATCAGCATATTAGATTACCGATTTAGCAACGCTAATATTATACTACAGCATCAAAGAATATTCAAATTAAAATTTATAAGAAATGTCCATATCAAAAATTCTTATCTTCGTAAATATCCGGCAGGAAGCTTTGGCAGTTCATTTTTTATACTCTAAATTATCTTTCCCGCTCTTTGATGTTCTTCTAATAATATACTTTCAGATACTGTCATAT
>CAJMLH010000045.1 GCA_905214195.1 uncultured bacterium
ATACAGAAAAAGCCCTTGCTCTCGTATGAGCCGGGCTTTTGTCTACAGTCTGAGACTGTTGAAAAATCAACAGTCTTTCTAATTACTTTATCCTATGAACATCTGCGTCCAAAAAGGAACTCCCCGGTTATCTATGGTATATCCTATTCCAATATGGGTGAAAGCAGGATCTAAAATATTTGCTCTGTGTCCCGGTGAATTCATCCAAGTGTACATTACTTGCTCAGGGGTCCACTGTCCTGCGGCTATGTTTTCTCCTGCAGTCATAAACTGTATACCGAAGTTTTTGAGCATTTCAAAGGGATCTCCGTATGTCGGCGAAACATGGTCGAAATATCCGTTATAAGCCATATCAACTGCTTTTATCTGTGCCACTACATTAACTTCCTTATCGATTTTAAGACTTGCAAGGCCGTTTGCATTTCTTTCTTTGTTTACAAGGTTAAGCACCTTTAATGACATAGGTCTGAGGCTGTCAATAGCGCGGTCTGAAATAAGAGACTTTCCTCCTAATGCGACTATATGTTCCGTTACTGAAAATGCTGTATAAGCTGCTGCTACTCCTACATTCCTGTCGTTTATCAAAAGAAGCGGTACTCCCATACATGCACTTAGAGGACCTCCCACAAGTCCGTCAGGAAAATCATCGCCGGATGCGACTACAACTGTATCGGCAGACATTCCGAAAAAGACTTCGGCAACATATTCAGAAGTTTCAAATCTATTGTTTCCTGCAAGTCTTTCAGTATGTTTACCTAAAGAATTAAGTTGATTTTCAACAACGGCGCTTACTGCTCCGGTACCGCCTATCATATAACAAACATCTGCTTGAGCTTGTCTAATCAAGCTTTTCTGGGCTTCCGAGAGAGTTGTATCTACGAGTAAAATAGGTTTTCCAACTGCTGAAGCAGACAAGCTGTCGGCAAAGTCCATTGCTGAACATATCAAAATCTCTTCATTTCCCATACCGGCTTCGTTCAAAATCTTCATGTTGGTCTCAAATCTGTCGTGACCTCCAAGCCTTTTAACTGTTCCAATGGATTTAACTGAATTTTCAAAATTCTTTGAAACTGCTCCCGTGCCACCTAAAAGATATATGGTTCCGCCTGCTTTAAGATTTTTCCCTATATAATTTTTGACTGCTACTTCGTTATACTCATTGACAATAAGTATCGGAGCTCCTTTTACACATGCCAAATAGCTTCCTGCCAATGCATCGGCATAAGTTTCTCCGCTGGCAACTATTATTGTCCCAAACTTGTCAACATTCATTTTTTCTTTTAAACTGTCCGCAACAAGCATAGCCGTCTGATATCTGTTACTGCCGGCTATTCTTTTATCAGCGCCTGCCGCAGATGCTGTGCTGAGCGAAAACATCGAAAACATCATAGTCAAACATAATGTTAACGAAATGATTCTTTTCATAACCTTACCTGCTCTTTTCATTTCTCATCCCCTCCAATCACTTTGAAAATTTTAGTGCTTTAAATTTTTCCAATATTTTATTATCTATAACATCATCACCACTGTAGATAATAACCATTCCACTATTATAGGCAGTAGCCCTTATTGTCAGCAATCCACCCATTATATCATAGCCCTCTTCACTTATTACTTTCTGATATGCATCAGAGTTTTCATCATATTCATAGATTTCAATTCCTTTACTGTAGCTTGCTCCGGCCTTGGCCCCTATCATCTCGTAGGACTTAGGCCCCACATAAGTAAGTCCTAATGCAGCTGCAACGGAATCTATGTTTTTGTCTATAACTTGTTCGTCCGAACCCGGATTCTCACCGCTGCTGTCCGGCATAATATCATCTATAGACCCATCTGAAATCAAAGTAATTCCACCAAGGGCAACTATTCTTTCTGTATTTACACTCTTGGCATATTCTGCTGCCGCATGTGTATTTCTCTCATTTATAAGAAGTAACGGTGTATGCATTGATACTCCCAATGAACCTCCTACCAGTCCATCCGGGAAATCATCTCCGTAAGCCAACATTATAGTATCATTATTATTTCCGAAAAATGTTTTTGCAACTTCTACAGAAGTTTGATACCTATTACTGCCTGCAACTCTCTCAACAATCTTTCCTATAGCTGACAGTTCCTTTTCTACAGCAGAGCTTACTGCCCCCGTTCCCCCTATCAGGTAACAAATACCTGCGGAGTTTTTTTCTATTAGTGACTTCTGGGCATTGCTCAAACGGCTGTCTACAAGAAGTATAGGTTTACCAACAGCAGAAGCCGACAAACTGTCTGCAAAATCCCATGCGGAGCAAAGCAACAGTTCCCTGTTTTCAATTCCTGCTTCATCTAAAATCTTTATATTAGTTGCAAATCTGTCAGCTCCACCAAGCCTCTCTACACTATAAGTGAACTTAAGAGAATTTTCCAAACTCTGTGAAACAGCTCCCGTACCGCCAAGCAGATATATTTTGCCGCCGGATTTTAGATTCTTTCTTATGTAATCTTTGACTATACTTTCATTATATTTGTTAGTGACCAGAACCGGAGCTTCCTTGACTTTTGCAAGGTAGCTTCCCGCCAATGCATCAGCGTAATTATCTCCGCTTGCCACTATTACTGTATCAAACTTGTCAATTCCAAGACTTATCTTAAGGTTATCTGCTACAAGGGTTGCCGTTTCATATCTGTTTTTTCCTGCAACTCTCTTTACATTCTTACCGTCAAGAACTGAATCCGTACCATTTGGTCTGGTTATTTCAAAGGTTTTTATTACTTTTCCTGTATAATTTCCGGCTCCTGTAATCACTACTTTAGCCTTACCGACTCTGATACTGTTAAGATATATAACTTTATAATCAACTTCTCTTTTCAATCCTTCAATCTTTACATCAGGAGTCTTTACCTTGCCATCATACTCGACTGATTCATATTCCAGCTCAATATTTAAGCTTGCTATGTCTTTGGGTTTAATAGAGAAGAATACTTCCTTTGTTCCTTTATAATTTCCTATTCCGGTTACTCTAACCAAAGCCTTATCCGCAGCATTTGCATTGTTTTCATATTCTACTGAAAAATCAACACCCTCGGTCAAATCTCCTATCTTCACCTTTGGCATCAAAGGCAAACCTGTATATTCGGCGCTGTCATACTCAATGCTGATGTTTCCCGGCAGTTCCGCCGGTAAAATATTAAAAGGCAGTCTTATTTCGCCGGTGTAATATCCTATGCCCTCCACAGTCACAACGGCAGGATCACTGCCAACTGTTGCATTCACATTGTTTTCGTATTTTAGTATATAGTCAATTCCCTCTGTCAGTTTCTCTGAGCCGTTCCAAACTTCTACCTGTTGCTCTGCAAGTTTACCGGTATATACTTTATCGGCAATGCCTGCAACTTCGTTCTTTCTAATGTCTGCCTGCTCTGTATATATATTAAAGGATGCTGAGGCACCGAGATAGGAAACTGTTATCTCCTGAATGCCAAGGAGATTGCAGTCAAAGCCGCTTACCATATCTTCAGTAATATCTATAATCTCGCTCATGCCCGAATTGTAGAATACCTCTATTCTTCCTCCGGTAACATCGATTTGACAATCCTTGCTGTATCGATATATTTCCTTATCAGGCGACGATACAACGGAAATAAACGATACCTCAGCCTCCTTTACGGTTATCATATAGGTACAGGTTTTGTCTTCATATGTAACGGTAACCGTTTTCTCTCCCGGTGTTTCAGTATTAAATCCCGTTATCATATCCTCCGATATGGCCACATATGAAGTAGTTCCGTCATCATAAATGAGCTTTATCATTCCATTGTCCAAATTAAGCTCATCACCTACATAGTATTCTGTTTTAATGCTATTCTCCTCTACAGATATTGATTCCAGTCGAGGAACTATAACAGTAATTTTGTATGTATCGGTTTTTCCTCTGTATGATACAATTACATCATGTTCGCCGGGATTATTCATATTTGGAAAGCCTAAAACCATATCCGGAGTCATTTCTACTTCCCTGCTGTCCCCGTTTTTATATGTAATTTTAACTTTTCCACCGGTAGTATCCAATATCTGATGACTATTATACACAACCTTATCCGGCATCTTTGATATTTCTATTGATTCAACATCATCCGCAGGGTCTGTAGCTGCGACAAACATAAAACCTTTGACATCCTTGTCATTCTTGCTTTCAATTGAAACTACATATATGCTGTCACTATATTCTTCGTATCCTCCGGTCTTCAAATAATATGTATATGACTCGTAAAGCTGCTCTATATCCCCTGCATTATTAAATCCCGCTATATTGGATATGCTGTATTTTGCAATCTTAACATTCCACGGATTATCTTCTCCTTGGTAAGGAAATACTGCGTTTACTCGGTTTCCAATCTCAGTTTTAACTGAAACTTCGTTTTTATAATCGCCAAAAGGCATGAGGCCAAGACCGTATATTCTTCCTACTGCCTCATATATATTGCCGTTGTAATTAACATTATAACACTTATTCATGCCAAACGGATCGCCGGCGGACATGTCAGTTTCCTCTACACTTCCTCCCGCCGCTTTAATTTCGTCAAGTCCAAAAAACTCTATAGGGTCATACTCTCCTATAAGATCCCATATTCTGTACATATCATATACTTGATTTTTATTTGCCAGATTAAGCATTTCATCTATGGTTAATGCTTTATAAAAATTATCCGGCCGTTTTTCATTCTCCTGCAACTCGCTGTCATCAATACCATGCGTCGTCTGTGCCGCAAAAGCAATCGAAGACGGCATCATCGTAAAAAACAGTGCTGTGCACAAGCAGACAGCAGTTATCTTCTTTATAACCCCCTCAACCTTTTTCATATTTCTCTCTCCTTCCAACTTAAACGACCATGAATTTTACCTAAATTGATTATATTATATTACCGGGTTATCGTCAATTAACCAAGAGAGGCTTTAGACAAAAACAGACGGCTGTCAAAAGCATCCGTCTGTTTTAATTATACCTTTAAATTATTTCAAAAAATCTTTTACAGCACCTGCAACTGTTTCAATTTCATCATCCTTTAAATAAGGATGCATAGGCAGTGAAAGCACTGTATCGCACAATTTTTCCGTCACACTGCAATCAAATCCATAATCTTCTCCCAACCCGAAAGCAAGCTGTTTGTGCATTGGCTTAGGATAATATACCATGGTCGGTATACCCTTTTCCTTAAGAACCTGCTGCAGTTCGTCTCTTTGCTCTTTGCTGTCAAGCTGAATTGTATACTGTGCCCAGCTTGAATAAAAACCCTCAGGGACTACAGGAGTTTTAACTGCACTTTTGAGAAGTTTGGTATATTTATCTGCAACTTTATTGATATCTGCCACCTCATAATCCTTAAAAGCCTTGAGCTTTACAGACAAAATTGCCGCCTGAATTGTATCAAGCCTTGAATTCAGACCAATTCTCACATTGTCGTACTTCATTTTGCCCTTGCCATGGACTCTGATGGACTGCATCAAAGCTGCGAGTTCATCATCATCAGTAAATACAGCTCCGCCGTCGCCGTAACAGCCGAGAGGCTTAGCCGGGAAGAAAGATGTTGTTGCTATATCTCCAAAGCTGCAAGCTTTCTTGCCTCTGATTTCACCGCCAAAACCCTGTGCGCCGTCTTCTAAAACAAGTAAGTTGTACTTATCAGCTACAAGCTTTATCTTGTCAAAATCGGCCGGAAGACCGAAAAGATCTACTGCAACCACAGCCTTAGGTCTAAGTTTTCCGTCTGCGATAACCTTTTCTACTGCTGCTTCAAGTGATTTGGGGCATATGTTGAATGTATCGCTGTCAACATCTACAAATACAGGCGTTGCTCCACAATGAGATACAATTTCGCCTGAGGAAAAGAATGTAAAATCAGGAACAAATACTGCATCACCTGCTCCTATTCCCCATGCCATCATGGCAATGGAAAGGGCGTCGGTTCCGTTGGCACATGTGACGCAATGCTTAACCCCAACATATTCAGCCAGTTCTTTTTCAAGTTCCGACACTTGTGCTCCGCTTATAAAATTACAATCGGTTGCAACCTTTATCATCGCTGCGTCTATATCTTTTTTTAAAACCTGATACTGCTGTTTTAAATCTCTGAATTGCATAATATGTTTTTCCTCCTTATCCTTTTCTCACTTTATTTAAAATGTATTTTACATAATCCAAACTCATAGCAAGAAGTTCTCTGATACTTTCCTTATACAACAATATTCCCGTAGTGGCAAGAACTATAAACATAACCACACATACAAGATTTATTGTATGAAAGCTGTTGTATATTACAAATATATAATAAAGTACCAGCATCACCGTCATCTTCTTTAAGTTATATGCTACAGGGAAGCATTTTAAAGAAAATCTTGTTCTGAGTATCAGAAGAATCGTATATGTTATTCCTGTCGCCACCGCAGCACCGAGAGAACCTATAGCATTTATAAGGAAATAATTCAATATTACATTTATTACTCCGCAAGCGCCTGTGATTATTATATGCCACTCGGTCTTTTTGGCAAAATTTATTCCGTAAACTGTACTTTCTGAAATCGTATATAAAACAGGGTATAACGACAAGAAAGGAATCAAAAATACTGCATCTCTGTACTCAGGTCCCAGCAAAAATACGATTATGTCTTTAAACAAAATTACACAAGCCCCGGCCGCAAATAAAACTATAGTCACATAGTCCGTTGCTTTTACAAAGAAGTCTTTGTTTCCTGACTTTTTCTCATATTCTTCTACCGCCATAGGCGCCCAAATTGTATTAAATGTATTTGTAATGACGCTGAATATTCCAATGATACTCAGTGCAGACGCATAGATTCCAAGCTGAGCCTTATCGCTGAACATCTCTACCATCAGCTTATCTGCTCCTGTGAAAAGCCATGCGCAAAGTGATGAAAATATAAAAGGCCAGCCGTATCTGAATGCTTTTCTAAAGTCGACTACATCTCTGTATTCGCTGTTTTTATGGCCGAAAAATCCCTTTACATTCCAGACATCCTTTTCTGCAATTATTCCTATCAGACATGAAACTATCTGAGCAAGAACCGTGCATCCTGTAAGTACAATTATATGATCTATGTCAGTAAAGCTTATTGCAACCACCACAAACAGTGTATATGTGAGCTTTTGCATATTCATTGAAAATGCATAAAGTCCGGAACGCATGCCAAGTCTCAATGTCATGTTTGCAAACCTGTCTACCACCATAGAAACAGAATAGACTGCAAATATGAGTATTACATAATTTGTCCTGTCAGACACTGCAAAATAAATGCATACTGCTATACTGGCAGCTGCACTTATTATAAGAGGTACTTTTGCCGTAAGACCCAGCAAATACCGTTTATACTCCATACCCTCGGCAGAATAATAATACCTGTTGTATGCTTGGTCTTGTCCGATTATTGTAAACACCATGAGTATACTTCCATAAAGAGTGAAAAGTGACAGTTCACCATATACATCTGGATTTACAAGCCTCGTTACTATAGGAGTTGTGATTACTCCCAGTATTATATTAAGACCGGTTCCCAGGAACAATGTAAAAAAATGTTTTTGTTTATCCATTATAATTTTCTTCTCCTAAATCCGGAATGGTTATTGCGAAAGTGAAGAGCCAATATATATAACAAATTATATATGTCGCAAAATTATAACTGGTTTCAACCAAGGTTACCATTCCGTAACTTACCACCGCTATCAAATTCAGCAACGAAATGAAATCTCTCTTTTTTATATGCCTTATCAGGCTCAAAATCCCTACCCATATATTAAACAGCAAGTAAAAGACTCCGCACAGCAGACCGAAACAATATGCCAGATGTATATATGTGTTGTGGGCGCTTAACTCCAGTTTTTCGCCATTTACAACAGGTACAACATCATCGTCATTAGGCGATATACCGATTCCGTCAATATATGCCTTCCAGATTGCCTTTCTTCCCGTCGTAAAGTCTCTATCTCCCGACATAGTATCAGAAAGGCGGTCAAAATTCCTGTCTCCCAAAGCAACATCTCTTGCATCCTCTTTTACTTCTTCTCTGACGCAATTTTCATATACAAAAGAATTTGCTTTATCGGACAAAGGCGATAGATAAAACACACAGCCAAAGAGTACCAATGCGCTCAAAATACAAAGTCCAACCTTTACCGGGTTAAATATAGCAAAATCTTTTTTCCTTAAAGTATGAACCAGCATTATTACGAAAAGAAGTACAGCGCATATGATAGCAGTTCTTGATTGGGTAAAAAACAAGGTTGCAGCTGCCGCCCCTGTACAAATATAATAACATGGGCATGTCTTATAATGTATTTTATATGCCAGCGCTAACAATACAGCAGCACATATAAGTCCTAGAGTATTGGGATTTATCATGATTCCCGAATACTGTGCCTGCTCCTTTGGATTCACTATAATCAATGAAAGTATTAAGATTATAATAAAATTAAATATAAGAGCATTAGCAAGGCTGTCGATAAGCGCTCTTTGTTTTCGTGATGAAGACATAACCTTTGCAATCAGAGGAAAGGCTATAATATATGTCAATCCCAACACTACAGAGCCCATTCTTAAAGTCATAACCGAACCGGCTAAAAAAGTCACAGTATATCCGATAAAGAAAAATACGAATACCTTCCCCGGTTTTATTCTGTTATATTCTCCGTCATTTAATATCTCTGCAATCAAAAACGGTGCAGCACATGAAAACAGATAAAAAATTATACTGTCAAAATTTATTATCGTGCTGCCTGCCCATGAGCACATCACAGTAAAAAACATAACTATATTCAACGCTTTAGTTATGTTCTTATCAGACATCTTGATTTTGCCCACAGCCATCATTTTTTCCAAATTACTGTAGCCTGTATTCAAATTATCCATAATTTTTCCCCTCTGTTTGCTTTTCGTAAACCGCTTTTATCTGAGCTGCAACTGTTTTAGAGCCACATATACTTTCTGCATATTCGGAAATGTACCGACTGTTATAACGATCTCTGTTCTCTCTCATATCCAAAAGCGCCTCTGCTGCATCCGTCTCATTTTCTCCTGCGAAAATGCCTACCTCAGGCTGTATAAAGTCTTCCGTTCCCCCTGAATGACATGATATCACAGGAAGCCCTGCCGCCATTGCCTCTATATAAGCCACTCCGAAAGTTTCCCTTTGAGACAGAAGCACAAAAGCATCTGCTTTTGTATAGAAATCCGCTATCTCTTTTCGTGATTTTTGACCCATCAAAAATACATGTTCTGTCAGGTCAAGTTTCTCAATAAGATCTTTTAAGGCCTCTCTTTCAGGACCATCACCGAATATACAAAGCTGCGTTTTTTTGCTGCCAAATGTTTCCTTAAAAGCGGCATAAAAGCCTCTTATCAGTAAATCCATCCTTTTGTTTTCAGTCAGATTTCCTGCACTTACAAAAACAAAAGAAGATTCCGACCCTCCGGTTTTCCCTGAAAACCTAAAAATGTCTGAATCAAATACATTGTATATAACTTCGCAATCTATACCGAAATTATTTTTTATCTTTTGAGCTAAAGCTTTGCTTACAGAAATTACTCTGTCAGCGTTTGTGTATACATAACCGGCTTTTTTTGCTTCATTCTCCGGCATCCGTTCAATGTCCACATTCATGGTGCTGGAGTGTTCTGTAACTACTACAGGCGTTTTATCCTGCAATATATTTTTCAAAGTATAAACAGTTATATAAGATACCGGCAAAAAATGTGAATGTACAAAATCAAATTCGCCTGCTGTTTCTTTCAGCTTAAGGTATGCTTTTTTAAAAAGACTGCACCCTATCTTGTTAAAGAGCTTATCATTCACAGGACCAATTGGAAAACTGCAACGCAAAACAGAGATACCTTTATAAGTATCCGTATACATGCCTAATTTTCTTTTTCTCCTTACAGACCTAAAATCCAAGGAAATGACATACACATCGCACCCTGCTTTTTTAAGTGCCATAGCCTGATCGAATTCAAAACTGCCGGTGTAATCATTATTTATATTTCTTGAAACTATACATACTTTCATATCTACTGAAAATCTACGAATTATATAACTTCATATACAGTTCGTTAAGTCTTTTTTCATCATTTGTCCAGCTTAACTTTTCTTCGATAAGCTTTCTGCCGTTTTCGCCCATCTGTTTCGCTTCGTTTTTATTTTTAATCAGATAAAGTATCGCTTCTGCAATTTCATCTTCATTCGTCGGATCTACATAAATGCCTGTATGATACTCATCTATGATTTTTTTGTTATAATTAAAATTTGATGTAATATACGGCATTTTCATCGCCATATATTCATATGTTTTTGTTGACAGGTTATTTATAAGCGAGTACTGTCCTACAGGCAAAATCGTGTCGCTTCCAATCAAACATTGATTATAGATACGATTTACTTCCTCACGAGTACAATAACCTCTGTAATCGACTATGGAAAAAGATTCATCGCTTTTAAGTTCCTCACCGAAAGATGCCGGTGAAAAGTTACCGCCCAAAATCAGCTTTACTCCTGCCTTATAACATGCATGAACCAACACTTTTATGCCCCTGTCCTCACTTAGAGTTCCTACGCAGCACACACTGTCTTCCTTTTCTTCAAAAGGAACTTCCGCCTTAAGCTCATCAGTCATAGGTGTATTAAAAATCGCAACGCAATTTTTTACTTTTCCGATATAAGGATTACTCTCCCCCGGAAATAAAGCCGCATCTATGTATTTGCATGCCCTTGATTCCACAAAGGAATAAATGCCCCTTATGATACGCCTAAGGGGCTTTGGTATATATCCTTTCTCCATTATCTGCTGACGATAGTTTTCATGGCTGTCGAATATAACTTTTTTGCCCGACTTTTTTAATTTCTTGGCATAAAGCATAAGCTCAGGGTCGTGAAATTCATATATATCCGCATCAATTTCAGCTGCCTTTTCATATATAAGCTTTCCCACCTTGAATATTCTGTTAAGACGGCCTCCCGGAGGATTACCGATGCCTATTATCTTAACACCTTTATATTCAAAGTTTTCTCCTTTTGCCACGAGAAACACTTCATTATTTTCGTCTTTAGCCAAAGATGCGCACTGCTTTTTCAATATCCTTATATCATCACTGTCATGTGCGCTTGTCATGTGGCATATTTTCATAATTAAAACTCACCCTTCATATCAGTGCTTGCAAAATCCTTAAGCGGCAACTTCACTGCTTTGCCCGCTTTCTGGCTCTTGTATATTGAAAGTACCACTTCCAGTGCATTTCTTCCTGCAACAGCATCCACATAAGGCTTTCTGTCATTTACAATTGCATCCATCACATCAGCAAAAAGGCTTGTATGTCCGTTGCCGTATACATTGCTTGTTGCTTCCTTTAAATCCTTGTTCTTTGCGTCCTCTTCTGTTTCATCGGCAAAGTCCCACACATCAATATTATTGGTGGATGTTCCGCCTATTTTTACAGTACCTTTTTCTCCGAATACATAAAGAGTTTCTTCAAGGTTCTTAGGGTATACATTGGTAGTTCCCTCTATTGTACCGATAGCTCCGTTTTTAAATTTTACAACTGCCATTCCCACATCTTCTGCTTCAAGGTAATCATGGAACTGCTGTCTTGTAGCTCCGTAAATTTCTTCAATTTCATCACCCATCATCCATCTGAGCAAATCTATACCATGGATACACTGATTCATCAGCGCTCCACCGTCCTGCTCCCATGTGCCTCGCCACGATGCCTGATCATAATATCCGTGATCTCTGTTCCATCTTACATGAATTGAACCGTGAGAAAGCTTTCCGAATCTTCCGGCTTCTATAGCTTTACGCAGCTCCTGAACCGCAACATTAAATCTGTTCTGATGACATGCAGAAACCTTTACATTTCTCTCATCTGCAAGTGCAATAATCTTGTCCGCATCTTCTATGCTCATAGCCATAGGCTTTTCAATTATTACATTCACATCATTTTCTATGCAGTGAAGTGCAATCTCTGCATGGATTCCGCTTTCTGTTGCTATGCTGACAAGCTCAGGCTTTTCTTCTGCAATCATTTCTTTATAATCGGTGTATCTTTTTATGGAAGTATCATTTTGCAAATCGTATTTTTCCAAAATTGCTTCCATCTTCTCAGGAAGTACATCGCATACGGCAACAATCTCAAGTTTATTGTTAAGTGCTGCTTTCATATGATTTACTGCGATTCTTCCACATCCTATAAGTGCATATTTCATAATTTTAACTCCTCTTTTCTCATGAAACAATTCACTGCTTAAATTCAACTATATCACCTAAGTCAGTAATATTATCCCCTAAAACTTTATATCTGTGTCTTGCGATTTCATCTCTTCCATATATAAAATCCTCAATTATATCTTTCATTTGTCTTTCTTTGTCAAAGTACCAAAACGCATGGGTCAAAAGTTGAATTCTTGAAAATTCTCCCGATTCTATAACCGCCTTTGCGTCTTCTCTCCAACGCATTCTTGAATCTGAGAGATACTTGAAATTTTTGAAAAACTCTTCGCTGTAAGAGTTTGCAATCCCCGGAAGACAGAGATTGCTTCTTAGAGTCTTTTTCGACGGTCTGTGCATTGACACCGAATTTATTTTGCTCTCCGTTATTGCCTCGAGAACTCGTATTTCCTTTTTTATAAGTTCTGCTATATGTTCCTTTTCCCATTCTTCAGGAGAAATATCATATCTCTTTTCGTCAAAATGCAATCCCACATTATGGCCTAATTTTTTCAAGTATTTAAGAATCTGTTCCGATTCTTTTGAGGCCAAGTTGTAAAAATCAGATGTAAGTAAAACAAAGTAAGTGGAGCTTACGCCCTTTTCCTGTTCAAGTTTTGCCATTTTAACGACTCTTTGCAAGTCATAATCCACATCATGTCTCAATATAACGCATTTTTCATGTTTATTGTAGTTTTCATAATCAACAAACTCATATCCATTGTTTTTAAGGCAATCTAAAAGGCTGCCATACCCCTCATATGTAAATTCCATTTTATCTCTCCTCTAATCCCCCTGATTTTTCTTCATAACTGCGTCCGCATGAGCTGCATTTAAGTCCATCTTTGAGAACTTCACCACATTCGCATACCCATCCTATCTGTTTTGCCGGTACTCCTGCCATAAGCGCATGATCAGGCACATCTTTTGTAACTACCGCTCCTGAAGCTACCATGGACCATTTCCCCAAAGTATGTCCGCAAACTATAGTCGCATTAGCGCCCACCGTAGCTCCTGTTTTGAGTAAGGTTTTTTTGTATCCTGCACTGCCTTTAGGATATTTTGCCCTTGGCGTCAAATCATTGGTAAAAACCATTGAGGGTCCACAGAATACATAATCTTCAAGCTCTACTCCCTCATATACGGAAACATTGTTTTGCAGCTTACATCCGTTTCCTATCTTAACATTATTGGAAACATTCACATTCTGACCGAAAGAGCAATTCTCACCTATTTCCGCTCCTGACTGTATATGGCAGAAATGCCATATCTTCGTGCCTTTTCCTATTGTAACGCCATTATCCACATAGCTTGATTCGTGTAAAAAATAATCTGCCATTACAGCACCTCAATATTTTCTCTGCATGCTATATCTTTCATCGCATTTCTTGTGTCAAAAATAGCTTTTGCATTTTTCTGTACCATATCGTAATCTATTACGGTATGAGCAGCAGTAATGACAACAAGATCATATTCTGCAATTATTTTTTCATCTATCTTGTCTATTCCCTTATATTCCTTGCCGTTTTCTCTGAATGCCGGTATATAAGGGTCATAAAAGTCTGTTTCTGCACCGTTGCGCTTTAAAATTTCTATTACATCTATAGCCGGACTTTCTCTGTAATCGTCTATATCATTTTTGTATGCTACGCCAAGAACCAATACTTTTGAACCATTAAGAGCCTTTTTATGACGGTTAAGTATGGACATTGCTCTTTCCACACAGTATTCAGGCATCTTGTCGTTTACCATCATTGAACTTTCAATCATGGAAGTATGGAAACCGTACTCTCTGGCTTTCCATGAAAGATAATACGGATCAAGCGGTATGCAGTGTCCTCCAAGACCCGGACCCGGATAAAAAGCCTGGAATCCGTAAGGCTTTGTTTTTGCTGCATCTACAACTTCCCAGTAGTCTATACCCATTCTGTTGCACAATATAGCCATCTCATTTGCAAGACCTATATTTATATTTCTGTAGGTATTTTCGAGAATTTTTTCCATTTCTGCAACAGCCGGTGAAGAAACTTCATAAACATCGCCCTCAAGTACGGCTCTGTACATAGCCGCTATAACCTCACGAGCATCAGCTCCTATAGCTCCTACGACCTTTGGTGTATTCTTTGTCTTGAACTGCTTATTGCCCGGATCAACTCTTTCCGGCGAGAATCCCAGATAGAAATCTTCGCCGCACTTTAATCCGGATGATTCCAAAATAGGCTTTAAAAGCTCTTCTGTAGTACCCGGATATGTAGTTGATTCAAGAACTACCATAGTTCCTTTTGTAATATATTTTGCTATTTCCTCAGCGGATGATTTTACATAGCTTATATCAGGCTGCTGATGTTCATCAAGAGGAGTAGGTACACATATTGCTATAAAGTCCACATCTTTTACAAAACTGAAATCTGTAGTTGCTTTAAGCATGCCTTTTTCCACTATCTGCTTGAGATCATCATCAACCACATCTCCTATATAGTTGTGGCCTTTATTTACAAGTTCAACCTTTTCCTTTTGAACATCAAAACCTATAGTCTTGAATCCGGCCTTTGCCTTTTCAACTGCCAGAGGAAGTCCAACATAGCCAAGACCTACAACTCCGACAGTAAGCTCTTTGTTTTCTATTTTTTTCAGTAATTCCCTTTTCATATCACACCTCGATCATTACTTTTTTATAACTTTTGCCGGTACTCCGGCTACCACTTCATCGCCGTCAACATTATTCAAAACAACACTTCCCATTCCTACCACCGCATTTTCACCTATTTCAAGCTGGTTCTTAACAATTGCGGAAGCGATATAAACATTCTCACCTGTTTTAACAGAGCCATAAAGCCTTGTTCCTGATATGAGAGCATTTTTTTCGCCCATTATTACATTATGAGATACATGGCAGAATGCATCAATTTTGCTGCCTCTTCCTATTGTAGTGCTGTCAATGGTTCCTCTGTTTATAACGGAATTTGCACCTATAAATACATCATCTTCTATCTTAACTCCGCCGTAATGTTTTATCATGAACTTGTTATGTTCCTCATCTTCAGTATAGGAATAATCATCATGACCTATATTTACTCCGGAATGGATGACGCAGTTTTTCCCTATCTCAACTTTATTTATTATATTAACATTATTGTAGATAACTGTGCCGTCCCCTATTTTTACTTTTCCGTCTATAACACAATTATACCCTATTCTTACACCATCGCCTATCTTTACATCTTTTGAGATATATGTACCTTTTCCTATCTCCGGAAGCTCAGCATCATGATTAAAGAACTTCTCAACTATCATAAAAAATATTTTTTTAGGGTTCTCTACAGTTATAAGATTAAGGCACCTTTCAATATCACTTATTCCCTCAGGCCCTACGATAAGCTTGTATAAGTCATCACTTTTGCCAAGCTGATTGATACTCTCAGGTTTTTTACACCATGTTACAGTATCGCTGCAATAGCATGGAAGTGATGAGAAACCGGTTATTTCATCCTCCTCATTTCCTTTGAAGCAAAACACTTCTTTGCTTTCGTCAAGAAACCTCAAAATCTCTCTAATTTTAATCATTTATTTTTTTCCATTTCCCCTTTCAATATTCCCTCAAGAACATCCGTCAGATTCTTATAATCAAAATCTGCTGCCGCTTTAAGTGCGTTTTGCCCATAACGGTCGTACTCTTCGCTGCTCAAATTTTTCATATCTATAATAGCATCCGAAAATTCCTCTATGCTATCAAACCTTTTGGCTGTACCAAAGTCATATTCCTGTATAAAATTGTATCTTTCTATCTTGTAATTGGCAAGAATAGGCTTGCC
>CAJMLH010000046.1 GCA_905214195.1 uncultured bacterium
ATGATGTCATGGCAAAACATAAGATAAAGATTAAAAGTGCAGATAATAATTTTTTCATTTTAAACCTCCGGTGTTATATTAAATAATTTTCCGTTAAAAACAGTTATTTGGGCAGGGCAGTGCCAAAAATCTTCAGGAGTCATGGCAAGGGGATCTTTGTCAAAGATGGCAAAGTCTGCGCATTTATCCTTTTCTATTGAACCGATGGAATCGGATGCCCTTACTATATCGGCAGCTGTTACGGTGACGGTTTCGATAAATTCCGTAATGTCCATATTGAAAAAGTCTTCCCTTGGCGGCAGATAATATGCACTTTCTGCGTGAATCATCTCCGAACTGTCAAGGGTAGATGACGATTGAATTACAAAGATATTTTTGTACCTTTTGCTTCTTATATATTCAAGAGCTGCGCCTGCAATGTCAATGTCTTTGTCTTCGGCAGCGGTGATATAGATAGAAAATCCCTTGTCTGCTGCTTCGGAAACAATTGAAATCAAAGCATCAGATGAGAACTCAATCGGGTTGACGCTCTGATTTAGATATATATAGAGCGTATCGGCATTTATCATGCCGTTAATTTCGTTGCACATTGTTTTTCTCATCATCAATTTATGAACGACAGCCGCAGGAATAAGAGGGCGGTTTATCATGTATGAACCGAAAAATCTCTGGTGCAGAATATCTTCGTTATATAGGCTTATCAAAGAATCCTGATATAGGGATTCAAAGTAATCTGCCGCTCCTGTGTTAAATGTTGCCGTTATTCCCAGAGAAATATTGTCTGACAGCTGTTGTCCGACTGCTTTTTCTATTTCTTCAAAATCGAATGGAACAAAAAGATTCAACACATAAGGAACCGTTACATATTCGACCATTTCTTCCTCAGCCGTCTCCTTGACTATGTTTGCGGCACAGCTGTTAAGGACACATGAAATACTGCTTTGGCAAAGGAGTATTACCGGCTTGTCAATGCAGCATGAATCAAGAAGTTCTGTTATGGTCTTTTCACTTTCGTCGCTTAGTTCGGCGGCTTTTTCAGAGTAGCCGAATCCAAATATGAGTTCATCTTCTGTATGAGTTAATGCCCAGTCGCCAAGTTTTTTAAGAAGTGTATCTATGTCTGAAATGCCTGAGAGATCAAGAAATTTTTCTTTGAAAACAGGTATTACAGGCTGAGAAAAAATATCAATAAGGCCGGGGAGAACATATTTGCCCTCAAGGTCAACTGTCAGGGTATCAATGCCTTTAAGTTCTTCCATATTTTCTATATCCCCTGTGGCAATGATTCTGCCGTCTTTGCAGGCTACTGCGCTGACATTTGGGCGTTCGGGATTCATGGTTCTTATTACCCCGTTATATATTATAAGATCTGCCTTTTGAGATTTTTTGAAAAAACCGAAAGCCATGGCCACCTCCCAAAATTTACTTTATATTATTTTACCATAGAAAAGAAGATTATGATATACTTAAAGCATCTAAAAGGAGAATTATTATGTATAGAACGGAAAAGAAAGAATGCACTGTTAAAGTCAGCGAATATATTGAAAACTATGTGAATGTTGAGGAGTTTTTGGAATATTGCAAATCGTGCCCCAATTACGGCAATGTGTGGTCATGCCCTCCTTATGACTTTTCACCGGAGGATTACTGGAAAGAGTTTTCTTCGTTGTATCTGACTGCAAGAAAAATCATATTTGACAAGGAAGTATCGCAGGAGGAATGCGGCGATATACTTTTGGAAGTAAAAGGCGAAATGAGCAGAGAACTTTACGAAATGGAAGAACAGTTTCCGGGGTCTGTAGCCTTGAGTGCAGGAAGCTGCAATTTATGTAAGGATATGGGCTGCGGACGAAAATCAGGGCTTCCGTGCCGTTATCCGGAAAAGATGAGATATTCGATAGAATCAATCGGGGGTAATGTGGGCCTGACGGTAAGCAAACTGATGGGCATAGAATTAGAATGGATAGAGGAGGGAAAACTTCCGTCATATTTTGTGTTGGTTGGGGGTCTTTTGAAAAAGTGAAAGATAAGTTGAAAAAGGCGATAGATAAGGCTTTAAGAGATAACAACGGATTGGTGGTGCTTGCTATAGATGGAATGGCGGCATCAGGCAAAAGCACACTTGCAGAAGAACTTGCCAATGAGTATGAGGGAAGCGTTGTTCATATGGACGACTTTTTTTTGCCAACAGAGCTAAGGACGAGGAAAAGACTTGAAACTCCGGGTGGCAATGTCCATTATGAAAGGTTTAAAGAGGAAGTTTTGCCGGGTATAATACAGCGTAGAAACTTTGAATATGGTATTTTTGATTGCCGCAGTATGAAGATTTGCGGAACACGGAAAATAAAAGGAAGAGGGTTGGTTATAATTGAGGGTGCATATGCGATGAAACCGGATTTGAGAAGTATATATGACATCAAGGTTTTTATGAAAATTGACAGTAAGCTCCAGATGGACAGAATTATAAGGCGAAACGGTAAAGAGAAAGCCGAAATGTTCAGAGAAAGATGGATTCCGATGGAAAATAGATATTTTGAAGCTTTTGATGTTGAAGAAGCCGCAGATATTGTTATTCATATCACAGAATAGAATATATAAAAGCCCGCATGTAAGCGGGCTTTTAGTTTGATTTTTATTATTTTACATAAACTTTTGGAAGTCTCTGACCGAAAGCACAAACTATTTCATAGTTGATAGTGCCGGTTGCTCTTGCAATATCGTCTGCGAGAATTGTGTTTTTGCCGTCAGTACCCATTATTATAACTTCGTCGCCTACTTTTACATCAGGAACATCGGTAACATCGACCATGCACTGGTCCATGCAAATATTGCCTGCAACAGGAGCAACATGACCGTTTACAAGAACTTTTGCAAACTGAGAATAAGGTCTTGGATAACCGTCTGCATATCCTAAAGCAAGGGTTGCGATTTTGCTTGGGCGTTTTGAGATAAATTTGCGGCCGTATCCGACTGAGAAGTCCTCAGGAACATCCTTAAGATGTACGATATTTGCCTTTACTGACATAACAGGTTTAATGGCAAGCTGATTCTTGTCAACTTCGTCTGATGGGTAGCATCCGTAAAGAATGATTCCCGGACGACATGCGTCAAAATGAATTGTAGGCAATTCCATAATTGAAGCACTGTTTGCCAGAGTTCTGAACGGAATATCAATGCCGGCAGCAGTAAGAGCCTGATAGAACTTGTTGTACTTTTCTTCCTGCTGATGGGAATAAGTCTTATCATATGCGTCAGCAGTTGACATATGAGAGAACATACCTTTGATTTTGAAGTTTTCAAGGGCCTGTATTTTCTTCACATCTTCTATTGCAAACTCAGTGTCGTCAGCAAGATATCCGATACGACCCATACCTGTATCGACAGCGATAAGTCCTCTAACCAGTTTGCCTGCTGCGGCAGCAGCTTTGTCGATGGCAGCAGCGTTTGATGAATCGCATACTACAGGAGTTATATCATATTTTACTATTGTATCGGCATACATGTCCGGAGCAAGACCGAGAAGAATAATTTCTTCTGTTGCGCCGGCTTCACGAAGAGTGATGGCTTCATGAATAGTAGCTATTGCAAAAGTTTTGCAGCCGTTAGCTCTGAGAACTTCTGCTACTTTTACACTTCCGTGACCGTAAGCGTCGGCTTTAATTACACCTATCATTTCTCTGTCGCCGATTTTAGCCTTGATATTCTTAATGTTAAAGTCAAGATTGTTCAAATTGATTTCGACCCAAGCAGGTCTTAAAGCGTTCTTGTACATATGTAAGCATCTCCTTTGGAACTTTTTGTGTATACAATACTTTTATTATAGTCCTGCTAATCAAAAATTTCAAGGATGATAAAATATTTTGTACTATTTTTGTCAAACTTTGCCGGAAGTCTTTCATGCAGGTAAAAAACAGAATGACAAGAAAGCGGTTTGAGTATATAATGTAAGGCAAATATAAAATGAAATATAAATATTTGAAGCAGGAGATAAGAATGGCAAGGGATAACTTTAAATCAAGAAGCGGATTTATAATAGCCTGTATAGGTTCGGCAGTAGGAATGGGAAATATATGGCTGTTTCCGGCAAGAGTTTCGGCTCTGGGCGGTGCAGCGTTTTTAATACCTTATTTTATATGTGTGATAGTAATAGGATTTACCGGGGTAGTGGGCGAGATGGCTTTCGGAAGAGCTATGGGAGCAGGCCCTATGGGAGCATTTGGTTCAGCAACACAAAGAGCCGGAAAAGGAAGACGGCTTGGAGAAAGTCTGGCTCTTATACCGGTATTTGGGAGCCTTGCCCTTGCTATAGGATACTCTGTAGTTGTGGGATGGATTCTTAAGTATCTGTTTGCGGCGCTAACGGGTGGACTTTTCAGAACAGATGGTATAGACGGTTATGTTAGTGAATTTAATGAAACCGCCGTTTCTTTCGGAAATATAGGTTGGCATCTTATTGCGCTTGCAATAACTTTTGCAATAATGATTTATGGCATAGCTTCCGGCATAGAAAAGGCAAATAAAATCATGATGCCGCTGTTCTTTGTTATGTTCGTCGGAATGGCGGTTTATATAGCTACTCTTCCGGGAGCATCGGAGGGATATAAATATTTGACTAATCCGGATTGGTCCTTATTGGCAGAAGGAAAGACATGGATATATGCCCTCGGACAGGCATTTTTCTCATTGTCCTTGGCAGGGTCGGGAACCTTGGTGTATGGTTCGTATTTGAAAAAAGATGTGGATATTCCTTACAGTGCAAGAACTGTGGCACTGTGGGATACAGTGGCTGCATTGGTATCTGCTCTTACGATTATACCTGCAATGGCAACGGCAGGTCAGGAACTTTCCGGTGGTGGTCCGGGACTTATGTTTATATATTTACCTAATGTATTTGCACAGATGCCGGGCGGAAGAGTAATAATGATAATATTTTTCACGGCAGTAACATTTGCGGGGATTACATCACTAGTAAATCTGTTTGAGACGCCGGTGGAAGCATTACAGACCAAGTTTGGCCTTTCAAGAAAAAAGGCAGTGGGAATAATAGCGTTAATAGGAACGGTGGTAGCTCTTTGTATAGAGGGAATTGTTTCAGACTGGATGGATGTATGTTCGATTTATCTGTGTCCTATCGGAGCGCTTCTTGCCGGAATCATGTTCTTTTGGCTTTGCGGAAAAGAGTTTGTCAGAGAGCAGATTGACATGGGAGCCGCCCATAAATTGGGAAGTTGGTACGAATATGCCAGCAAATATATATTCTGCGGACTTACGGTAATAGTTCTTGTTATGGGAAGTATATTGGGCGGAATAGGCTGATTTTAAAAACGAAAATTGCGTAAATATGTGATTGGAATTAGGCGCTTGTTTCGAATGTCGGGGCAGGGCAGAACATTAACGATAAGAAGCAATAAAGAGGCGGCATAGGTCGCCTCTTTATTGATATCAGGGGTATAGTTCACAGTTAAACCTGACATGACAGGGGTAGCCGCTTTTATTGTATTTAAGGCAGCATTTATGCTCAGTTTTTCGCAACAAAAAATTGAGACGGCGAAAGAGTTTCAACCATCTCAACATTTATTACATAACCGCTTTTTATATATTTAATTTGATTATAATCTTTCAAGTCCGCCGGATACATCGTGTTTGACACGGTCGTGTTCTTCGGCACTCTTTGCATTGTTCCAGTGTTCCATTGTACCTACCAGATAGCCGGTTATTCTGCGAATTCTTTCAAAAGGGACATGTTCAAATTCATAGTTTAAGTCTGCAAAATCACCATCGATTTTTATGTCCAGAGATTTTAGTTTTCTGTTATATTTGTTTTCTAAGTAATTTACATAAGCCTGCTGTTCCTGCGGTGATACATTTCCTGTGATATTTATACTCATAATTGACCTCCACTCTTTATATATACCGATTTGCCACCTGACTTATCGAAGCTGTCAGTGTTGCGAGAGTATTATACCACAATATATTGTAGCTTTAAACATTGCCAATCAAAAAAACAACAATAAGTGGAAAACTTGTTTTAAGCTGAATTCTTTTAAAAAAGCTCCAATTACAGAATATTACGGCGATTGTATGCATAGTATTAGGCGGGAGGATTTCAGGCTATGAATAAAAAATACTTGATGTATGCTTTAAGTCAGCTCATGAAAAGACAAGAAAGCAGGAGCGTTTTTACTACAGACGAGACAGGCAGCATATGGCACAGAGAGACTGATATTGAAATTCTCAAGACTTTTTGCAGAGAAGGATATAGCATGGCTAAGAAACACGGCCATTTTATAATCGGCAACGGCGAGGGAAAAAGTTACATAGGAATACCGGGCAGGTTTCTTTTGGAGGATCAGCCGGCAGGGGGAAAAACCGGTTTTACTCTTTGGCAGCCGCTTAGAGGTGGGGAGGAGATGTACGGCACTCTTGAAAATATGGGCAGTGATACTGCAACGATGGTATATGGGTATTGGATAGCGCAAGTAGATGAAAAAACATTGAAGATTTATGAACCTTAATCTATTATAATTAGCGGCCGGATTGTTCTTTGTATGCAAAACTTTAGTTGAACTTTCAATTAGATTGTGGTATTATCATAAGGTATATGGAAAAGTTTATGGAAGAGGCTCTTAAAGAAGCTGAAAAAGCAGCGGCACTGGGTGAGGTGCCAATAGGAGCAGTTATTGTAAAAGACGGAAACATAGTCGGCAGGGGACATAACCTTACCGAGACAGCAAAGGATCCTACGGCTCATGCAGAAATGGAAGCAATAAGGCAGGCAGCTCGCAATCTGGGCGGATGGAGACTTATAGGCTGTGATATGTATGTTACTGCTGAACCATGCGCTATGTGCGCCGGCGCAATCGTCTGGTCTCGCATAGAGACTTTGCACATAGGCACGATGGATCCCAAAGCCGGAGCATGTGGCTCGGTTTTTAACATCGTTCAGGAAAAGAAGCTAAACCATAATGTAAAAATAGAAATAGGCATGCTGCAAGAACAATGCAGCGGCATATTAAAAGATTTTTTCAGAAATCTCAGAAGAACTAAAGAAAAGAAACCGGAGGAAACACAAATATGAAGAGACTAAGTGCGGTTGTGACTTTAATAGCACTTTTAATTACGATGGCAACATCTTTCTGCTTTGCAGATACGGGACTTAAGATAGAGGAAACCTATCCTAAGGACGAATCAAAAGGTGCATCTATCGAAAATCTTGGAGTAAAAATATATTTCAGTGAAGACCTTACGGAAGATGAAGTCGGTAAGGCAAACAAAGGCGCTTTTCAACTGTACGACAGCAAAGGCAAAAAGCTCCCTACAAAAGTTTTATATAACGAAAAAGAAAAAGGCGTAGTTTTGGTACTTCTGGATACTAAGAAAGATAAGAAAGTAAGAGTGGAAAGCAATTCAGAGTACACACTGAAAATTTCAGGTGATGTAGTGAGCGATGAAGGCAACACTTTGGGAAAAGATCAGAAAATCAGCTTCAAAACTCTTAACCAGGGAACCAATACGATGATAAGTATGGGAATGATGGTTATCATGATAGGAAGTATGATAGTGATAACTACTCGTTCAGCAAGAAAAGCAGGGGAAGAGGAAACAAGAAAGAGAGAAGAAAAGGTAAATCCTTACAAAGAGGCTAAGAAAACAGGAAAATCAGTAGAGGAGATCGTCGAAAGAGATCGCAAAAAGAAAGAAAAGGCGGCAAAGGAAGCAGCCAAAGCCGCTGAAAAAAAGGCTATGGAAGAAGCCGAATATGAGGACGACGATGAAGTAAACAAGTATAAAGTTGCTCGCAGAAGACCTGCATCGGCAGCAGGAAGCAAATATGTTGCACAAGTAAAGAAAAAGGCCGCCGAAAAGAGAGCTAAAAACGCAAAAAACACCTCTAAGAAAAAGAAAAAGAAATAGATGACAAAAAATGAGAGGTTCGTCCTCTCATTTTTATCAGGAGAAGTAAGATGAAAAAAATCAGACTGAAATCTTACGGTAAAGTTAATATGTCTCTTGATGTTACAGGGAAAAGAGACAACGGATACCATGATATAGAAACGGTAATGCAAAAAATTTCTCTTTATGACGATGTCACCGTTAGCTGGACTCCAAAAGATTGTGAAGATTTGGAAATAATACTTACCTGCGACAAGAAATATCTGCCTACTGACAGCAGAAATCTTGCATTTGCAGGAGCACAGATAATGGCTGATAGATTTTCACAAAAGGTAGGCGGGGGGATTATAAAGATAAACATAGTCAAGCATATACCTGTCTCAGCCGGGCTTGCCGGAGGAAGCGGCAACGGAGCAGCTGTAATAGTAGCACTGAACCGATTATGGGGATTGGGGCTTGATACAAAAGACCTTTGCCTTATAGGGGCAGAGCTTGGAGCAGATGTCCCATTTTGCATATTGATTCAAAATACAAGATACGGATGCGCTTTATGCAAGGGTACAGGTACTGAATTAACACCTCTCAAAAGTCGATTTAAGGCCGCTGTTTTACTCGTAAAACCTCGTTTCGGCGTATCTACTGCAGAGGTGTATCAAGGTATAGACAACTGTAATATAAATCAAAGACCGGATAATGAAGCGCTGATAGAGGGAATAAATAAAAACTTGAAGAACAAAATATATGAAAATATGATCAATGTGCTGGAGGAATATACGACAAACCGGTACAAAGAAGTAAACGATGTTAAGAAAATCATTGAGGAACAAACTTCTGCTGAAAAAGTTCTTATGACAGGCAGCGGCCCTACGGTTTTCGCTTTGTTCAGAAGTGTAAAAAGCGCACAAAAGGCATGTGCAGATATGCGAAAAAAAGGATATCTGTCATATTGGGCAACAACATTATGAGAACATCAAAAAACGGAGGACATGAGATGTTAAATCTGGATTTGCAAAACCACAGACCCTTGAGAGAAATAGTGTACGAAGAGCTTAAACGACAGATTCTTGTGGGGGAAATCGCTCCCGGTACACGAATGATGGAGGTGGAAATGGCTGAAGATATGGGAGTAAGCCGTACACCTATCAGAGAGGCCATAAGAAAATTGGAAAAAGAAGGTCTGGTTACTATCGAACCGAGGAGAGGAGCCTATGCATCTGAAATTTCAGTAAAGGATATGGTGGATGTGCTTGAGGTTCGTCAGGATTTGGAAGGAATGGCTGCCGCTCTTGCCGCAGAGAAGGTTACAGAAGAGGAAAAGCAGGCATTTATAAAGGTGAACAGCGAATATGAGGAAGCCATAAAGAGCGGAAACACAGAGGAGATAATAAGGTGCGACGAGTTGTTTCATCAGCTGATAGTAAGCTACAGCGGAAACAAGACTCTTAACCAGCTTTTATCTCAGGTTCAGGAGCTGGCTTTGAGATTCAGATATATATATTATGACGATTTTTCCAGATATGAGAAAATGCCAAAAGAGCATGAACAGATAGAAGAAGCAATTCTCAGCGGAGATTCTCACAAAGCAAGAATTGTAGCAGAAGAACATGTTACCAAATTGAAAAGATTCATTATAGACGAGAGGGAAAATTTATTTAAAAACGAAAGAAAAAATGAAGCTTATTAAACGACTGTTAATATTACTTATTATTGCAGCAGCATTTTTTGCAGGAATTACATATCATGAAGCTAAAGACATTTACCAGGAGGCTGTAAAAAATACACCGATAGATGAAAAGGTGAAGCAGATACAGTCGATTGAGCATTATACTCTCTACAGCCAGTTACCCGATACTTATGTTGAGGCAGTAATTGCAGTTGAGGACAAAAGGTTTGAAAAACATAAAGGGTACGATATCTTGTCCATAGGCAGAGCTGTGCTAAGCAATATAAAATCAGGGGAGTTAAGTCAGGGAGGAAGCACGATAACACAACAGCTTGCACGAAATATGTATTTCAGTCAAGATAAAAAAATAAGCCGAAAACTGGCAGAAGTTTTTGTGGCAAGAGATATAGAGAAGATGTATGATAAGGATGAAATATTTGAGCTTTATGTAAACTCAATATATTTCGGTTCCGGATATTATAGTGTTTACGATGCGTGTATCGGATATTTCGGAAAGAAGCCTGCGCAAATGAACAGCTATGAGGCAACGATGCTGGCGGGGATTCCAAATGCTCCGTCAGTCTATTCTCCGGATGTAAATCCCGAACTTGCAGAACAACGCAGACAGCAGGTAGTAAGCTGTATGGTAGAAGAAGGGTATATAGAGGAAGGTCAGATTCAATAGAGGAGATTATTCATGGATATGAAACCGGATAATAAGTTTAAGGAAAACCTGTTGCTTGTGGTAATAGGAGTGCTTTTGATATCGGCGCTGATGAACTTCAGTGAAGTCTTGGGTGTGGTTAATTTAATAGTAGGGTTGTTCATGCCGTTGCTGGTAGGTGGGGCTATCGCATTTGTCATGAATGTTCCAATGAGTTTTTTTGAAAGACAGATAGATAAATTATCAGGTCACACAAGGGTCGGTTTTTTGCAAAGAATAAAGACGCCTATTTGTATTTTAATTACTTTTACTATTTTTATAGGTGCCATATATTTTATAGGGAATGTAATCTTCCCAAATGTTTTGGAGTCTATAAAAAGTATAGCAACGATAGTGCAGAGGTCTTATCCGGGTTGGATTGCGGCTCTTGATGAAATGGGAATAAATACTGAACTGATGCAGAAGTATTTTCCTGAAATAGATACAGTAAAGATTATTGATACCATTAAATCAAGCGCTTATACTATTCTTTCTACAGCAGGGCAAGCTGCGACAAGTGTGTTCAGCGTGATGGCGAATTTTGTGTTTGGATTGATTTTTGCAATATATATACTGGCATCTAAGAAAAAGCTGGGCAGACAAGCCAAACAGATAGCATATGCGTATTTGTCAAAGTCTCGTGCAGACAATGTCTGTGAGGTGGCATCGTTGACATACAAAACTTTTGCAAACTTCCTTTCGGGACAGTGTCTGGAAGCGGTGATATTGGGAACGCTTTTCTTTGTTGTACTGTTTATCGGCAACTTCCCATATGCGGCAACTATAGCTGTCATAATAGGTTCAATGGCTTTGATTCCTTATGTGGGAGCGTTTATAGGTCTTATAGTCGGATGTATGCTTATAGCAGTAATCAGCTTGAAAAAGATGTTCTGGTTCATAATTGTATTCTTCATTGTTCAGCAGATAGAGGGACAAATAATTTATCCAAGAGTTGTGGGAAGCTCAGTGGGTTTGCCGGCTATATGGACTTTGTTTGCTGTAGTATTGGGAGGAAATATATCAGGCATATTGGGAATGATTGTTTTCATACCTGTATTTTCAGTCATATATGCGTTGCTCAGAAGAAATGTCTACAATAGGTTAAATAAAAAGAAATTTCCTATTGAAATTTAGATTAAAATAGTGTATAGTAGGAACGTCGGTAAATAAAGACACTCCTTATACTTGCGGATATGGCGGAATTGGCAGACGCGCACGGTTCAGGTCCGTGTGAAGGTTCCTTCATGAAGGTTCGAATCCTTTTATCCGCACCAGAAAATTGAGAGGCTATGATGTAGCCTCTCAATTTTTTTGTATAAAGAAAACCCCGTGTTAAACACGGGGTTCAATGAAGCTATGCA
>CAJMLH010000047.1 GCA_905214195.1 uncultured bacterium
GATACAGAAAAAGCCCTTGCTCTCGTATGAGCCGGGCTTTTGTCTACAGTCTGAGGCATGACTTTTGATCATGCCTCTTACTTTTTTAGTTTATTATTGAATTTTGCGGTGTTATGACCGCCGTGCCTTAAATAATCATAGGACTTGGCAGCATGGGTGACTGCTAAGCATATAAATCTGATAAGGTTATCAGCGTTTTACTATTCTTTCAACGATTACCTTTTGTATTATAGGAAGTAATACAAATACAAGGGCGGCAAAGATAACACAGTTTGGGATTCTTGATATTACATAAGCCCAGTAACCGTTTTCACCGGGAGCGCCGAAAGTAAGGTATAGAAAATATGTAGTACCAAACAGCTTTATCACCAAAGCAGCCAAAGCAGCTATGAAAGACCTTATCCACAGCCGTTTGCCCGAAAGGTCTTTGTTGTAGAACACAAGACCAAAGGCAAGACCCAAAAGCACGAGGGTAAAAGTGATTCCCGGGTTGAAAGGTCCGACAGGGAATAGTATCGAGCCGATAGCATCGGCTATTCCGTAAGTCAGAGCCGACCATACAGGGCCAAGAATTACTGCTGTGATGAATACAGGCACAAAGTCAACCGAAATATGGTAGACAGGCGTAGCAGGAAACACTCTGTTGATTATGAGTGTAAGAGCTATCATTATGGCTGCTAAAACCAACTTGTACGACTTGCTGTAAACATTATTTCGTTCCATTAAAAAATCTCCTTTCTCTATAGTATAACTACACCATAGAGAAGAAGAGATTAAAGATTACCGAAAAGTATTATAATAATTCTGTCTTCAATATACAGTGTAGCAGCGGACGCAATATTGTACCGCAGCCTAACGGGCTTTCGTCTATGAGCAACATCCCATCTCATAGCACTTAACGCACAATATTTACTCTACTTGTTTTTGATTTTAACATATACCGAAAACATAATCAACATTTAAAAGATGTTTTCAGGGGTTATCTTTTCTTTTTGATATAGAAATACCATCTGTTCCGCAATGGAGCAAAGCTCGCCCGAAGCGTTAGAAACATCCTCTGCTTTTACATATTTGTAGGTTTTTACGATGGAATAATCGATTTCCGATATTTCTTCGTTATTCAAAAAGAAGAGGGCCTTGTTTTTGTATTTGTCCCAATAAGAGCCGAGTTTTTGCATTTTTTCTTTGCTTTCATCCCAGTTTTCCGATTCTACCGAGGGTATTATATCTGAATATATCAGGTTCGTCATTTTTTCTATATTAGTCGAGGAATAATTATCAAATATCAGCCAGCCGCCTATAAGAGAAAGTACGATAGTAACAGATACGATTAAATCTCTCATATTTTAACCTCCTTTGCATAAGGTAACATATCTTCGGAGCAAGTGTATATATGGATGATCTTTTCTGAGTCGCAGAAAGCCAAAAATATATCTTTTACCGATGATATATTTACGGATTTTAACTTTTTCTCGAAATTTATCATATCTATTCCGGCCATGAGAAGGTTGCGCTCATATATATTGCCGTCGGAAACTACTATTGCGGGAAGAACTCCGTCAGATACGGCAAGCTTCATGTCTTTAGGTGTTACAGGTCGGTTTTGGGCTTTGGGTATAATTGAGAGTTGTCCGTTAGATTCAAGTATTGCATAATCCACATCGCTGATGGACGGGCAGTTTTCAATGCGGAGCTGTTCAAGAAGATCGGTGCTTGATATTCGTTGTTTTGCTAACTCTTTTATATTGAGTTTGCCGTTTTCAATCAAAATGGTAGGCTTGCCTGATATGAAATTTTTGAAAGACTCGCTTTTTATTGACAGAAATGAGATAAGCACCTGCAAAAACATCAGAGTGGTTATGGCGATTATTCCGTTTATAAGTGAGGCGTCTGCGGAGTCGATAGGTATTGCGGCAAGTTCGGCAATCATAAATATTATGACGAGCTGAAACGGGGACATCTTTGAAAGTTCAGATTTACCCATTATTCTTACCGCCAGAAGAAGAATCAGATACATTACAAATGTTCTTATCGCTACTATTAACAAATTTTTCACCTCCAAATCACTACTTTATATTGTTTGCAAAGAGCTTGTTTGATATACTATGATTTATGGTTAAGGAGAATTTGATGATGAAAAATTGCAGCTCAGATATAAACAGCTCATTTTTATATTTTTTCATATATTGGCCTTTAGGTACTATTTGTCCGATGATTGGCCAGTATTTAAGTTCCATAGGATTCAGCGGAACACAGGTTGGAATAATTACTTCTTTGGGAACGGGAACTGCCATAGCAGCAGGCTTCATTTGGGGTAAAGTTTATTCGGCGGCTTCAAAAAAGAGACTGGTACTTATAGTTATGTGCTTAGGTGCGGCTGTTTTCGGATTCTTAAATACGAAGACTGACGACTTTGCAATTTATGCTGTGATATACAGTCTAATGTATTTCTTTCAGGGACCGGCACATGGGATTGCTGATGCTTTGGTATTGAGTAAAAGTGACAATTATCCAGTTATAAGGGGTATGGGTGCGGCAGGATATGCTATTGCGTCTTTTGTTGTGGGTAAATATGCACAGGCAAAAGGACTTGAAAATATATTTTATCTTTATGCAATAGCTTTTGTTATAGCCGTATTTTTTGTCATCAGAGAATCAGAACCGGTATTTGTTAAAGAAGAGAAGAGTGATGTTACAATAAGGGTTTTGTTCAAGAATAAAATGTTTACAAAACTTCTGCTGTGTGCTTTTTTGATGACAGGAACAAGTATTGCTCATAATACTTACTTCGGATATCTTTTCAGAGAAAATGGGGGCAGCGTTTCAGGTATAGGGCTGGCGTTCTTTTTGATGGCAGGAAGTGAGGCAGTTGTAATGGCGGCCGCATCTTATTTTTCAAAAAAATTCGGAACAGAAAAAATGCTGCTTTTCGCAGCAGTGGTGTTGGTTATAAGATTTGCTTTTTATGCTTGTGGACCGGATTACAAGTGGCTTCTTGGCAGCTTTTTCCTGCAAGGTTTGTCAGGCGGAATTATATTGATGGAGATAGTGAAATACTTCAACAAAATAGTTGAACCTCACATGTCCGGCTTGGCAATATCGGTATATTATGCCCTTGGAAACAATTTCAGTGTAATAGTAAGCAGTCTGTTTGGCGGAATTATTCTTGATGCTGCAGGGGCACAGGGAGTATATGCTTTCTTTGCTGCTTTTAATGCAGTAGCTGTTGTCGCTTATGTGGCCCTCGGTATGCATAAAACGAAATCATAGAGGGACGAAGCTGAATACTAAAGCGCCAAGTCCTCCGCATATTATGAGAGTTAAGATAGGGTTTATCTTGAACTTCCAAACTAATAACAATGCCAATGCAAAAAAGCCGACGCTATATATGTCAGTGATTGAAATTTTTCCGACAGAAACGCATGCTGCGGCTATTAGCCCTATTACGGCAGGTCTGATGCCGCAGAGGGCTTTTTTTAAATATATGTTTTCTCTGAACTTTGAAAAGGAAGCCGAGACTATAAGAGATATGATAAATGGTACGGCTACAGTACACAGAGAGCATACTATTCCCCCCAATATTCCGAACATATTGTAACCCACGAAAGTTGAAGAGTTAACAGCTATAGGGCCCGGAGTCATTTCGGCAATGGCTACTATATTTACAAACTCTTCAGGAGAAATCCAATTATTAGCTGTGATTATCTCTCTTTCTATAAAAGAGAGAACTGCGTAACCTCCGCCAAAAGAAAAGGCGCCTATTTTGAGGAACGCAAACAATACATGAGGAAGTAAAGCAAACATTAAATCACTCCTTTCTTTCGCCGTTATCCTCGGCATTTACAGTTTTACATACAAAATCGTACAGAACCAAGCCATATATGGCTGCACATATTATCACAATGATAGGATGAACATTAAAAAATGTTATGGCTCCAAAGGCTGTAAGAGAAATAATCCAATTTAAATTTTCCCCAACCTTGGCGGTTTTGGCAAGCTTTATGACAGAATACAATATAAGAGCAACTACGGCAGGTCTGATGGCATTAAATACATTTTGAACTACCGGATAGTCAACTATATTTTTAAAGAAAGAAGCAATGGCCAATATTATTATTATGCTGGGAAGAACAGCGCCGATAACGGCAGCCAAAGCTCCTTTTGTTTTGCTTACTCTGTAACCTACAAAAGTAGCGGCATTGGTGGCAAGAGGTCCCGGCAAACTGTTGGTCAGAGAAATTGCATCAAGAAACTCCTCTTCACTCATCCATGATTTTTTGTCAACGACTTCCTTTTGTATGAGAGGAAGCATGGCGTAACCTCCCCCTATTGTGAACATACCTATCTTAAAGAAAAGTATAAATATCTCAAACAGTTTTTTCATTTTTCCTCCTGTCAAGAACAATACCTAAAATCGGATAAATTAAAAACGGCAGCCAAAGCACAGGCGAATAAAGACAATACTTCAAAGAAGCATATCCGAGAGTGCTTGTTACGAATATTGCTGTAGGACTCCATGGAACAAGCGGCGATATGCCTGTACCTGTGTCTAAGAATATAGAAGTTATGTGGGAACGGTTTATACCGTTTTTTTCATATATTGAATGAAGCGCCGGCGCTAAAATAGAATTAGTTGCAAAATAATTACCGGTTATAACGAAACAAATTGTATGAATTATAACAGAGGAAGTTATAATTCCTGCTTTTTTACCTGAATTGTTGAATACTTTATCGAGTAAGCACGATATTACACCTAATTTTTTTATTATGCCTCCAAAGGCAGCTGCAAAAATAAGCAGGGTTAGGATGGAAGCCATGCTGTTTATGCCGCCGTAATTAAGAAGCTCGTTTACTGTCGGGTCTGTTCCGTATGTGTATCCTGAAAGAAGTCCCTCAAATACATCGGCAGCACAATGGCCCTGCAAAAAGATAGCCTCAAGAACGCCTACTGTAATTCCGGCAAGAAAAGCCGGAATGGTAGGTACTCTGAAAAGTATCAGGGCAATAAGTAAAACAGGTGGAATTAGAGTTAAAAGACCTGTGTTAAATTGTCCCGATATTGCCTCAAGAAGATTACTTGTATTTACGGCATCGGAAGTGTAACTGTTGTCTGTAAATATTCCTAAAAACAGATACATGGCTGCCGATAAGGCAAAAGCGGGCATATTTGTAATAGCTGTTGCTTTCATTGCATCTATGGAATTGGTTTGGGTAAGCTGAACGGCAAGAACTACAGAACTTGAAAGCGGTGACATTTTGTCACCTATTATTGCACCTGAAACTATTGTACTTACAGTATATACAGGTGCAAGTCCAAGTGCGTTTGATATACCCATGAATGAGATTCCAAGAGTTGAAATAGTTCCCCATGAAGTGCCTATTATCATTGATGTTATTGAACACATGAGAAAAGAGATAATAAGGAAGAAACGAGCATCTATGGCTTTTAGTCCTATACATATCAAAGCAGGCACAGTGCCGCTCATTATCCAGCTTGCAACTAAAGCTCCTATGAGTAGAAGTATTATGACAGGCACAAGGATATTACTTATGGAAGAAAGTATAGTCTGTTGAAGTTCTTCGTAGGGGATTTTTTTGGCGAAGCCTATGATACCAACAAATACAGCTTCAATTAGGAGAATAATGGAAATAGGCATTTTTAAAATAAAAATGCCTGTTATCATTATTGCTGCGATTCCCAGAAGAACCAATAAAGATTCTTTGAATTTTAAAGTCATGTTAATCACCTAAAATATTAAATTTATGATGCCGTAGAAAACTGTAGGGCAAAGAAGACAAGCCAGACCGGTAAAGAATGTTGCCGTCATGGCTCCATAAGGAACCAGCTTCTGATCGGTGGCTGCAAGACCTGCGGAAACTCCTGAAGTTGTCCCCATAATTCCGCCGTATACCATTGCAGAACGGAAGTTATCAAGTTTCATTTTCTTTACAAGAAGTGGAGTGGCTATCATTACAACTATAGATTTTACCACACCTATCGCAATAGATAAAGCTATAATATCAGAAGATGCGCCTACTGCACTGCCTGTTACCGCTCCTGTGATAAATGTGACAGTTCCTGCTGCAATGGTAGTGATTTCTGTTGGATTTGTATATCCGAAAATCATTGCAAAGACAGTTCCCAAAATAAAGGCAAATGTGACGCCGACTATGAGGGATAAACAACCTATAAGACCGGAACGCTTAAGCTCTTTCAAACTTGCACCATAGGCAGTTGGTATTATTGCGAAGTCTCTAAGGCTGCTGCCTCCTAAAATTCCGATACCTGTAAACATTTCTATATCTGCAATGCCATTGCTTCCGCCTGTGATTTTTCCGCCTATGTAAGCTGCGACAAGACCTACTACTATGGCAACAGCAGATGTGGGAAGTTTGCCTTTAAATATGTATTTGGAAATCAGCTCTGATATCAATACTCCTAAGGCAATAAACATGAATGACATGACAAAAGCGTTGTCTGTTAGGATTCCTTTTATTATATCTAAAATATTCATAAGACAGATTGCTCCTTTTTCTTTGTTTTACCTTCAGGCAGAAAACTTGAAAGCCATACGAGAACGAATCCCAGCAGAACTACACATACGCCTGCTGCTATGGCAAGAAAGCCTGAATTTACGGTGGCGACTACATCTTGAGTTGCAGTCATGGCAATGACGATTGGAATGTACATGGCTTGCCAGAAGCCTATTCCATCTGAAATTTCATTGGTCAGTTTTCCTTTTTTCTTAAGTTTGTCTGTTATTATAAGCAGCAAAAACATTGCAAAACCGACACCGCCTACATTAGAATCCACACCGATAAGCTGTCCTATAATATCTCCGGCAAAGAAGCCGACGAACATACATACCGAAATAGTTGCGACGCCCTTTATCATTATTATCCCTCTTTTCTAAAACTTGTTTTATCACCCGTGCGGTTGACGGGAGTGACTGACGAAAGTATACTATTGATTTTTTTAACCTTCCAATATAAGATAAGTTATAAACAGATTAACCTGATGGAATAAGGAGAACGAAAATCATGGAACTTTTGCAGCTCAAATATTTTTACAAGATTGCTCATTCAAGAACGCTGACTCAGGCAGCAGATGAGCTGTGTATCTCACAGCCGTCTTTATCAAGAATGATATCAAGATTGGAAGATGAGTTTGAAATGGAGTTTTTTGACAGAAACGGAAGAAACATAAGTTTAAATAAAAATGGTGAAGTATTTCTTCATTATTGTACAAAAATACTGAATGCAGTTGATGAGATGAGAGATGAGCTGAGTGAGTTTAAAAACAGAAAGGATTTGCAGGTGAGCGTTGGCTTCTACTCTATGTCAAGTTTGCTTATAGATATAATCGGAAAGTTCAGGCAAAGATATCCCAATGTACAGATAAGAGTTTTGCAGCATTATCATGAAGATGATTCGGTTTCCTCTCTTGACCTTATAGTTAATTCCGCTATACCGGGAACAGAGCCGAAAAATTCAGCCGTTCTTTTACAAGAAGACATATTGCTTGCTGTACCTAAAGGAGAGAGAAAATATTCGGGGGGGGGGTACTCAAATTAGAAGATGTTGCGGAAATTCCCATAGTTTCATTAGTGAGAGGAAGACCTGTCAGAGATATAATGGAAACATATCTTAAAGAAGCCGGTATAAAGCAGAATATAGCCATAGAAACAGACAGCCCTGTGACACTTAGAAGAATTATAAGAAGTGGTCAGGGCAAAGCTTTTTTCCCTGAAAAGACATGGAAAATGGAGGATGAAGACAATATCGAATTTCTGCGACTTGATCCCCATGTCCAAGAAGTGTTTATGTAAGATGGAACAGACCTAATTACAAAAATTCAGCAGCTATAATGTTTTACAATTTTCTAATTGAATACTTTAAATAAAGAGTTTTTTATAACAACTGTCTTGCAATGTTGGTTGATTTAAACCAAAGGGTTTACCAATACTTGCAGACAGTTTTTTTATAGCCTTAAAGGCATGAACTTATAAATCAATTTGTATTGGAAGTGATGTGTCATTTTGGCTAAATTAAAAGTAGTTGAAGCTTCATCTTACAAAAGGGATGACCTTGGGGAACTATTAAGGAATAATGAAAGGAATAATTATTATGGAAGAGAAGAAAAAATTAAGCTTTGGACAAGCCATGATTTTGCTTCTTATCGCCGTTGTAATGATTTTTGTTGTAAAAGCTAAAATCGGCGGCGATACATCAGTTTCTCTGCTTTGCGCAGCTGCAGCCGTAAGTGCTCTGGCTATGATATGGGGAATCAAATGGGAAGACATAGAATATGAAGTAAAAGAAAACTTTAAATCCATGGCTTCACCACTTATGATATTGATGTGCGTAGGTCTTCTTGTAGGTACATGGATGATATCAGGTTCAATACCTACTATGATTTATTACGGTATGAAATTTATAAGCCCGGGAATATTCCTTGTTATGACTTGTCTCATAGCAGCGATAATGTCAGTAATGACAGGAACTTCTTGGGGAACTGTATCAACTGTCGGAGTTGCTTTGATGGGAGTGTCTTCGGGACTTGGAATTCCTGTAGCATATACTGCGGGTGCTGTTACTGCCGGTGCATTGTTTGGTGATAAGCTTTCACCGTTGTCAGATACTACAGTTATGGCTTCGGCGGTTGCAGAAGTAAACATTGTTGATCATATAAAATACATGCTCCTTACTACAGTACCTTCAATAATTGTTTCTCTGGTACTTTACGGTATACTCGGCGCAAAATATGCAGGCAAGGAAATGGGCGGAGAAGACTACAGTGCTATAATGGACACTCTTTCCGATACATTTACCATAAATCCTATTATGCTGATACCGCCGGTAATTGTAGTTGCTCTTATAATATTGAAAAAGCCTACAATACCGACATTCTTCTCAGGTATATTGGCAGCCATGGTACTTGCATGGGTATTCCAGGGAGCATCTTCCTCAGATGTTATATATGCTATGGGAGGAGGATACACAGAATCCACAGGCGTTGAAATCGTTGATACTATGGTATTAAGAGGCGGTCTGAACAGCATGCTCAGCACTATCGTTTTAGTCCTTGCAGCCGGAGTTTTCGGAGGTCCTTTAAAAGCATCCGGAACTGTGGAAATTATTGTAGACAAACTTTCAAAGGCTGTAAAGAACGACAAGCAGATGATGATAACAGTAGCATTGCTTCATTTGGTACTGTTCCTGATAGTAGTAAGTTACTATGTATCTTTCGTAGTAATAGGAAATATGACAAAGGATCTCTACGACAAGTTTGGACTTAAGCGTACAAACCTTTCAAGAATGTTGGAAGATACAGGTACAGCAATAGCTCCGCTTATTCCGTGGTCACTTTCGGGAGCATTCTATTCAAGTACATTGGGACTTCCTGTATGGGACTTCGTATTATATGCACCAATTACATACTTAGGAATGGGCTTTGCATTGGTTTACATACTCACAGGAGTTACTATAGCTCGTACAGATGAGGGTAAGCAGAAAAGATTAAAAGGCAAAAAACAAGAAAAAAATGAAGAACTTGCATAAAAAATAAACAGCAGTATTAAAAAACCGGGCGGCATAAGTCATGCTGCCCGGTCTGACTATATAGGAGAATTAGAAAATGAAAAGCGTATATTATAACGGAAAGGTAATTACTCTTGAGGGCGATGATTGCAGTGCTTTTGCTGTAGAAGACGGCAAATTCACAAAGGTAGGCAGTGATGAGGAGTTATTGGCTGAAGAGAGTATCAATGAAACTGTAAATCTGGAAGGCAAGACTGTACTTCCCGCTTTCTTTGAAACCCATATGCATATCCTTTCTTTGGGAATGCTTCTTAAGGATATAAACCATAATGATTGCGACAGCATAGAAAATCTTATAGAAATCAGCAGAGAGTATATAGAAAAAAATCATATTCCTGCCGGCAAATGGGTGAGAGGAAGAGGTTGGAACCATGATAAATTTAAAGATGAGGCTCGATTCATAACCAGATATGACCTTGATAAGATATCAACAGAACATCCGATGTGCTTTGTAAGAACATGCGGACATGTAATAGTAACCAACAGTAAGGGTCTTGAACTGATAGGAATGTCCGAGTCTGCACCGGAAATAGAGGGAGGACAAATAGATCTTGATGAAAATGGAAGACCTCTTGGAATTTTCAGAGAACGAGCAAGAGCTTGCATATTAGATGCTATCCCGGAAAAAGAAACAGAAGAGATAAAAGAACTCATATTACTTGCCCAGGAAGAAGCTCTCGCCCACGGAATAGTTGAAATCCACTCCGATGACTTTAAGGATGTTCCTACAAATTATAAGAAAGTAATACAAAGCTACAGAGAACTTATAGATGAAGGAAAGTTAAAAATAAGAGTATATGAACAGTGTAACCTTCCTGCAGTGGAAAAAATACAAGACTTCTTAGACAATGGTTATCATACAGGATGGAACATGGGAAATGGCTTATTTACATTAGGACCTTTGAAACTTCTTTCAGATGGTGCGCTGGGAGCAAGAACGGCATACCTCAATGAGCCTTACAGTGATGTGCCTGATCAGAGGGGAATGCTTCTGTTTGAGACAGATGAACTAAAAGCTATGGTTAAGAAGTGCCATGAAGCAGGTATGCAGATAGCAATCCACGCTATAGGTGATGGAGCAGTTGACGAAGTTATGAATGCAATCGAAGAGGCAAAGCGAAATTATCCAAGACTTAATGAGCGCCATGGAATAATTCATTGCCAGGTAACAAACCCTAAGCAGCTTGAAAGAATGAAGCAGTTAGATCTGATAGCTTACATACAACCTATCTTCCTTAATTACGATCTTAAAATAATTGATGACCGATTAGGCGAAAAAAGAGCTGCTACAGCATATGATTGGAAAAGCTTTTTTGAAAAAGAGCTTCATCCTACCGGAAGTTCAGATTGCCCTGTGGAATCATTAAACATAATGGAAAACATATATGCAGCAATGACGAGAAAAGATTTGAACGGCAATCCAAAGGATGGGTGGAAACCGGAACAGAACCTTACTTTGGAGCAAAGCTTAAGACTTTTTACTATTAACAGTGCATATGCCTGCTTTGCCGAAGAGAAGAAAGGAAGTATCAAAAAAGGAAAATCCGCCGACTTTGTCATAATTGATAAGGATATAAGAGCGGTTTCTCCTGATGATATTAAGGATATAAAAATAGAAAAAACTTATCTGTCAGGTAAAAAACTTTACGATGTGAATATGTAAAACCGTTGGAAATACAAGGGCTTAGAGGTTGTGAAAATATTTATACATAATTTATCAAAAAAAGTTCAAAAAATGTATTGACACAAAGGGAAATAAATGATAATATAA
>CAJMLH010000048.1 GCA_905214195.1 uncultured bacterium
ACAAAAAATAAATAATTTAGAGGAATTTAAAAATAAGATTAACGAATTATATGAAGAAGATCCATCATTAAATCCAGAATCTATAGAAATTAAAGAATTAGTAGAAAATACCGATCCTTTAATTATTAATAATTTTATTGAAGAAAAATTAAATATAATTGATTCTAAAATGGTAAATATTAATTTAATGGTAGATGAAAAAACTATTGATTTAGGAGATAATTGTTATTTAAAAATAAACAATATAGACAATGATATGACAATTAGACCTTTTGCTAATACTCCTGGAGGACAAACTTTATGGAAAGATTATGGTAGTAGAAAATTCACTTCTACTTTTGAAGGAAATCTTGGAGTTGCATATTTTCAATTTAATATATGTAATCACTATACTTTAAATTCTAATGGAATAAGTCCAAGATATGTTGAAGCTTGGGCAAATAGTTCAGGAATTATAAATATTTCTGTAGGAAATGTTAATGAACCTAAAAGATATGCAAGTATTGGTGAAACAGTATCATCAAATTGCATATTTACTATTAAGGCTGCTGCTGGTATATTACAATATGATAAGCTATTTAAAATGTATAATTATGTAAAATGTTCAGATATCGATACTATTGAGAAACAAGTAAAGGTAGTTCAGTCTTGGAGAGGAGATTGGTTATGATGCAGCTATTAACATTACTTATTACAGCCGTTCTTTATGTAATTGTCATAGGTGCGATAGTTTACTTTGCCGTAAGACTTGCCTTAAAAAAATACGATAAGGAAAAAACGAAAAACAAAAATTGAAATTTCTGTTAAAATTCCCTCAAACATGTTAAATTTATTGTTTTGAGGGGATTTTTTATTGTTTAAGTTTGACATTATAAAGTTTTTCGTTTATAATACTTAGGCATATGTGTATTATTGGAATTTAGATTTTACACCAACACAATTTGGAAAGGAGAACCTTAAAAATGAAAATGACTTATCAGCCTAAAAAAAGACAGAGAATGAAAGAACATGGCTTCAGAAAGAGAATGAAAACTAAAAACGGAAGAAATGTTCTTAAGAGAAGAAGAGCAAAAGGTAGAAAGAAACTTACTGCTTAATTTATAAATCCCAAGGATTTTAGTATGCTGAAAAAAAATGTTTTGAGGAAAAACAGCGATTTTTCCGCTATTTATAAAAGGGGAAAGTCGGTTGGCGACAAATATGTCGTAGTATTTTACAAAGCTAACGGACTTTCTTATAACAGAACAGGGTTTTTGGCAAGTAAAAAAGTCGGAAACAGTGTAGTTAGAAACAGAGCAAAAAGACTTATGAAAGAAAGCTATCGCAATATAGAACATAGCTTGCCTATTGGATATGATTTCATAATTATTGCAAGAAACACTATTTGCGGCAAAAAATGTGCAGAAGTTGAAAAATCCCTTAATTCTGCTTTTAAAAGAACCGGGGTGAAAAGGAAAAATGAAAATAATAAGTAATTTTTTTAAAAAAATTATGATTCTGATGATTAGATTTTATCAGAAATTTATTTCGCCTCTTTTTCCTGCCACATGTCGGTTTATACCTACATGCTCTACTTATTTTATACAAGCTTTGGAAAAGTATGGTGTAATAAAAGGCAGTTATTTGGGAATCAGACGAATTTTAAAGTGTCACCCGTGGCATGAGGGTGGTTATGATCCTTTAAAATAATGGAGGAAGTTAATGCGAATTTTAGCAAGCCCAATGAGTTATTTGCTCACTTGGATTTATGATTTTATAGGAAATTACGGTCTTGCTCTTATTATATTTACAATAATAGTAAAGGTAGTTATGTATCCTTTATATGCAAAGCAGATAAAGACTACTATAAACATGACCAAGATGCAGCCAAAAATTAAAGAAATACAGCAAAAATATGCCAGAGATAAGGTAATGATGAATGAGAAAATGGCAGAGCTGTATAAAGAAGAAGGCGGCAGTATGTATGGAGGCTGTTTGCCTATGCTAGTTCAGATGATAGTTATCATGGGTCTTTTTTCATTGTTGAGAAACCCTATGAATTACATATCTTCTGATAAAATGCTGTTTGCAATCCATGAATCATTTTTCTGGATACCGGATTTGGCGCAGCCCGATAAATGGATTTTACCTATAATTGCCGGTATAGCAACATTTTTAGCTACATATTTTTCACAGACAAATCAGGCGGCAGGTCCTAATGCTGACCAGATGAAAGTCATGACAAATATGATGAGATATGTTTTCCCGATAATGATTTTATTGATGGCCAGAAGCTATCCTGCAGGACTTGCTCTTTATTGGTCTTTAAACCAGATAATTCAAATTTTCTACAACCTTAGATTTGCAAAGATGAAGAAAAAACTAATGGGTGATGGAAAAAAGAAAAAAGCAGCAAGAGCATAACTTATTATTGGAGGAAAATTAAAACATGGCAGATTTTTCTGAAAAATGGGGGACAGATGTCGATACAGCTGTTAAATTGGCTTTAGACGATTTGAAACTTACCATAGATGATGTAGATGTTACTGTTTTAGAAGAACCTTCAAGAGGCTTTTTTGGAATTGGTTCAAAGTTGGCGCTCGTAAGAGTAGAAAAGAAAAAAACTTCTGAGACAGAACCTGTAAAAGCTGAAAAAGAAGTTAAAGAAGATAAAAAAGATTCCGAAAGAGCAGAAAAGGCTCAAATAAAAAAGACAGAAACATTAAAAAAAGAACATAAAGAAGAAAAAGAAGAAGTTGAAATAAAGGATGATACTAAAGAGGAAAATTTAGTTCCTTGTGAAGAACATGAAGCTTTGGACTTTTTAAGAAAAGTTACCTGCGAGATGGGGCTTGATCTTGAAATAAGTGCCAGAAAAGGCGAAGAATCAATATATGTAGATATTAACGGTAAAGATTCGGGTACAATTATAGGTAAGCGTGGTCAGACACTCGATGCTATTCAGTATCTTACAAGCCTTGTAGTAAATAAAGGCAGTGAGGAATATACAAGAGTAGTAGTCGATGCTGAAAATTACAGAGCAAAGAGAGAAAAGACTCTTGAAGCTCTTGCTTACAGATTGGCAAATAAGGTTGTAAAAACAAGAAGAAGCGTTAAGCTTGAACCTATGAATCCTTATGAGAGAAAGGTTATACATGCAGCTCTTCATAATCATCCAAAAGTGTCAACAAGAAGTGAGGGACAGGACCCTTACAGAAGGGTTATTATTGAACTCAAATAAAATAAAGGGCTGTCAAAAGACAGCTCTTTTGTGTATAAGAACTTTGTAAGAGGAAAAATATGAGAGAAGATACAATTGCAGCTATAGCTACAGCGCCGGGAGAGGGCGGCATAGGAATAGTAAGAATAAGTGGTGAAAAGGCATTTGAAATATTACAAAAAATATTTATTCCTGCGTCTTCGGAAATAAAAAACAGAATGCTTACTTATGGACATATAGTAGACCCTGATACCGGTTCTACTATAGATGAAGTCATGGCTGTATATATGAAAGGACCTCGTTCATATACTGCGGAAGATGTGGCAGAAATACAGTGCCACGGAAGCATGATTTCTCTCAAAAAAATTCTTGAGCTTACATTTAAAAACGGCGCAAGACCGGCAGAAAAAGGAGAATTTACAAAAAGAGCTTTTCTTAACGGAAGATTGGATTTGTCACAGGCAGAGGCAGTAATAGATTTGATAAAAGCAAAATCGGATAAAACTTTTGATGTGGCGCTTAATCAGCTTGAGGGCTTATTTTCCGAAAAAATAAAAGAAATAAGGGCAGATTTGGTGGATGTTTTGGTTCTGCTGACTGTTAATATAGATTATCCGGATGAAGATATAGAAGAAATGACATATGAGAAGCTTATAAATTCTCTTGTAAATGTGAGAAAAAAAATAAGAAGTCTGCTGGAAACCTCGGATACAGGCAGAATAATAAGAGAGGGACTTGCCGTTTCGATAGTTGGAAAACCTAATGTAGGAAAGTCTTCGCTTTTGAATGCCCTAATAGGTCAGAATAGAGCTATAGTAACAGACATACCGGGTACAACAAGAGACATAATAGAAGAAAATATAGTAATAAAAAATATTCCTATAATTCTTACTGATACAGCAGGAATTCGTGATACTGAAGATGTTATAGAAAAGATAGGAATAGAAAAAAGCAAAGAAGCCTTTAATAAGGCAGATTTGATAGTTTTCGTTATAGATTCCAGCAGCAATTTGGAAGAAGAAGACTATAACATAATGGAATATATAGGAAACAGAAAATCAATAGTTCTGTTTAATAAAACCGACAGAGGAGTTATAGTAAGTAAAGAGCATATTAAGGAAAAATTACCGCAAGCTGACATAATAGATACGGCACTTATAGATGGAAAAGGTATAGAAGAACTTGCTTCTAAGATAGAAAATCTTGTATATGGAGGCCATGTTAAACATGGAGAAAATCTTATGGTAACCAATGTTCGCCATAAAAATCTTCTTAACGAGGCAGAAAATTCTTTAAACGATGCTATTCAAATGGCTTCATCGGGAGAACCTTTGGAATTCATAGAAATAGATGTAAACAGGTGCTATGAAGCGACCGGAGAAATAATAGGAGAAACAGCCGATTCAGATATAATAGATAAGGTATTTGAAAGGTTTTGCTTAGGAAAGTAAGTTTGAAAGGACTTTATATACAATGGATGATAGAATTTTTATGGGAGAATACGACATAATAGTTGTCGGTGCAGGTCATGCAGGTTGTGAAGCCGCTTTAGCTGCGGCCCGTATGGGAAAGAAAACCTTGATGTTTTCCATGAATTTAGAAGCAGTAGCAATGATGCCATGCAATCCGTCAATAGGCGGAACAGGAAAGGGACATCTTGTAAGAGAAATAGATGCTTTAGGTGGAGAAATGGGAATAAATATCGATAAGACTTTTTTGCAGAGCAAGATGCTCAATACGGCAAAAGGTCCGGCAGTCCATTCTCTAAGAGCACAAGCAGATAAGAATCGTTATCATCTTGAAATGAAAAAAACCATTGAATCAACTCCTAATCTTGATATGAAACAAGGTGAAGTGACGGATTTGATTGTTGAAGAGGGCAAAGTTACAGGGGTGGTGACAAAGACTCATACTTGTTATAGTGCAAAAGCAGTTATACTTGCAACCGGTACATTCCTCGGAGGAAAAATATTTATAGGCAGTGCAGCATTTGAGAGCGGTCCCAACGGACTGGCGCCCTCGTTGGAGTTTGCAGACAATCTCAAAAAGCATGGTCTTAAGCTTCGCCGATTCAAAACAGGAACACCTGCAAGGTGTCTTGGCAGCAGCTTGGATTATTCAAAGATGCAGGAACAAAAGGGCGATGAAAAGACAGTACCTTTTTCTTTTATGAATGATGAGGTTGGCGAAAACAAGGTTTCGTGTTGGCTCACTTACACAAACGAAGAAACGCACAAGGTAATAAGAGCAAACTTTCACAGGTCGGCTCTTTTTGGCGGACAAATAGAGGGAATCGGACCAAGATACTGCCCGTCAATAGAAGATAAAGTAAACAGATTTGCCGATAAAGAGAGACATCAACTTTTCGTTGAACCTGAGGGAATAGATACAGATGAAATGTATATTCAAGGTATGTCATCAAGTTTGCCTGAGGATGTTCAGGAAGCTTTTTATAAAACAATACCGGGACTTGAAAATCTCAGGATAGTAAGACCTGCTTATGCGATAGAATACGATTGTATCGATCCTCAGGATTTAAAGCTCAGTCTTGAAAGCAGACACATAGAGAATCTGTTTTGTGCCGGACAATTTAATGGAAGTTCCGGTTATGAGGAGGCCGCTGCTCAAGGTTTGATGGCGGGAATAAATGCAGTTCTTAAGATTTCCGGCAAAAAATCTTTGGTTCTCGGAAGAAACGAGGCTTATATTGGCGTTCTAATCGACGATTTAGTAAATAAAGGTACAAATGAACCTTACAGAATAATGACCTCCAGAGCGGAATATAGGCTTGTTCTCAGGCAAGACAACGCAGATTTGCGTTTGACAGAGAAAGGATACGAGGTAGGACTTGCCTCAGAAGAAAGATATAACAGATATCTTGCCAAAAAAGAAGCTGTTGAGAAAGAAGCTTTAAGGCTTGAAGAAAAAACATTTACGCCAAATGAAATAAATTCATTTTTGATAAGCCACGGGACATCGGAAGTACAATCAAGAATTTCTATGGCAGACCTTTTGAAGCGCCCTCAGATTAAATACTCTGATTTAGAAGAAATAGATGACGAAACAAGACCTGAGCTTTCTTATCACGAAATCACTCAGCTTGAAGTGCAGATAAAATACGAGGGATACATAAAAAAACAGCTTGCACAGATAGAAAGGTTTAAAAAATTAGAGGACAGAAAACTAAGCCAAGACATAGACTACAGCACTATAGACGGTCTTAGAATAGAAGCATGGCAAAAACTTAATCAATTAAAACCTGAGTCACTTGGCCAAGCATCAAGAATATCAGGCGTATCTCCTGCTGACATAAATGTACTTTTAGTTTATCTGGAAAAAAAGAGAAGAATGAAGCAATGAAAAAGCTAATAGAATATTTTGAAAAAAACAACATTCCGTATGATGATAATCTTATAGTAAGATTTGATGCTTACAGAAGCGGTATACTGCAATGGAATGAATTTGTAAATCTTACTGCAATCAGAGATCCCGAAGAGTTTACATTGAAGCATTTTGTGGATTCGGCGGCCTGCGTTTTGATGCCTGAATATAAAAAGGCAGATAGAATAATAGATGTAGGTACCGGTGGAGGTTTCCCCGGTGTACCGCTTGCTCTTTTATCGCCTGAGAAAGAGTTTGTATTGATGGATTCTCTTAAAAAAAGACTTAAAATAATAGATGAACTTTGTGAAAGTATCGGCATAAAAAACATAAAAACTCTGCATGGCAGAGCCGAGGACTTGGGAAGAAGCAAGGAACACAGAGAGAAATATGATTTCTGCGTTTCAAGAGCCGTAGCCAATTTTTCAACATTATCAGAATATTGTTTGCCTCTTGTAAGAGTAGGCGGTTATATGGCTTCTTATAAGGGAGCCGGGGGAGAGCTGGAATTAAAAGAAGCGACAAGAGCAATTAAGCTTTTAGGCGGAGAGTTTGAAAGATGGGAAAAAACTCCTCTTGATAAAGACGGTGATGAACACAAAATAGCATTGGTAAAAAAAGTAAATAAAACGGCGTCGAAATATCCGAGAAAATCGGGTACTCCATCGAAAGAACCCTTAAAATAGCATTTTTAGGGGTTTTTTTGTTTAAGAAAGTAAGACTTTTTCTTGTCGGGAAATGTTATTATTTTCCCATGAGAGGAGGAGCATCATGGAAAAGAAAAAAAGGGGCATTTTATCATTGATAGGCGTTCAAACAGAAAGCAGGGGGGAATATAAGGACGGAAACAATAAGGAATTGAATTTAAAACAGCAGATAATATCAGTTCCTATCAAAGATATTTTGGCAAATCCGGAACAACCGAGAAAAATATTTTATGATGAAGCTATCGAGGAATTAAGCGGGTCTATAAAAGAATATGGAGTGCTTCAACCAATAATATTAAAGAAAGGGATAGACGGTTACATAATAATAGCAGGTGAAAGACGATTTAGAGCTGCACAAATGGCCGGGCTTACCGAAATCCCGGCAGTAATTAAAGATATGGAAGAGCAAGAAGCTGCACTTATATCATTAGTTGAAAATGTTCAGAGAGAGGACCTTAATTTTCTTGAGGAAGCAAGAGCGTATAAAAAGCTGATGGAAGATTTCGGGCTTACACAAGTTGAAATAGCAGAAAAAGTAAATAAAAAACAATCTACAATTTCAAATAAAATAAGGATATTGGCACTGCCAGAGGACATACAAGAAAAACTTATTCAAAACAAACTTACTGAAAGACATGCGAGGGCACTTCTTAAGCTTACCGAAGAAGAAGACAGAAAAAAGGTTACCGAGAGAGTTGCGGCAAATAATCTGAATGTAAAGCAGACCGAAAAACTTATAGAAGACCTTCTTATGAAAAAAGAAGCGGCATTCCGTAAGAAAAATAAAATTAACTATATAAGCTATAAAATATACCTTAATACAATAAGAAAAGCATTTGGACAAATTAAAGAAATGGAAAAAAATGCCAAAATGATGCAAGAGGATAAAGGAGACTTTCTTGAAGTGAAAATCCTGTTGCCTAAAAGTGATAGATGTTTCACGTGAAACATCTATTTTTTTAATCAATATAGGTAGCAATGAATCAGAAAATATTATATAATATTTGCATACAAAAAAGAGGAGGCAATATTTTGGGAAAAGCAATAGCAATATTCAATCAAAAGGGCGGCGTAGGTAAAACTACGACTAATATAAATCTTGCTGCCTGCCTTGCGTTGAAAGGTAAAAAAGTTCTTGTTCTTGATATAGATCCTCAAGGTAACACTACAAGCGGACTCGGCATAGCAAAAAAAGGCTTAGAAGATACAGTTTACAATGTTTTGGTAGATGCAGATTATGACATAAGAGAAGCTGTTATTCATACAGATGTTGAAAATCTGGACATTATTCCGGCGAGTGTGGATCTGGCAGGCGCAGAAGTGGAACTTGTTCAAATAGAGGGAAGAGAAAAGGTTTTAAAAAACAGTCTCGATAAAATAAAAGACGAATATGATTATATGTTTATAGATTGTCCGCCATCATTGGGGCTCTTGACTATAAATTCTTTGGCAGCAGTTGACAGTGTGCTTATACCTATACAATGTGAATTTTATGCATTAGAGGGAGTAAGTCAACTGGTAAGCACTATTGATTTGGTGAAGAAAAGTCTTAATCCGTCTCTTGAAGTACAAGGAGTTATATTGAGCATGTTTGACGGAAGAACTAATTTATCTGCACAGGTGGTTCAGGAAGTCAAGAGATATTTTGGAGGTAAAGTTTATTCAACTGTTATACCTCGTAATGTAAGATTGGCAGAAGCACCAAGCTATGGACTTCCGATTACTGAATACGATCCTAAATCCAAAGGTGCAGAGGCTTATATGGAATTTGCAGAAGAGTTCCTGGAATTGGAGGAAGAATAATATGGCTGCACAAAAGAAAGGTGGCCTCGGCAGGGGACTTGACGCACTTTTTGCAGATGTTCCTGTTAAAGCGCCTAATGAAACAGACAGTTTTTCTTCCGGTGCATCTGAAGATGAACAGGATAAAGTAAAATATATCAAAATACATGACATAATGCCTAATGTAAATCAGCCAAGAAAGACTTTCAATGAAGAAAAAATAGAAGAGTTGGCATTGTCAATAAAGGAACATGGAATAATCCAGCCTATAGTTGTAAGGAAGAAAAGCAAAGGTTATGAAATAGTAGCAGGAGAAAGAAGATGGAGAGCGGCAATTAAGGCTGATCTCAATCAAGTTCCATGTCTTATTAGAAATCTTGACGATGAGCAAAATATGCTTATCGCCATAATTGAAAATATGCAGAGAGAGGACCTCAATCCCATAGAAGAAGCCGAAGGTTTAAGACAGATGACTGAAACCTTTGGGATGACTCAGGAACAGGTGTCAAAGAGCGTGGGTAAAAGCAGACCTTACATTACAAACTCCATGCGTTTGCTAAAACTTCCGGATTATATAAAAGACAGCATAGCAGACGGCAGAATGTCAGCGGGTCACGGAAGAACACTGATTGCCATGGAAGATGAAAACAGCAGAAAACAGCTGTGGAATAAAATAATAGAAGAAGGACTGTCAGTAAGAGAAACAGAAAAATTAGCAGCAGGAAGTGCAGGAACTAAAAAACGCAGGAGTGCTGTGAAGAAAAAGAACCCGGATGTTGTTCATGTTGAAAATGAACTTAAAGATATATTCGGAACAAAAGTAAACATTAGCAAGTCGGGTAAAAAAGGCAAAATAGAAATTGAATATTACTCATCAGATGAGTTGAACAGATTGATAGAACTGTTGAAAACATTGGGTTAGAAAGGGATGTTTCACATGAAACTTTTGATAGCTGTGATGTGTGTATGGAATCTGATAACATTTTTAATGATGGGTATAGACAAGCGTAAGGCGATAAAAGACAAAAACAGGATAAGTGAAAAAACATTGATAACAGCAGCATTTGCCATGGGCGGAATCGGAATAACTACCGGAGCTGCTGTTTTTCACCATAAGACACAGAAGCTTAAATTCAGAATATTGATGCCACTTGCTATAATAGCCAACAGTGCTGTGGTGTACGGATTATATTGTTTAAAATTGATTTAGGAGGAAAGTCCCTTGAAAATAGGGACTTTTATAATTATGGAAGAATATTTGGCGGAACTGGTCAAGGAAGTTAAAGAGAAACTTAAGAAGATTGATATACCTGTCTCCGGTGATATAGAAAAAGTAGTTATAAACAAGAGAGCTAAAAAAAGACTGGGAGCATGTAAAAAAGTAATAAAGCCGGGCAATAGGGCTGTATTTGTTATAGAGATTTCATATATATTGCTGAATTGTAAAGACGATGAGATTTGCAGTGTAATAGCTCATGAACTTATCCACACATGTAAAGATTGCTTCAATCATGGGAAAAAATGGAAAGAATACGCCGGCAGAGCCAACAGTGCATATGCTTATAATATAAAAAGACTTGCCAATCTTGAAAATATAAAGTATGAAAATGATTCAAAAACGGAGTATATCGTAAAATGTAAAAATTGCGGTACGGTTTATAAAAGGGTCAGGATGTGCCCCCTTATAAAAAATCCTGAGCGTT
>CAJMLH010000049.1 GCA_905214195.1 uncultured bacterium
GTAAAAAATAATGTCTGTATTGTTTATCTCCTGCAACGTATCTGTACTGTATACCAAAGATGGAGAAGAGGATAGTAACAGTGATGTGATATACAATGCACTGTCAGAAGAAGACTTAGCCGCTTATGAACAGGAAAGAGACGAAGCATTCAGAAGAATACCTGACGACTATATGCCGGATGAAGATTCCGAATACTATAATCCGCCGGATGTTACACCTTTGGATGACGGATACTTGAAACTTGTATCAAAGAATATAAGGAAAGTACTAAACCTTAAAAATAATCAGATACCGGCTTTGAAAAAAATAATACAGGATTACAGCACAAGTGAAAATCAAGCCCCGGAAAGCCTATACAAGCTCATAAAGGATGAATTTGGCAAGGTGGCAGAAAGAAATAAGTTGCAAGATATTTCTGAGGTAAAGGCTTTTATAAGACAAACGGGAATAAGGGTATCTGATTACATAAAAAGCGAGATACCCGATTACGCAAGTTGGAAGCAAAAACAATTCGGCAAAATGAAAATAGCTGCCGGCGGCCTTGAGGTTGATGATGTCTATGAGGGATTAAAAGATGTATATCCGCAGTTTTTTCCTGAGGATATAATCAACCCTGCCGAGCAGTTAATGCAGATTTCGGAAGTTGTAGGAATGAATGATACTGTAATCGAAAAATATTCAATTCCGGAAGAAGACATACAATTTGCGGCAGATTTTATCTATGACAGCGTTTACGACTACAAGCAGCAAAAAAGATTGGAATATGCAATGCAGGATGATATTGCACCTGTAAATGAAAGCAGAATCCCACATAACCTATTTGACAACGGAGACATTGCTCCGGTTAAATCCAATTTTGACAGTAACGATTTCTCTAAGTCTGTGGGTGTACAGCAAAAGTATGATGCAAAAACAGAAACAATAACGGAAAGTGAGCGAGATGTAGAGACAGAAAGACTTGAGCGGAAGAAAAAACAAGCGATTGAGGATTTGGGAAGCTTAGAAGAGTATACAAGCCGTAAAGCGGATGAACTTTATCAAGAAGTCAGAACAATGAGAAAAGGTAAACAAGCATCAGAAGATTTAGGTTATATATTAGACCACTTGTTTGTTGGAATTGATAAAGAAAGCGCAGAGTATGACCGCAAAAAGGATAGGATATATAAGAATATAACGGACACATTGATAAGAATGTCTAAGAACCCGAACAAGCCCGAAAGACCGAGGGGATATATCGAATCAATAATAAGAGAAGCTATTGAAAGCCGTTACAGATGGGATATAGCTGCTATAAATTCATGGGAGCTTGACCCGGTTGCCAAAACAAGAAGAGAGCTGAGAAGGAACCTTATAAACAAAGACCCTGAATTTATGAAAAAGGCTTTAAGTTCAGCAAAAAATCGCAACAGGCTTTTTATGAACAATACAGACACCATCAGAACCACGGAGCTTGTATTTGGAAGAGAAAACGGCAAAATTATAAACGACATGATTTTCCAAAAGGCGATAGACAACGAAGCTGACAGTATTGCATGGCAGAATAAAGAAAGAAAGGAAATAGCAGCACTTGGTATAAAAGCAAAGGACAAGTTCGGGAAAGTCACAAAAGAATCAGCTGCTGTACAAAAATACGGCGAGGGAAAGTATCTTGATGATAATGGCGAATATGTAATATATGATGATGAGGCTCTTGAAAAGGAGTTTGAGAATCCCGATGACAGAGCAAAAATAATAAATGCAGCACGGGTAATCAGACAGAAATACGATGAGTATATAGACAAGGCGAATGAAGTACTTACAAGCCTTAAGTTTGACCCTATACCGAAAAGAGACGATTACATGAGGCATTTCCAAGTATTGAATGATAAGTTTTCTCAGTTTGGAATACCTTTCAATCCTCAAAGCATGCAAGAGCATGTGTTGCCTACGGATATTAACGGATTAACGGAGTTCTGGTCGCCGCAAAAGAATTACTTTGCGAATTTAAGGCCGAGAGAGGGCATGAGAACAACACTCGATGCTATAACGGGAATTGATGGATATATAAGCGGGATTGCAAACCTTATTTATCATACGGAAGACATTCAAAGAGGCAGGGCATTTGAAGAGCTTATCAGAGAAACCTTTGGAGAAGATAAAGGCTGGGAAAACCTCAAGGAGCTGCCTGAGGAAGAACAAGCGGAGAGGATAGAGCAGATACAAGGGAAACACCTGTCGAGATATGCGGCTTGGCTACATGAATGGACAAACAATTTAGCAGGCAAGAAAAGTAAAAAAGACAGAGCTACTGAAGAGGATTTCGACAGAAAAGGATTCACTATTTTAGATGAAATGGGAAAGGGAGCAAGTGGCACCATGTTAGGGCTTAACCTTTCATCGGCATTAACTAACCTTATAGCACCTGTTCAGGCGATGGCAAAAACCAACAAGGCTGCGGTGCTAAGAGGAACTGCGGATACTATCAAAAATATTTTTATTAAAGATAGCTTTATGGAAGACAACAGGTTTTTGACGGCAAGGATGGGAACAGAAATGCTGTCAAAGAGGCCTTGGGACAAGATTAGAGATACCGGCTTTATATTTATGAAAGGAATGGACTGGTTTGCTTCAAATCAGATAGTAAGGTCGAAATATTACGAACTCAAATCAAAAGGGCTAAGCGATGAGGAGGCACATGCCGAGTCAGGACAATTTGCGGCCCGCATCATGGGAGACAGAACCAAAGGGGCAATGCCGCAGCTATATAATTCCAAGGTGTTCAATATATTGGCACAGTTTCAGCTTGAAGTAAATAATCAGATTTACAGTATGTTTTACGATACATACCATGAGAGTAGGGAGAGCGCTAAAGAAAGAGCAGGAAGTACTGCTGCCGGAATGGTATTCACTTTGGGGCAGCTGTTTACATTTACGCACATTTTCGGACAGACATTTAAAGCTATTGCAGGCTATAACCCCACATTTGATGTAATCGCCATATTAGGAACGGCTCTTGGTATAGGAGATGATGACGATGACAAGACTCTGACTGAGAGATTGCAAAAAGCGGCAGATATGCTTATAGATGCGCTGCCGTATTCCAGTTTGCTTTCGGACGGAGGAAGAATCCCCGTTACAAACATGATACCGGATATAATGGGGATTATTACGGGAAGTGAGGACGAATACGGACGAAAAAAGACTATGGCAAGCGAGGGCAAAAAAATACTGCCGTACTTACTGCCTACAGGCGGAAACCAAATCAAAAAGACTATTGGCGGTCTAAAGATGTTCAGTGATGACTTGCCCGTAACAGGTTCATATACAGACAAGGGGGATTTGCGATTCCCGGTTAAGGAAAATCCTGCAAATGTGGTACAAGCTGCCATATTCGGGCAGTGGGCAAACAAGAATGCAAGAGAATATTTTGATAAAGAAGTAGGGGTCATGGACGGAGACGCCATAGAAGAATACAGAGATTTGAATATACCTATATCTGACTACTGGAAATACAGAGAAGAATTAAGGAGTAAAGACAGCGCTGCTGAAAAAATTGAGTACATAAACAGCTTAGACCTATCTGTAAGAAAGAAAAACATCATGGTAAACAACAGGATAAAACGAGAGAATCCATTTGACCTTGAGAACTATGATGATTTTGAAAGTTACGAGGAATTTAAATTTGCCACAGACCATCCGGAAGAATATCTTATAGCAAGAGCATCTGGAGGATATAAAAAGTATGAAATGATGAAATTTGTATTTAATGCAATTAAGGCAGATAAAGATGATTACGGAAAGAGCATAAGCGGCAGCAGAAAAGAAAAAATAATAAATTTCTTAAACAGTTCAAGCACAATGGACTATGGCGAGAAGTTAATTCTTTTCAAAAAACAATATACGGCAGATGATACTTATAATTATGAGATTATAGATTACTTAAACAGCAGAGACGATATAAATTACGAAGAAATGAGAACTATCTTAACGGAATTGGGATTCACGGTTGACCTACAAGGAAATATAAGTTGGTAGAAAGGGGGAATGGCAGTGAATATAAAACAGGATAGGAATGGAGTAAGGTCGGCACAGGACCTTGAGAGAAAGTATGACCTACTCGGAATGAGGAAAGAAGTGAGCAAGGCTCAAGAGGGTGCAAAGAAAACAAATGCCGAGCTTGAAGAATTTATAAAGGAGACAACAGAGGGATTTGCCGACCTACAAAAGGAGTTGGACGGCAAAATCGAGACATGGTTCTATAGCGGCGAGCCATCGCTCACAAAAGAACCGACCACTTTATGGCCTAAAGAAAAGTACAACAACCATGTCGGAGATTTATATTACGATAAGGATACAGGCAAGAGCTATCGCTTCAGCAAAGATGGCGATGTTTACCAATGGCTCTATATAGAAGACAGAGATTTGTCTGAAGCCTTAGCCCTTGCAAGTGCAGCGAAAGATACCGCAGATAAGAAGAGACAGATTTTTGTCACAGAACCCACTCCCCCTTATGATAAGGGGGATTTGTGGTTTAAGGAAAAGGAAATTTACATATGTCAAACACCGAAGAACGGAGGAATGTTTAAGGAGGAAGACTTTGTTATTGCTACCGATTACAGCGAAAGAATAGAGGATGTTAAAAAAGAACTTTCTGTTATCAATGCGGATGTGGGACATATTTCAACACTTCTTTTCGGAAGCGCTACAGGTATTACGCTGCATACGGAATTTGCCAATGCGGTGGTTGCCCTCATATCTGATGCGACAATCGGAAGTGCAAAGATTATCTCTCTTGTAGCTGACAAAATAACGAGCGGACAGCTTAATACAAACAGAGTAAATATACAGTCGGAGTCAGGCCGTTTAAGAATAACCGGCGATACGATAATTATAAAAGACTCAACACAGACAAGGGTACAGATAGGCAAAGATGCGAACGAGGATTACAACATTTACATTTTAGATGCAGCAGGGAACATAATGTTCGATGCGACAGGCGTTCATAAAGATGCGATAAAAAGTCCCATAATAGTTGACGATATGGTTTCGGACAATGCAAATATATCTGCCGGCAAATTAGATATAGATTCATTGTTTACAGAAATTAACGGAAGCCAAAAGACCATAAAAGCTACTAAAATAGTTTTTGATGATACAGGGCAAACACTTGATGTAACATTTAACAAGATGGTTACTGATGTAGATGATATAACCCTTGTTATACAATCTCAAGGCACTGCGATAAAAGCCATACAGGGGCAAATTGAAGCTAAAATATGGCAGCAGGATATAAACCAAGCCACGAGCAGTATGGAAACTAAATATAACACATTATCAAGTGATGTTGATTCGTTAAAGATAGAGATAGGCGAAACCACATCAAAGACATTGGTAAATATTAAGTTTGAATATGCAAAAAATGATTCTGCTACTGTTGCGCCAACAACAGGGTGGTCAAAGGATTTTCCGACATGGGAAAACGGCAAATATATATGGCAAAAGTCAAGCATGACAAAAGGTGACGGTGAAGAAACAGTTATAGGTGTTGCATGTATAACAGGAGCAAAGGGAGCTGTGGGAACACCGGGCAAACCGGGAGAAAAAGGAGAGCAGGGATTAGGGATTAAATCCAAGAAAGAACAATATTACTTATCTACATCCGATAAAGAGCTTGCAGGAGGCCAATGGGAAGATACAATGCCGGCATGGGAGATAGATAAGTATCTTTGGATAAGAGAGCAGATAACTTGGACTGATGAAACTGTGACAGATACTCCGGGAGTATTAGCCTCTGCAATAAACTCGGCAAATGAGCTTTCAAAAGAAGCAAGTGATAAAGCGCAAGAAAATGCTTCTGCATTTGATAGTGCAGTAAAAGACTTAAAAACCACTATAGATGTTGAGAAAGGTAGAATAAATACAACAGTTTCGGACATAGAGAGCTTAAAAGGGGATGTTAAAAATCAAAAGACGAATATAGAACAAACCGCAAAGAAAGTAGAGATAATTCAAAAAGCGACAGACGGAATCAATACCTTTTTTACATTCGATGAAAATTTAATTATAGGAAAGTCTGACAGTGAAATTAAGTCAGTACAAGATAATGATTCGTATGAATTTGTAAATAAATCGGGCGATAAAATTTTGGAGTTGAATACTAAAGGTGTGAATTCTCCGGCAGTAAATATATCGAGGCAGATAAGAATCGGTGAAAAGTGGGCGATAAGACCCGGAAAAAACAATAACTTAAATGATGTATGGATAGGAGGTTAAAATGTATTCATACGATTTTGAAACAAATACAAACAATCAATACCATGCGGTTTTAACGGTTTCAGAAGTTTCTCAATCCATTGAAAATAATCAGACCACATTGGAGTACAGATTGGTGCTTTATGTTGGAAGAAATAATTTTACAGGATATACAATAGGTCATGAGGTATACATAAACGGAAGCAGGGTTGCTTACCACGATAATAGCGGAGCACAGACATCCATGTCGCAAAACAGCTCAAAAGTTGTTTGCAGCGGAAGAACGGTAGTGTCTCATGAGAGCCATGGCGGAAAAACTATTTCTTTGAGCGCAAGAATATGGACAAATAATTTATCGTATCTACCGGTTAGTTTATCGGTAAGCAGCAATATGGCGCTTACAACCATACCTCGTGCAACTACGCCTGTCCTTTCAGCTGCAAGCATAGAGATGGGTAAACAGGTTACGATAACGACAAATGGCGCTTCTTCAAATTTCACACACAAGCTGTCATATCAATTTGGAGGTGCAAAAGGAGAGATAAGTTCGGCTTGGACTCCTCCGGTGACTCTTGCGAAACAAATACCGTCCAACACAAGTGGAACTGCTATAATTAAATGTGAAACATATAGCGGAGATACTTTAATAGGAAGTAAAACGGTAAACTTAAAATTGACTGTACCTGCATCAGTGAAGCCTGCGATTAGTGGAATTACTGTGAGTGAAGCTGCAACAGATGTTACAAATAAATTTGCATTAAGTAATAAATTTGTAAAAACATTATCGAAGCTTTTAGTCCAAATAACAGTTGATACACAGAATGCCCAAGGGGCAGTTGTAAGTAGTTATACAACAGAGATTGATAAGATAAAATATTCGGGTAATAAGTTTACGACAAAAGAGTTGAATAATTCGGGTTCATTGGCTATAAAGGCAAGTATCACCGATAGCAGGGGAAGAACATCAACGCTTACAAAAAACATTACAGTAATTGATTATGCAAAGCCTCAGATAGATTTAAACCTTGCAGTAAACGGAAATAAAGCGACTGCAACAATGAGCGGAAAAGTTTTTTCAGTCGATTCTAAAAATACAAAAAAACTTGTTATTAAACACAAGAAAATAAGCGATGTAAATTATAGCATTGCGGAAATTGCTCTTGGCAGTACAGAGTGGACCTTTGAAAAAACTAAGGATATAACGGTAGACCCGGAAATAACTCACGAGATAGTGGCTGAATTAACCGATAAAATGGGAACTGTTTCGGATGAAGCAACTACTGGAGTTATCTTGATGTCGAGACTTGCCGGAGGCAAGGGGGTTTGCTTTTTCGGCGAAGCGACAAGAGAGGGTCTTGAAGTAAAAGGGCCTGTGTATTTTAATGGCAGGAATGTACTTAGTGAGATTGACGGAAAGGTACAAAGCGGTGGTGTAACCGGAGAAGACGGCGGGCACAAAATGGCTCTGTCATGGAATGGTTCAAGAATAATTGTAGGCGTAGATAATAATGCCGCAGTGAAAACACTACTTGATACAAGCATAGTTATTGATTATATCATCGGCCATCATATTTCTGGCGGTTGGGAGTATATCAAGTGGGCAAGCGGCAGAGTGGAAGCTTGGCGCAGATGGACTTCTACCAACTTAGCAACAAGTGGAACGCAAGGCGGGTTTTATTACAGGATTTATGCACTTACATTACCAAGCGGTCTCTTTAAGTCAATAACAGATGCCCATGCTGATTGTCATTGGGGAACAGGAACTTCTTGGGCATCAGCACGAAATGTAACAACAGAAGCATTTGAAGGAATCTATTACTCGAATCAAAATGGCGGTGCAGGAACTTTTTATAACTATGTAAGAGGGAAGTGGAAATAATGATTTCAAAAGAAATTTTAAAAAAGTATGATGTTGAGACTATCGAAAGCCGTATTGAACATGGGGCAAGCAAAGAACAGGCAGAAGAAGATACGCTTAGAAATTTTTTAACAAATACCGATTATGTAGCAAATAAAATAGCCGAAGCAGTTTTTTTGAACGAAGAAACCCAAGACTACACAGAAATTCTTCAAATGAGGAAATATGCACGAGGTAGGATTGATGAGATAATGAAAGAGAAAAAAACAGATAAGGTTGATGGATTGATATTGTAGAAGCAAGATAATATTAAAATCTAAAAAAGCAATAAAAAGTTTAAAGCAGCTCATAAGGGGCTGTTTTTTATATTATCAAAATGAAAGAAAGGAAAAAGAAAAATGAAAATGAATGACAGAATTTACGATTTGTTAAAGTGGATTGCAATGGTGGTACTACCTGCGATAGGTACCTTGTACTTTGCCCTTGCAGGCATATGGGATTTTCCATATGGCGAAGAAATCGTAGGAACCATAACAGCAATTGACGCATTTTTAGGAGCGTTGCTTGGGATAAGCACCGCAGGGTATAACAAAAGAAAAGGAGAGGAGACAACAAAATGAGCGACCAAATGGTAATAATGATTCTCGGGTTCGTAGTTACGCTTATCGCCGTTATGACCCCAATAATTAAGCTCAACACGACAATTACTAAGCTTAATGCAACGATGGACAGTTTCCAGAAACAGACCAAAGACAACCACAACAATCTTGCGGAAAGAGTAACCGCACATGGGAAACAAATAGATGAGCTATGGAAAATCGTTTCCAAAAACGAAGAAAAAATAAACGGCTTAAAGGAGTAAAAAATATAAAAATAATTTAAAAAACCTCTTGACTTTTGGTCGACCATAATATATAATAAAATTACAGTTAAGGAAGAAGTTAACGAGTAAGGCAGGCAAGTAGCCGGAAAGGGGAAAAGAATGAACGAGGGAATGACAAATGAACAGTTTAACACAGTCCTCAAGATGATAGTTGAAATTATCAAAACAAGCGAAAGCAAAGAAGAGGCAGTTAAAAAAATAGAAGCCTTGACAAAATAGCCAAAGCTTCTAAAATCCCTAAAAGTTAGGCGGTACTTGCCACCGCCTAACGCCAATTATATATTAACATATAGTTGGTCATACGGCAAGAGTCAAGAGGTGAGAAAAATAGAAAAGAAGAAAATGGGAAGACCAACCGAGAATCCTCGAACGGAAAAAATTGGATTTAGAATGTCACCATCTGAAATTGAGGACATACAAAAGTGTGCTGATAAGATGGGCGTGCAGAGAGTAAATGCAGTTGTCGAGGGAATAAGGTTATTAAAAGAAAAATTAGAATTATAAGTTTTGCAAATATATTATAATAAGCAGAATGTAAAAGACCGGTCAGCTGACCGGTCTTTCTATATGCAAAAAGGAGAATAGTATGTACGAGTATATAACAAAATATGATAGCCCAAACTACGGCTATCCATCAACAGTCCCACTTTCAAAAAGAACAGTGGGAAACAATAAACCGAAAGAAATAGTGTTGCATCACTGGGGAGATGACGGACAAGAATTTGAGAATGTAGTAAATTGGCTCTGCAATCCGAAAGCCAAGGCTTCGGCACATTATGTATTAGAAGCAGGAAAGGTTGCATGTATAGTTGATTGCAAAAATCCGGCATGGCACAGCGGCAGAAAAACACATAATCTGAAATCTATCGGAATTGAATGCCGTCCCGAAGCTACTGAGGGAGATTATCAGACCGCAGCCGAACTGATAGCATATCTCTGGAAAGTATATGGTAAGCTGCCGCTTTTGCGCCATAAGGATATAGTAGCGACATCATGCCCGGGAAGATGGGATATTTCAAAATTAAAAGCTATGGCAGAAAAGATATATTCCGGAGAAACGACAGACACACCTACAGAGCCGCCAAAGCCGGAACCGACTCCTACACCGCCTAAAAGAACAATAGCAGATGTGTATAACGCAAACAGAAGCCTAACCGTGACAGAGGCTATAAAGGCAGGACAGGCAATTTCCAATATAATCTTGGGGACGAGCATTCCAGAAGATGGGAAATGGGGTCCTAAAACAAAAATCAATGCCGTTAAAATTCTCCAGTGGGCAATGAATAAGGATTATAAGGCAGGACTTGAGATAGACGGAATTGCCGAAACAGCCACAAAGAGAGCGCTTGGATACCATACAGTAAGACTTGGCGAAACTCAGTACATGGTTACTGCTCTTGAAGTGCTGCTTCTGATGAACGGGTATAACCCACACGGTGTAGAGCTTCCGGGTACTTTGGGAGAAAACTGTGAGTATGCGCTTGAACAATTTCAACGAGGCAACAGGTTAACAGTAGATAGAATAGCGGGAAGAAATACATTCTTGAAGTTAATAGCATAGAGCGAATTCAATACTATAAGGAAAGAGACAAGGGCGGAGCGTAAAGCTCCGCTTTTTTTGTATAAAGAAAACCCCGTGTTAAACACGGGGTTCAATGAAGCTATGCA
>CAJMLH010000050.1 GCA_905214195.1 uncultured bacterium
TACAGAAAAAGCCCTTGCTCTCGTATGAGCCGGGCTTTTGTCTACAGTCTGAAATATAGCTGTCATAATGACAGCTATATTTTTATCTTATCACATATACATTTACAGTTCTTGCGCCCCATATGCCACATTGTCTTAAGTCTTCCATATAAAGGTCTATAGTATTTCCCTTTATACCCGTTCCAACATCGTTAGCAACGGCATATCCGTAGCCTTCGATGTAAAGCAGTGACCCCAATGGAATCACATCTTTATCAACGGCACAAGTTCCGTAGGTGCAAGGCAAGCCATATGCACCTTTAGGGTTTCCGGAAAAGTTGTAAGAAACTGCCCTAACCCCGCTTATCTTAGTTTTGTACTGAAGTCCCGAGGGTATTCCAAGAGAGATATTCACACCATATGCGATAACTCTGTCTTGCTTCTGCTGCAAAACAACAGTCTCCTTAAGTGTTCTTGAAGATTCTTCTCCGTCAACAAGAACAACATCATATGTGTTTTGAATTCTCCCAGTCGTTCCCTCCTGAACAACAGCTGTTCTTCCTATGCCCATACTGTAATCTGCTGCATATCTGATTTCATAATCAGTCGTAACTTCTTCCACAGCAATATCGGTCGTAACCCGCTTTACACGCAGCTCATCACCCTTTTGCAGCTTATGATCCAAAGCCGGCTCTACTATGTCGTTATCTCCGACTTTAATACCAAGTTCATCAAGAAGCTCCCCTGCCGTAATAGGCAAAATAGTCACTATCTCTGTCTTTCCGTCAGCTGTAACGGGAATTTGAACTGCTTTTTGGATGTTTATTTCCATATTATCGGAAATCCCGGAATATAGTTCTACATCTATAACATCCTGCCCGTATACATAGTCAATTTGGTGGTTTTCAATAAAACTGTCCACTCTCATGCTTGTAGTCTCATATTGGGTGGTCGTAATTCCGTTGGAATCATCTATATTTACCGTTACCATCTTAGGTTTTGTAAAACCCACAATCAATGCTCCAAGCACTACTATGCAGACTGAAACCACAATGGTCCTTGAAACCCTCGGATGACGCTCTTTAAAATTGCGAGCAGCATTTCTGTGACATGCCGTTTTATCGCCTACGATTTCGGCAAACTTTCCGCACCATTTAAAAAAGCCGTCAATGAGAATTTCGGTCTTACCTTTTGGTTTGTCTACCATAATTCCTCCTTTTCTATGTGACTCGTTTATTTTAACATATAAGCGTCAAAAAGTCAAAGAAATGGCTTGTTTTCAATGGTTTGGAGGTTTATATCATGTCGTTTTTTGTGGATTTGGTGATAGTTTTGTGGAAATTTGTCAAAACTATTCCTTTAAAGTACCGGCAACTTATTTAATATAATTGAAAATATTACCATGCCAAGCAAAGCAAACGGATATGTTGCTCCGTATCCTGCTCCCGGATCATCACTGCCCACTGCCTCTGTAGCTGCTCCAAGTCCCGGGGTAGATGTCATTCCTCCACATATAGCCCCCGAAAGAATTATCCAATTAAGTTTAAATACATATCTGCCGACAAGGAAACCTACCATTACAGCAACGAATCCCACTATCAAGCTTACAAGTGCCAGAACAAGACCTGATCCAAGAACTGCATCAACCGCACCGTAACCGTAATTCAATCCGACTACAGAAAGGAAGAAACTCAAAGCAAACTCTCTTATAACTGCTAAAACCTTAGCATCCATTCTGAATGACAGCGGTCCTATTTTTCCTATGTAACCGAGGACAAGAGCGCTTATAAGAACGCCTCCGGTCGCCTCAAGACTCACATAACCTAAAGGTCCCATATATATTTTAACCGAGCCTATTATGTAACCCACAAAGCATACGACAGCAAAAGAAATTATATTAAAAGAAGTTTCGGGAATTTCTTTTATTCCGCTCGTGGTGCGTGCCAGCGCCATATCTTCAATATATTTTTTACGTTCTTCTTCAACATCAAATTTGAATATTACATTGAGGAAGTTCACCGCCAAAATTACTACTATTACACCGAAAGGATAACCTACGGCAGAGCCTATACCTACCTGAGCTGTTGCTTGATTGACATAGTCTTTTTTCATTTCATCGGTAAGAGTTTTCGTTTCTGAAACTTCTATTTCTTTATATTTGTCATTAATGGCAAGCACATCAATGACATTCTGTTTTTCCTCATCCGTGTAGCTCTCGTAATTTTCTGCAACCTCAAAAGCATGTACGCTCGCTGTTTCAAGGGCAGAAGCAAGCCCCGGAGAGCTTGTCATAGCTCCGGTATAGACTCCCGTGACTGCATATGAATTGGTCCCTGCGCAAAATGCAGTGCAGGCATATGTCGCACCTGCCCCAACAAGAGTTATTAAAACCGCCAAAGCTATGAATTTAGCGCCGTATTTTTTTATAACTATTCCAAGGTCTTTAGCCGCCAACAGACCGATAGCTGCCACGAAAATTATAAGTGCCGTAGTAAAAAAATAAGAGTTTATTACTTTTCCACCATTGCCTTCCAGTATCTGCGCTGCCGCTTTAAAGCCTGCTGCCGCCTCATCTCCTGTTTTGTATATTTTATCGGCAAATGTATAGGCTGCCCACCCTATCGCTAATCCGGCAAAAAGTGCTCCGGAACTTCCGAACCTGAATTTACCGAACTTTAATTTTCCGAAAAGCAAACCCGCTATGACGGTTAAAAACATCAAAACAAAAGGATTGAGCATAACGCCTGCAAAGTCAAACTTAGCTAAAGGCATTTTGAAATTCCTCCCAAATCTGTAAAACTATATTTTCTTCATTTGTCATCTTTTTTCTGTTTCATAAACCGTTTTACCGTCTACTATGGTAGCTGCGATTTCTATCTTCGAAATATCATGATGCTCTGCTTCAAATATGTCTTCGGAGAGAATTGTCAAATCCGCATCTTTCCCCAACTCAAGGCTTCCTCTCCTGTCCTCCTCAAATGCACAGTACGCATTGTTTATCGTAAACAGTCTTACCGCCTCTTCTACTGTAAGCTTCTGCTCCTTATACCAGCCGTCGGTATTTTCATTTAGTCCGTCTCTTGTAACTGCAATTTGAATATTAGACAGCACATCAAAGTCTTCCACCGGGGAATCCGAACCTCCTCCGCATACAATGCCACTATCGATCATCGTTTTCCACATGTATGAACGGCTTTCTGCTTCTTCTCCCACCAGACCCGCAACTACATCTTTGTCACTTGCAACAAAGAGCGGCTGTATATATGCAGCTATGTCGTACTTTTTCATTCTCTCGAACAAATTATCGCTGACAACCTGCAAATGATTTATTGCAAGTCTCGCATCTCTCTTCCCGTATTTTTTTATAACCTTTTCATAAGCATCCATAACCATGTCTGATGCTTTGTCACCTATTGCATGCACAAGGATCTGCATACCGTTTTTATATGAGTAATCTACAAGGTTTTCTATATCTTCCCGGTCATGAACAGCGACTCCGCATGTATCTGTGCCTACATAACATTTGTTCATCAAAGCTGTTCTTGCGCCAAGTGAGCCATCCTCGTACAGTTTAACAGGACCTATTGTATAATATTCTCCGCCGTCTCCCGTTCTGTTTCCGTCATCTATAAACTTCTTCATATGTTCAAACGCTGTAAAAGAAGCTTGTTCTCTTACTCTTAAGGTAAGTTTGTTTTCGTTCTCAAGTTCTTTATATGCTGCCATAATTGTCCGGCTGTTTCTCCCCGGAAGAGAAAGAAAGTTGTCCGTTTCGACTCCCGTTATTCCCGCAGCATTCAAATCTTTCTGTGCTGACAAAATCATATCTTTAATTTGCTCTACCGATGGTTCTTTCATCGCATTGTAGCAAAGCTTCACAGACGCCTCTGTAAGAATTCCGTTTTCTTCATCTATCTGCTCTATATAATCCTTTGTCTGTTCAAGACCCATGATAATTTCCATTGCCTTTGAATTCACTGCAGCTTTATGACCGCACACACGAATAAACAAAATCGGCCTGTCTAAAGAAATACGATCAAGGTCAAATCTTGTAAGATCCCTCTTTTCATCGATAAAGTTAACTTCATTCCATCCGCGGCCATATATCCATTGGCCCGGTTCCTCGTTTTCCATCATCTTTGCGATATCAACGCCCTTTTTAACAATTTCTTCTATTGACTTTGCGCCTTGCATTACATATGCCTGCTTTACAAAAGCATAATTGAGCATATGAAGATGCGAATCCACAAAACCCGGCAAAACTGTTTTACCTTTCAAATCTATCTTTTCAACAGCAGCAATATGAGCCGCTTCATAATCATTTCCCAGAAAAGCAACCTTTCCGTTCTCTATTCCCAAAGCAGTATACTTGCTGTTCTTATCGTCAATAGAATAGATCTTTCCGTTGTAGTATAGTCTGTCCAACTTATTATCCTCCAAACCCCGCGAAAGAGGCTATTGAGCCTCTTTCGCAAAATTCTTTAAAATTCAATTTTATTATAGATTTCCGCAAACGGTGCAAGCCATGCTCCTGAATCAAGTACATGATTTATGAATTTTTCAAGCATCGCAATATTATGTGCCCTTCCTACTACCTGTGGATGCATTGCAACGCTTAACATTCCATTCTCTACATTTTCAACACCGTAATCAAATGTTCCTGTCCATATTTCAAAAATCTGGCTCTGTGGTTTCATTCCTGTCCTTGTCATTATAAACTCCGAGTGAGGGAAATCATCCATATACCATGAAACCGGCATTTCTATCAGGTTTGCAGGTTCCCCGAACTCGTTGCCTCTATCAAAATTCACTTTACAAGGTGCAGGGCGATAAGGGAAAAAGTCCTGTCCCATGAGGCTGCTGTCATATTTTATGCCGTATTTTTCGAGCAAGTTCATAGTATTAGGGCTGAAATCAAATCCCGGACTTCTATAGCCCATAGGCTTAACACCTATTCTGTCAAGCGCCTCAAGGCCTTTTACAAATATTGCCTCTTCCTCTTCAATCGGCAAATCCGTAGGATCTTCATGAACATAACCATGGTGGGCAATTTCATGCCCTCTTGCAAGGATTTCCTTACATACCTCAGGATAAGTATCAATGGTATGTCCCGGAATGAAAAATGTTGATTTTATATCGTATTTATCTAAAAGATTAAGAATTCTCGGTACACCTACTTCTGCGCCAAACTCACCTCTTGATGTATATACAGGAGAAACTTTTCCGTATGATTCCATCCATACCGAAGATGAATCAAAATCAAATCCCAAATTAACCGCTATTTTTTTACCCTCAGGCAAATTAACCTTTCCTAATTTCTGCATTTTAACCTCCTATTTCGCAATCACTTCTGCTTCTTCTTTTTCATCATCGCCTTTATCCTTAAACTGTGCAAATCCTACAAGTGCATATATAGCCGCAATTATAGGATTTATCCACAGAAGGAATGCATAAGGTGCGTATGTAAGCGTTGCAACTCCCAGAACCGAAGCAGTGTAAATACCTGCCGTATCCCATGGAATCAGGAACGAGAACATAGTACCTCCATCCTCAAGCGTTCTCGAAAGAACTTTCTTGTCCAGTTTAAACTTAGTGTACTGATCTTTGAGAAGCATTCCCGGAAGCATTATAGCAAGGTATTGTGAAGCAGTCAAACATGCAGTAACCAGTGAGAACAAGAGAGTTGTAATAACCAAATGCTTAGGCTTCTTGATGATAACAAGAAGTTTTTGCAGGAATGCATCCAAGATTCCTCCCTCCTTGAGGCAATGGCCCATGCCCAGTGTGAGAAGAGTCCATGCAACTACTTCCATCATAGATATTATTCCGCCTCTGTTAAGAAGTGTATCAAGATCAGGCACTCCTGTTTCTATAGAAAAGCCTATGCCTGCTGAATTTATAAGTGTTATCATGTCAATATGGTCGCCCTGAGTTATTCCGCCCATTATTATTGCAAGCAGTCCGCTGGCAAGCATTGCAACTACAGGAGGAACCTTAAACAGTGCAAGAGTAAGCACAAATACAGGCACTATAAACAGAACAGGCGTAATATTGAAGTTATCGTCAAGTCCTGCCATCATTTCATCTACAAGTCCAAGCTCAGCATTATGAGTATCTACATTTAAGCTAAGTATTGTATATAATACAAATGAGATTATAAGCGATGGAGTAACAGTATAGATCATCGAGCCTATATGCTTATATACCGTAGTTCCGGAAACTGCCGGAGCGAGATTTGTGGTATCGGAGAACGGAGACATTTTGTCGCCGAACATTGCTCCCGAAAGCACCATTCCCGCAACGAGACCAAGATTCATTCCAAGACCTGTGCCGATTCCTATAAAGGCAACCCCAAGAGTAGCAAGCGTCGAGTATGAGCTTCCCACAAAGAAAGATACCAGACAGCAAAGGAGGAATCCGATAATCATAAATGTTGTAGGGGTAAGCATCTTAAGGCCGTAATAAATAACTGTAGGAATCGTACCCGAAGCTACCCATGTACCTATTACCACACCTACACTCATAAGAATAAGAATAACATCGATGGCTCCTCTGCATCCGTCGGCATACCATCCCATTACCGTCTCCAATTTATATCCGTAAGCTACCAGGAATAAGCCTACCACTATGGAAGCCATCAAGAATGTAACTTTAGTGTCAAAACCTATTACTGCAAAACCTAAACATAAAACAATTATAAGTCCGATTATACAAAGTAAAGCCTTACCAAATGTAATATTGGGAGTACCCCCCCCCGCATTTTTTTCTTTCATTTTTCTATCCTCTCTTTTTCAATCGTTTTTAGGATTAATGGGATTTTCCTGTTTATCCTTTTCATCCCATTATGTCGCCGCCATTTACTTCAATTATCTGACCTGTTATAAAACCTGCTTTCTCTGAGGCCAGATATACTACCATATTGGCAATGTCCAAAGGTTTTCCTACTCGACCTATCGGGATCACCGAATTGTAATATTCCGTAGGCAATCCGTTTACTTCAAGCATTGCAGTATCCACAAATCCCGGTGACACTGCGTTTACTCTTATTCCAACCTTTGCAAGCTCCCTTGCAAGAGATACTGTCAAAGAGTTGATCGCACCTTTTGAAGTTGAATACGGAATCGATACAAACTCGCCTCCCGTCTTTGCGGCTCCGGACGACATATTGATGATACATGATCCTTTATTCATCTTCTCAAGTGCGTATTTAGCTACAAAAAAGTATCCCTTTACATTGGTTGAAAGTGTTAAATCCCAATCATACTCGTCAAATTCTTCTATCGTCTTGTTTTTTATACTTATGCCTGCATCGTTTACAAGACAATCGATTTTTTCGAGTCCGGAAATGCCTTTTTCAACACTTTTCACATCACAAACATCAAATATGAGCGGCTTTATATCATATTCTTTGCCCATTTCAAGCGTCTGTGCAAGCTTTTCTTCACTTCTTGCGTTAGCGTATACAAGGTAACCCGCCTTAGCAAGCTCCAATGCTATAGCTTGACCTATGCCGGCGGCAGCACCGGTCACTAATGCAACTTTTTTCATTTTTCCTCCTCCTTCTATCAAGTTGCTATACATATCAATTGCAAACTTCATGCCATAACGATTCTATTGACAACAAACATTCCGGTGTACTAAAATGGTTAAAGATTTAATTACGAATATATGTTTAAAGGATGTATTTCATATGAAAAATTTGGCAATGTTTTACAGAGACCGTGATAATCAGAAGGCGATAAATTACATAGCAGACAACTTCTATAAAATATTGGGCGACTATGTGAATATAACCAATTACTATACAAACGAATTATTGCCCAATGAAAAAATAGATGCAGACGCATATATCGTATGTTACGAAGAAATGCTGAATGACCTTGTCGGTCACATAGATAATTTTTCCAAAGTAGTTGTAATCACCAGAAGCATACAACAAAAGTATCTTAAGCCCATAATGAACATACCTGCGGGCACTAAGGTTCTTATCGTAAACGACTCAAGAGAAAGCACTCTTCAGACTATGTATATGATATTCGAGCTTGGCATAGGCCATCTGAGTCTCTTTCCTTTCGAAAAAGAAGTTTACGAAGCAGGTGGCTACGATGACTTTGATACTGCAATAGTAACCATTGATTCTGAAGAACTCGTGCCAAAACACATTCCCAATGTATATAATATTCACAACAGAGAGGTTAGTTTTGAAACTTTTCACAAAGTAATATCTCTGTTGAATTTAAAAAGTCAGCACGTGTACAACAACCTGATAGAAAAAGCAAAAGAAGATATGGACACAGGTATAAATTATATAAACAGCTATCTGAGCAATATCTTAAAGGATCAGATGGTAAGCAATATAGTTGATGAATCCTCCAGAGCCATAATACTCTTAGATAACGCCGACAACATACATTATATAAACGAAGCTGCCTACAACATATTCAATCTCTGTCAAGCGGATAAGCTTATACAGTCTGAGGTTTTGCCAGAAGAGCTCGCCGGTGCTTCCTCCTTTGAGGGCGAGCTGGTGCTTTTAAATGGCAGCAATTATTTGGCAGAAAAGATAGACATACGCCTTGTAAATAATTCTATAGGCTGCTGCCTTATCTTTCAAAACGAAAGAGATTTGAGAAAAGACGAAAACAATTTGAGCCGCCATCTCAAGCAAACCGGCTTTTATGCAGATTATCAATTTAGCGATATTGTAAGCGCTTCTCATTCAATGCAGCAATGTATAAATACCGCCAAAAAAGTCGCGCCCTCCAACTATACTATTCTTATACGAGGAGAAAGCGGCACAGGCAAGGAGCTTTTAGCTCAATCCATCCACAACTACTCTTCAAGGAAAAACTATCCTTTTGTGGCGGTCAACTGTGCGGCCATACCCGAATCTTTGCTCGAAAGCGAGCTTTTCGGGTATGACGAGGGGTCCTTTACGGGTGCCAGGAAAAACGGCAAATTAGGTCTCTTTGAACATGCTCAGCACGGTACAATCTTTCTTGATGAAATAGGCGACATTTCTCCCACACTGCAAGCCAGTTTGCTCAGAGTGCTTCAGGAAAAGCAGATTATGCGTATAGGCAGCGGTAAAATAATAAATATAAATACAAGAATTATCGCAGCCACCAATGCCAACTTAGAACAAAAAGTAGCAGAGGGTAAATTCAGGAGCGACCTTTTTTACAGACTAAATGTAATTTCTTTGAATATTGCTCCCCTAAGAGAGCGCAAGGACGATATAATGCCGTTACTGCATGTTTTTTTAGGCAAATATTACAACAATCTGCTTCCCTCCGAGAAAGATATCTTGCTGAAATATAACTGGCCCGGAAATGTCAGAGAATTGGAAAATGTGGCTTCATACTACAAAATATTAAATAAGCTGCCTGATTATTTATCAAATCAAGCAAACTATATTACGGCAGATTTTTCAAAAATTGAAACTTTATATGAAACTCCACCGGAGACAAGCCTTTCTATCAGCGAAGAAGATCTCAAGTTACATATACTTAAAATAATAGCATCATACTCCACTCCTTTTTCGGGAGTAGGTCGCAAAGTAATATCGCAAAAATTATCAGAAAAAGGACTTTATATAGGCGAAGGCATATTGAAAAAGCAAATGACCGAACTAAAAATTCAAGGCCTGATAGATTCAGGTTCAGGACGAGCCGGTTCCCATATTACCGAAAAAGGAATTGATTTTATAAAAACAAAGGGTGAAGCATAGGCTTCACCCTTTTCCCGCAAATAATATATTTCAGCTCAGTTCAGGCCTATAGGACAAAAAGAGTTGGTGGTACCCTAGTCCCAATAACTAGGGT
>CAJMLH010000051.1 GCA_905214195.1 uncultured bacterium
ATTGCCGATTTTATCTGTTGACAAGCATTCCACATATTGATATGATATTAACAAATGTTAATCGAAAACATAAACCTGCTCCCAAAACCAAAACCCACTATTGATATAGCTGCAACACAAGCGGGCAGCTTGCTTTCGTGGAATCGGGAGAAAAGCTATAATAGCCACAATATAAGGAAGGGAAGAAAAGAGATGGATTTAATTACCGGAATCAAGGAAAGAAGAAGCATCAGAAAATTTCAGGACAAAAAAGTTCCTCGTGAACTCATAGAGGAGATAGTTAATATTTCTGCTTATGCACCATCCTGGAAAAACACTCAAGTTGCAAGATACATAATAGTAGATGACAAAGACAAAATCAAAGCCATGGCAAATGAAAAGTGCACATACGGCTTTACAGGCAATATTCCGGCAATAGAAAATGCCGCAGCAGTATTGTTGCTCACTTATGTCGAAGGACGCTCAGGATACGAAAGAGACGGAAGCTACTCTACTGAGAAAGAAGATCGTTGGCAGATGTTCGATGCAGGAATAGCTGCGCAGACTTTCTGTTTGGTTGCCCACGAAAAAGGACTCGGAACAGTTATTCAGGGATATTTTGACGAAGAAGAAATTAAAAAGATAGTTGAAATACCGGAAGGACAGGTATTGGCAGCTTTAATTCCGCTTGGATATCCTGATATAGACCCTGCGGCTCCACCAAGAAAGGATGCGTCTAAACTTCTTACTTTTGTTTAGAATTTATGAAAGTTTGAGGAAGATTGACAATAAACAGTTGTCATTCAACTAAAAAGAGGATATAATGTTATCGGTAAAAAGCCTTGGAACAAGGCTTTTTATTTTGGAAAAGTTTAAAGTAAAGTACTTTGTGCATTGGATAAAGAAATTGAACTCGCAAAATCAAGAAAGGAATCAAAGATGCGAAGTGACAGAAAAAGAAAGGAAAAACAAAAGCAGAAAAATAACGGCTTATACAGAACTATAGCAATTATCTACAGCATATTAGCAGTAGCTTTCATGGTAATGCTGCTTTGGCTTAATGTTCTTCCTGCAAAGATATTGTATCCGGTAGTTGGATTGTTGTTTTTGATAACAATGTTTATTGTTCCGGTAATGTACAGCAAGAGAGGAAAGCGCAGCCGTAAAAAGGGAGCAACAGTATTTGCACTCATACTCATAGTTTTGTTCGGCATAGGCACATATTATATAAATGAAACGCTGGGCTTTTTTAATAACATTACAGATGTTGCAAAAGCAAAAGAGGATTTCTATGTAGTTGTTAAGGCGGATTCAAAATATGAGGAAGTTTCTCAGCTTGCAGGCAAGACTATTGCTACATCTTCCACTACTGATAAGGCATATGCAGAAGCGAGAAATAAACTGAAAAAGGAAATAAATGCCCAATATGAATATATAGATAATTCGTCGGATATGATACAAGATTTGATTCAGAATAAATATTCGGCAGCTTTTATAAGTGCGGCTTCATATGAGACGATGAAAGAGGGAAACTCTTCAATAGCAACAGAAACGAGAGTTATACATACCATTTCGGTAACAAAGGAAAGCAGAAGAACTACCAAACATGTTGATGTTACAGAAGAATCATTCAATGTTCTTGTCAGTGGACTTGACACGACAGGAGATATAGGAACTGTTTCAAGAAGTGATGTAAATATGTTAATAACGGTAAACCCTGTAAGCCATGAGGTCTTATTGACATCTATACCAAGAGACTATTATGTTCCGCTGGCAAGCAAGAATTCCGGGGACAAGCTCACTCATTCCGGACTTTACGGTATTGATGAAACGGTCAGCACCGTAGAAAAGTTTATGGGTATAGATATAAACTATTATGTAAAGGTGAACTATTCGACCATAACCAAGTTGGTAGATGCTATAGGCGGAATTGATATTGATTCTCCATATGGATTCACAACTCACGGAATGTCATCCCATTACACCTTTGTCAAGGGATACAATCATCTTAACGGTTCAATGGCTCTTGCATACAGCAGGGAGCGACAATCATGGCCGGACGGTGATTTTAGAAGAAATGAAAACCAACAGCTTATAATACAGGCTATAATTAAAAAGGCCACAGGAAGCACGACGGTATTAACAAATTACACTGACATCTTAGAGTCTATTGAGGACAACCTTTCGACTGACATGAGTTCAAGAAATATTAAGTCACTTATCAAAATGCAGCTTAAGGAAATGCCTAAGTGGACCATAACAAAACAGGCTATCAAGGGTGATATAGCATTGAAGCACTGCTATGCATTGGGAACTAATGCCTCCGTAGTATTGCCGGATGATGCAATGATAGCCGAAGCAGTCGATAAAATAATGCAAGTAAAAGGTTCTGACGAATAATGAAATTAGAAAGACAAAAAAGAAAAGTTATAGCTAAACAACTGCCGACGCCAATGAGCATAACATGCGGAAAGGAAAATCCATCTTCGCTGGGATGCCGGTTTTATGAGTTAAAAGGCGGAGAGGTGGGAACTGTATTTGTTCCACAAAATCTACATGAGGGACATAACGGCATAATGCATGGCGGAATGTCTGCCGCTGTTTTGGATGAGCTTATGGGAAGAGCAACACTGCATACTGAGTTTGATGGCGGAAATGACTGGCTGCCCACATATGTAACTGCTGAAATGACGGTAAAGTATAGGAAACCGATTATTGTTGGCCATACCATGTACGGATACGGCAGGGTTGATCGTTCGGAAGGAAGCCGTTGTTTTTCAAGCTCGGTTATCGTAGATGAGAGCGGCGAGATTATGGCGGAAGCCGGCGGAGTATATGTGCATGTTGATCTTCCCGGAGATGAGAAACCGGGATTTAAGGAAATAGACAGCACAAGGGCAACCCTCACAGACAGTGATCCAAAGGAACTGTAAACAATAATTTTGCATGAATCAGCCATATAAAGCAAAAAGCCGGTTGACATTGACAAATGGCTGATTTATAATAAATAGGCAACTTTATGATTATAAGACAGCAAGGTTTATAAAAAACCTTGTAATTTGAAGTAAAACGGAGGAAATCTAAATGAGAACTAAAGTAATTCTTGCATGTACAGAATGCAAGCAGAGAAACTATAATACAATGAAAAACAAAAAGAACGATCCGGATCGTATCGAAATGCAGAAATATTGCAGATTCTGTAAAAAACATACTCTTCATAAAGAAACTAAATAATCAAGGAGAGATATTATGGCCAAGGAAAAGAAAAGAAAAGGCAAATTCGGTGATTACTACAAGGGCGTAAAAACCGAAATGAAGAAGGTAGTATGGCCTACAAAAAAAGAAGTGGTTTCATATACCGGAGTCGTTATTGTAACCTGTGCAGTTTTTGCACTGGGCTTCTGGTTGATTGATACGGGTGTTTTAGCCGCTCTTAGAGCAGTTTTGTAGTAACATAAGCTGACAGCAGAAGACCGTAGGGCGGTCAATTTACTTCAAGATATATGAAAAGAGAAGGTACGAAAAATGTCTGATATTGAAAACAAAGGTGCATCCCCATTGGAGGGAGAGGGCCTAAGAGGCGACGGTAAGGCTAAGTGGTATGTAGTTCATACTTATTCAGGTCATGAAAACAAAGTAAAAGTAAATATCGAAAAGATGGTTGAGAACCGTGGAATGCAAGATTTAATTATCGACATTGTTGTACCGACGGAAGACAGAGTTGAGATAAAAGACGGTCAGAGAAAGATTAAGACCAAAAAAATGTTTCCTGGTTATGTAATCATAAAGATGATAGTAACGAATGAATCCTGGTATCTTGTTCGTAACACACAAGGTGTTACGGGATTTGTGGGACATGGTTCAGAACCTATTCCTCTCACAGACGAAGAAGTTGCCAGAATGGGAATAGAAAAAGTTTACATTGATCTCGATGTGGAAGTCGGAGAGACAGTACGAGTTATCAGCGGTCCTTTCGAAAGCTTTATGGGTGTAGTAGAAGAGATAAACAAAGAGAAACAGGTACTGCGAGTAAAAGTTTCTATGTTTGGAAGAGAAACACCGGTTGAACTTGAGTTCAGCCAGGTTGATAAAATTTAAGAGGGCAGGCTAAAGGCCTCAGAGACCCTTAATATTAAGAAAGGAGAAAAAAGAATGGCTAAGAAGGTTGAAGGCTATATTAAACTTCAAATACCTGCCGGCAATGCCAATCCGGCACCTCCAGTAGGTCCTGCATTAGGTCAGAAAGGTGTTAACATCATGGACTTCTGTAAACAGTTCAACGCAAGAACACAGGATCAGAAGGGCATGATTATTCCGGTAGTTATTACAGTTTATGCCGACAGATCCTTTACATTCATCTGCAAGACTCCGCCGGCAGCAGTTCTGTTAAAGAAAGCAGCAGGTCTTGATTCAGCATCCGGAGAACCTAACAAGAAAAAGGTTGCCACACTGACAAGAGCACAGGCAGAGGAAATAGCAAAGACTAAGATGCCTGACTTAAATGCGGCAGACTTGGATGCAGCTACAGAGATGATTAAAGGTACTGCAAGAAGCATGGGTATAGTTATTGAAGATTAATTGAGTGGGAGACTTAAAGTCGTTAATACCACAAGGAGGTACAAATGCCTAAGAGAGGTAAAAATTACAAGGCTGCAGCAGCAAGTTTTGACAAAGCAGCACTTCATGAAGTTCCTGAAGCATTGAAAATTGTTGTGGAAACTTCAAAAGCAAAGTTCGATGAAACCATCGAAGCACACATCAGACTTGGAGTTGACGGAAGACACGCTGACCAGCAGGTTAGAGGAGCTATCGTTCTTCCTCACGGAACAGGTAAAACAAAGAAGGTTCTTGTATTTGCAAAAGGACCTAAGGCACAGGAAGCAGAAGCAGCCGGTGCAGATTATGTAGGAGCTGAAGAAATGGCTCAGAAAATCCAGACTGAAAACTGGTTTGACTTTGATGTAGTTGTAGCAACACCGGATATGATGGGTGTTGTAGGAAGACTTGGTAAAATTCTGGGACCTAAGGGACTCATGCCAAACCCTAAGTCAGGTACAGTTACAATGGATGTTGAGAAAGCTCTTCAGGAAATCAAAGCAGGTAAAGTTGAGTACAGACTTGACAAGACCAACATCATCCATACTCCTATAGGAAAGGCTTCTTTCGGAGCAGAAAAGCTTACTGAAAACTTCAATGCACTTCTTGAAGCAGTTGTAAAGGCTAAGCCTGCAGCAGCAAAGGGACAGTATCTGAGAAGCGTTACAGTAGCTGCAACTATGGGTCCCGGAGTAAAGGTTAACCCTGCTACAATTCAGTTCTAATAATTTTTCCATTATAACGGTAGTAATCCTTAAGGAAAAATTATAGAGACTCACTTTGTGAATCTGAACAGAACTAAAGTAAATACGAAATTTAAACCGTAGACAGCGAGTGCGAAAGCTTAATTTCTCGCCGAGGTACAATATAAAAAATATTGGCCTTGTCTGTCTATGCGGACAAGGCTTTTTTATGGAGTACCGATTCTGCTTCCCATAAGGAAGCAAGAAAGGAGTAACAGAAAATATGTCAGTAGAAGCTCAAAAAGCTAAACAAGTCATTATTGAAGAAATAAAAGAAAAGTTAGACGGCGCACAGTCCGCAGTAGTTATCGACTACATGGGAATCACAGTTGCGCAGGCTGACGCTATGAGAAAGAAACTTCGTGAAGCTAATGTAGACTATACAGTTTACAAGAATACTCTTGTTAAGAGAGCTATTGAAGGAACTGAATTTGCAGGCCTTGCAGATGTACTTGAAGGACCAAGTGCGATCGCTATCAGCAAAGAAGATGCAACTGCTCCTGCAAGAGTTTTAAACGAAGTAATTAAAGAATATAAGAAGATGGAATTCAAAGCAGGTGTAGTTGAGGGAACCGTATTTGATAAAGACGGTATTCAGGCTATAGCAGATATTCCGTCAAGAGAAGTTCTCATTGCTAAGTTCATGGGAAGCATTCAGTCACCTGTAAGCAAGGCAGTAAGAACATTCCAGGCTATTGCAGATGCCAAAGCAGAGGCAGAAGCATAAGCTGACACAATAATAATCTTTTAAACTTAATAAAAAAGAAATTTATAAAGGAGAATATAAAATGAACAAGGAACAGATAATAGAAGCTATAAAGGCTATGACAGTTTTAGAATTAAATGAATTAGTTAAAGCTTGTGAAGAAGAATTCGGCGTATCAGCAGCAGCTCCTGTAGCAGTTGCAGGTGCAGCAGCAGGTGCAGCAGCAGTTGAAGAACAGACTGAATTCACAGTAGTTCTGGAAGCAGCAGGCGGAGAAAAGATTAAGGTTATCAAAGCTGTAAGAGAACTTACAGGTCTTGGTCTTAAGGAAGCTAAGGAACTGGTAGACGGAGCACCTTCAAATGTTAAGGAAGGAATCGAAAAGGCAGAAGCTGAAGCAATCAAGACTCAGCTTGAAGAAGTAGGAGCTACAGTAGTTCTGAAATAATTGAATATTCAATTAAGGTTTTAGAGCCGCCCATTTAATATGGGCGGTTTTTCGTTCGAAGTAGAAGAAAAATGCTAAAAAAATGTTTCGATTTAAAGAGTTTTACGGGACTTTACAAAGATTTTACAATTAACATATAGTAAATTTGATGTAAATTTGATAAAGTATTTAAGGATTTGAAACACGATATTTATTAAAGTAAAATGATTTGTTGAAAGGAATTGATTTATGGACATTTTTGATCTTCTATCTTTGATAGGCGGTTTGTGTCTCTTCCTGTTCGGAATGAATGTGATGGGACAAGCACTTGAACGCCGTGCGGGAGGCACTCTGAGGACGCTTTTAGGCAAACTCACAACAAGCAAGATGAAGGGATTTCTTACAGGACTTGTGGTAACAGGGATAATACAGAGCTCATCTGCAACGACAGTAATGGTAGTAGGCTTTGTAAACTCGGGTCTTATGAACCTTAAGCAGGCAATCAATGTCATTATGGGAGCCAATGTGGGAACCACCGTGACAGCATGGCTTCTGAGCTTGAGCGGAATCGAAAGCGGCAATATCTTCGTACAGCTTTTGAAGCCGACATCCTTTACTCCGGTGTTGGCTCTGATAGGAATAATCTTCTATATGTTCCTCAATGACAGCAAGAAAAAGGACACAGGAATGATACTGCTCGGATTTGCTACGCTTATGTTCGGAATGGATACGATGTCTGCCGCTGTTTCGGGATTAAGCGAAGTAGAAGCTTTCAAAAATATGTTCATAATGTTTAAGAACCCTATATTAGGTGTTGTTGTGGGAACGGTACTGACTGCAATAATTCAGTCCAGTTCTGCATCCGTAGGTATTTTGCAGGCTCTTGCCGTAACGGGGCAAGTGTCTTACGGAGCTGCAATTCCTATAATAATGGGTCAGAATATAGGTACATGTGTTACAGCAATGCTTTCGTGCGTAGGTGCAAACAAAAATGCAAAGCGTGCGGCAATAGTGCATCTTGCATTTAATGTTATAGGAACAGCAGTGGGATTGATAATTTTCTGTGTAATAAAAGCTGTCTTTAGTCCTGCATTTTTGGATGCACCGGCGTCTCTTGTGGGAATAGCAGTAGCCCATTCTGCATTCAATGTATTGTGCACAGCCGTGTTGCTGCCTATGTCAGGTATTCTTGAAAAAGTAGCAGACAGAGTTGTTCCTGATGATAAGAAAAAAGATGAGGAAGTTGAACTTGACGAGAGATTACTTGCTACGCCTCCTCTTGCTTTGGAAAGCTGCCATATTGTTGCTTCCGAAATGGCTGAGATTTCTGTCAGTGCCATTAAAGACAGTATGAAAGGCTTGGTTGAATACAGCAACGACTTAAATGAACAAGTTAAAGAGAAAGAAGATAAGAGTGACCATTATGAAGACATACTGGGAACATACCTTGTAAAACTCAGCAGCAGTCAAGTAAGCGAAGCAGACAGTGCTGAGGCGGCCAAACTTCTTAAGATGATAGGGGATTTTGAACGAATATCGGATCATGCAGTAAATGTGATGGAATCTGCCGAAGAACTTCATTCCAAGGAACTTGAGTTTACTGAGTCAGCTATGAAAGAACTTTCGGTTTTGACAGGAGCTGTAAGCGAAATATTGGATTTGGCACTTAAGGCATTCCTTGATAATGATATAAAAGCGGCCGAAACAGTCGAACCTTTGGAAGAAGTTATAGACGGTCTTAAAGAACAGATGAGAACGAGACATATTCTTCGCCTCCAGCAGCAAGAGTGTTCTATAGACGCAGGTTTTGTATGGTCGGATTTGCTGACCAATCTGGAAAGGTGTGCAGACCACTGTTCAAATATTGCAGGCTGCATACTTGAAGCCGCAGATATGAATATTCATGAGTCAATGCGTGAGACTAAGAGATACAGTCAGAACTTTAAGGAAGAATTTGAAAGATATGCTGTAAAATATGCGCTTTCAAAATAAAGATACAGAGATATATAAATAAATGCCGGAGATTTATTCTCCGGCATTTCAGACTGTAGACAAAAGCCCTTGCTCTCGTATGAGCCGGGCTTTT
>CAJMLH010000052.1 GCA_905214195.1 uncultured bacterium
CTTTCTTTTATTGCCTGATGTCTTTCCCGTCTCTCTCTCTGAGAATCGTGGAAGCTGAAATCTCTGTTGTTTTTTTCAAATTCCCTAAGTCTTTGCCCCTTTTTGCTCATACCTTTTACCTATATTTTATATTTTGATTTATTGCAATTTACGGTTTATAAATTATATCACAAAAAAATTTTCTCCACAATAAAAGCCCTGTGGCAAACGCTGCCAGTCCTAAAAAAGTAAGCTTTCCGTTTTGACAATAAAATATAAAGTCTCCTATCATAAAAGCAATTATAATGCAGCAAAAAATTTTTAACATTGCCCTTAATATCGGATTTTGTTTGATAAACCGTTTGATAAAAAGTCTGAATACATCTGCAACAAGTCCCGATGTCATGCCGCAGTAACCCATAACAATAATGGTTTCTACCTGCTCATATATCAGGTCAGTCATGGCGTTTCCTAAAAATTCCCAAAACGGATTTTCTTTCCTTTTGTTTCTTGTCGCTGTAACTGAAAGAGCATATTTTGCCGCTAACAATCAATATTCCTTCCTGAAGATCAAGTTTTTCAATATTCAGCTTTTCTCCGGCGATTTCTATCCCGCCATCTTTCAAATTTGCCCACAGATTGTCTTCATCAAAAGCATCAACATCTATGACCTGACTTATTGTCATTTTCTCTCTGTTTTCAAGAGTAATATAATGATTATCCATATACTCCACCTCCAAAAAAGAGTTCTCTAAAGTATATGGAAACGCAGACCGGTTAAGAACCGACCTGCGTTATCTTTTAAACATAAAGTGACGGATCTACATGGCTTCCATTGACTATTATCTCAAAATGACAGTGCGGGCCCGTACTATTTCCGGTATTGCCCACTGCTGCTATGTTCTGACCCTGGAATACCTTATCGCCTACAGATACATTAAGTCTGCTGCAATGTCCATACAAAGTTTTTACACCGCCTCCATGGTTGATTATTACAGTAAGTCCATATCCGTAATACCATCCCGCAGTAACTACTGTACCTCCGTCAGAAGCCTTGATTGGTGTTCCTACAGCCGCCGCATAGTCATCACCAAGATGTCTGCGGCCCCATCTGTATCCGTATCTTGATGATATAGGAACATTTACCGGCCTTATAAAGCTTCCGGTTCCCACCGTAGGAGGTTTAATCTTTGTTCCCTTTAATATTACTTTATTTACAGGCTGTACTATTACTTCTCGTTCAATGTCTTCACGAGCAACTACTTCCCCGTTGTGTTTTGTCAACCTTGCCGTCACACTTGCTCTTCCGTCTTGACCTTCTACACTTGTAACCTCTTCGCCTTTGTAATAATAACTCGAATCTCTGTATTCGGTCTCAAACGGAACTGCTTCTGCAAATGTTGATACTTCAATTGTTTCAAAGGTGAGCAGAGGAACCGCTCTTTCTATAATTATACTGTCTCCTATATGCAGCATAGACTCCATAGTAAGACCCGGATTCATCTGTGCAAGCTCGTCTATAGTAACTCCAAGCTTTTCACAGATTCCATACATGCTGTCCCCTTCTTGCACCACATATTCGGCTGCTTTCTGACCGCCGTTTTTCAATTTTTCAACAGCAGCGCTTCTGTTGCTTATGTTAGGAAGTTTTGTGCTTATATTCTTTATTTCCACATCTTCAACAAAGCCTATATGCTCATATTCCGTGGTTTCATCATCGGTTATGAACATATCCTTAATATCCTGAAGCACCTGCTCTGCTATTTTTTCGTTTTCTACAATTACTTTTGTTTCACCGTCTACTATAATGGCGCTGGCGCTGGCATTTATTTCACCCATATATGTCAGTCTTCTTAAAACATCATCTTCTGTATCCACTGATTTTCCGTAAGATACGATTCTCTTAAAGGTTATATCCTTAGCAGGATCAATCGTTATATTAGATCCGTATTCTTGAGAAAGTTCTTCACTTGCCAATTCAAGAATTTCCAATACATCCTTTTGTTCCCTTACGATTCCCAAAGGTCGTCCGTTATATGAATATTGATATCCCGTCGTTAAAGCAATTGCAAGTGCTATGCATATAACGCCCGACATAAGTATAATTGCATTTTTAATTATTTCGCCCTTGTTTTTTATGGCTCTTATTCTTAAATCATGCTGTTTTCTGCCCATCAATACGAATGTTTTAAGTATAAACCATTCTACTACAGCAGAGCTTCTGTCATAAAAATCTATCAGAGAAGCCCCAAGATTCATAATTGCATAGAATCCGTCTTCAGCAATTTCGGCAACTTCTTCAAGGATTTCATCTAAAACTTCTATTAAGCTACCTGCATTTTCCCATATAAAGGTGAAAAGTTTGTTTTTTTCTTTCTTCTCTTCCTTTTCAGGTTTATTTTCCAAAGCCGTTTTTTCGTTTTGATCTTTGTCGACCTCCTTTTTCTTTATTTTTTTAATAAAGTCGAATTTTGCCATAATTCTGCTTCTCCCATTCTTTCTTTGATACATGAACAACGCTGTCCGTCTTCTGTTATTCCTGTATCACTGCACTTGTCGCATGCATATTTTATGTCTGTGTAATCTTCACGATAATTATTTTCTGTCAAGAGTACATTTCTCTCTTCTTCCAATAACTTCATAAGTCTTTTTATTTCTTTAAGCTTTGCCGGGTTTCCCTCAAGAACTACTCTTGAAAGTCTCTGTCCAAGCTCAATCATTTCTTTATCCAATTCTTCTATGCGAGGAATTTTATTATAAACTTCTGCCCGTCTTGCCTCGGCTTCATCCTGCTTCTTTTTTCTTAAATATTCATAATATTTATTTAGAACCGCCTGAGTAACTCCGCCTTTGCTGTTAACATTGCGTCCACTGATTTTTGCTTCTTCATACCAGTTAAGCAATACTCTATTCACATATCGTAGGTTAGGACTGGAAATGAAAGAGGCTCTATTACAAGCTTCAAGAATCTTGTCTATGTTGAATTTCATGTCGTCAATCCAACCGTCAACCATTTCTTTCTCTGCTTCTGTAATACCTCTGTTCAAACCGAGAGTTTTAAGAATACGCTTATATATTGCCATTCTCTCATCAATATCGGCAAATCTTGCCTTTATATCCTCTTCTGTCCTAAGACCCTCTTTGAACCACTCTCTTGCAACTTTCGCTATGTAATTTATACCTGTTTTCCCTTTTTCGGTACAATATTCCATTGCGCCTAAAATTATTTCTCCGGTAACCTTATCATCTTCTACCAGAGAAAAGATTTCTTTTATCTCTGATGTTGATAAGCTTCTGCCCTTTATTTTCTCTATATTTATAAGCAGTTCTTTAAGATTGCCGTTGCAAAGATTTTTATCTGCATCTGCACCAATTCTACTATCTTCTTTGGATGATAAAGATATTTCTCTGCCGATGCTGTCACTCTGTCCGGATGATGTACTGTACATCATTGATCTCATCTGTTTGAAAACTATATCATATTCTCCTGATTTTTCATTTGAATATATTTTTTCGACAATTCCCATGGAAACCCAATAGTTCCAAGCCTCGTCAAACTTTTCTTTACTCATGGAAAGCTGACCTGCCATCTGTTCGCATGTCATTTTAATCCCATTTTGACTGTAAAGTAAGCCGTAAAGATATACTTTAACAAAATCTCCCGGCGCTACCGGCATATATTCATTTATAAAAATGTTTTCCACATCGGTCGCAAGAAGATAAAAGTCTTTTATTGTTTCTCTCTTAAAACCCATTATTTCAAACTCCGTTTAAATCCTTTAAGAGTTTTTCAAGGTTGACTCCATGTCCCGAAGCAGCTTGTTCCAGTGTTTCTGCTGCACCTCCCGGACATCCGGCACATGTAAGCATGTATTTTTGGAAGATTTTCTCATATTCTTCTCCCATTTCGAGGATTTCAAATATCGTCATATCTTTTGTTATCATATGCTTTTCCTCCTATCAACTCAATTATAATGCTTTATCACTGAACTTGGTATACCTTGCAACCCATGTCAGTTCAATTCTATCTGTCGGTCCGCTTCTGTGCTTAGCTAAATTTATTTCACAGACACCGGGTTTTTCTGTATCTTCATTATAATAATCATCTCTGTACAAAAACATAACGATGTCCGCATCCTGCTCTATGGAACCCGATTCTCTTAAGTCGGACAGCATAGGTCTTTTGTCCTGCCTCAGCTCCGGTGCTCTGGAAAGCTGCGAGAGAACTATAACGGGACAGTTCATTTCTCTTGCAAGAAGTTTTAAATGTCTTGAAAGAGCACTTATCTCCTGCTGCCTGCTATCGGCTCTGCCATCAAAAGTCATCAACTGCAAATAGTCTACCACTATAAGGTCAAGCCCCTGCTCTGCCTTAAGTCTTCTGCATTTGTTACGCATTTCCATTATTGAAATGCCCGGAGTATCATCTATTACAATTTTTGTATTGTTAAGTTCATTAAGAGCGTAATTTATTCTATCCCAATCTTTTAAATCAAGCGTGCCTTTCTTTAATTTTTCAGATTCCACTCTTGCCTGCATAGCTATAAGTCTTTGACCTAATTGCTCCTGAGACATTTCAAGGCTGAATATCATTACCGATGCGCCTGATTTTACTGCACTCTGCTGTGCTATATTCAATGCGAATGCTGTTTTTCCCATTCCGGGACGAGCAGCCACGATTATAAGATCAGACGGATGAAGTCCGGATGTCTTCTCATCAAGTTCTTTAAATCCTGTTGGAAGTCCTATTACCTTGCCTTTATTTTGTACAGCCTCATCTATGATTTTCAGGTTTTTCATCAAAACATCCTGAATTTTTGCATAATCGTTTCTCTGCCTCTTCTGCGCTATACGAAAAATATCTCCTTCCGCATAATCCAGCAAATCTTCGGCTGCCATTTTATCGTCATATCCTTTTACGGTTATATCTTCCGCTGCCGTTATAAGCCTCCGAAGCATAGCCTTTTCCGAAACTATTTTTGCATACTCTCCGGCATTGGCCGTTGACGGCACCTCTGCTGTCAAAGTGGCGATGTACGCCCTGCCTCCTACCATATCAAGTGCTTTTCTTCTGCTGAGTTCTTCACATACCGTCAGCATATCTACAGCAACATTTTCTCTGTAAAGAGTCATTATTGCATCAAATATCTCTTTATGGCTCTCGTTATAAAAGTCTTCCGGTTTTACTTCTTCTGCTACATCCAAAAGGGCTTCTTTATTGAGCATAACTGCTCCCAAGGCAGATCTCTCTGCCTCTTCGTTATGCGGAGGAATTCTTTCCATGATTTTCTCCTAATGCGTCAATTACAAATTCATTCTACTCTGCTTCTATCTTTACGGTAAGTTTAGCACTTACTTCAAAATAGAGCTTAATTTCAACCGATACTTCACCTGTCTGCTTTATAGGTGAAGACAACTGGATCTTTTTCTTATCTACATCTATGTTATGTTGTTTTTTCAATGCGTCTGAAATATCCTTTGAGGTTATTGAACCGAATATCTTCCCACCCTCGCCGGCTTTTGTCTTTATATTTACTGAAAGTTCGCTTATCTTTTTAGCCATCTCTTTTGCTTCAGCCTTTTCTTCCGCTTTTCTTTCAGCCTCTATTGCTTTCTTTTTTTCCAGATGTCTTATGTTTCCTTGTGTAGCCTCTGTAGCAAGTCCCTTTGGAATCAGCATGTTTCTGGCATATCCGTCGCTTACTTTCACTACATCTCCCGCTTTTCCTGTTCCTTTTACATCTTTATTTAAAATGACTATCATTCTTTTTCCTCCATAAACTTAAGTATTTCGCTTATTGCCTCCTCAGGGCTTATATCAACTTGTGCGGCGGCTGTTGTCAAATGTCCTCCGCCGTTAAATTTTTCCATTATTATCTGAACATTGACTTGACCCAAAGATCTGGCACTTATTACAGTTTTGCCCTCGTTGTTTATGCCGGCAACAAAACTTGCTCTCGTTCCTCTAAGAGTCAAAAGCTGGTCTGCAACCTGAGCACATATTACCTGTTCATCAGAATGTTTCTTATTGCATATTGCCGTCATTATACCGTTTTCATGACTTTTAGCATCAGCTAATGCATGTGCTTTTATCATGAAGCTTTCTTTTTCCTCTTGGAAAAACCTGCTTACCTCTGTCGGGTCTGCCCCTTGTCTTCTAAGCCATGCTGCGGCTTCAAAAGTACGGACTCCCGTCTTAACCGCAAACCCGTTTGTATCCACGGTTATGCCCGCAAGCAATGCTTCTGCTTCGAGTTTTGTAAGTGCCTTTTTCCCGGTCATATATTGAAGAATCTCTGCTACCAGTTCACTTGTCGATGATGCATACGATTCCATATATGCCAGCACAGGATTTTCTATAAAATCTTCAACTCTTCGATGATGGTCTATTACTACCTTTCTCTCGCATATTTCCAAGAGTTCCGGACACTGAACCATGCTTGGACGGTGAGTATCCATAATCATCACAAGGCTGTCATTATCAGCAATGTTTTTCGCTTTTTCACTTGAAATAAACTTATAACTGTCACTGTCTTTTGCCTGTTTAAATATCGCTTGCAAAGGCTCCTTGTAATTATCTATAACTATATAAGGTTCTCTGTCGCAAATAGCACACAGTCTCTGAATTCCCAAAGAGGCTCCGAAACAGTCCATATCAGGGTTTGCATGTCCCATAATAAAAATCTTCTTTGACTGATCTATAAGCTGCCTCAATGCATGACCGACAATCCTTGACTTACCTTTGTTTCTCTTTTCCACAGTCTGGAGTTTACCACCGAAATAGTCTATTTTTATATTTCTCTTAAGCACCGCCTGATCTCCACCTCTACCCAAGGCAAGATCCAAAGCTGCATCTGCATATTCTTCTGTCTGCACAGGAGTCTTTCCTCCGGCACCTACTCCGATACTCAAACTTACAGGAAAATCTGCGGCTGTTTCTATACTTCTGACTTCATCAAGTATATCGAACTTAGACAATATCAATGTGTTTAAGTATTGCTGTTCAAATGTGGCAATGTAAGAATCATCTCCCATCATGTTGACTGAAGCATATATCTTTTCTGCCCACTTCCTGATGATTTTATCTATTTCATTGGGAAGTGAAATTCTATACTCAACTTGAGTATTTGAAATAAGCTCATCATAGTTATCTATCTGAATTTTGGCAATGCAAAGCTTCTCGTTATTATATTTTACTTTCAGCTCTTCCATATTAGTAACATCACTGAAAAGGATTGCCAAATTACTGTCTTCCTCTTGGCTTACTTTATGACATATGAGTTTGAATTTTTTGTCGTTTCTTTTCAGTATGGGATGTGATTCCGTTTCGGCTGCATCATAAAGTTCGGAAACTCTTATTCCTGTAAGAGCAAAAATATCTGCATCTACTATATCATCGTATAAAAATACTTCTCCTATCTTTTCACCTGCACATACGACTTTTCCCTTTTTATTTATTACGCATACAGGTACAGGTATATAGGATGACATGAAATCTTCAAGCTTCATTGCTGTCATAACTCTCTCCTCAGTCTGTAATCAGCTTATAAAAACAGACTTATTATTATTTTAACATTTATCTGTCTTTCTTTAGTGTTGGTTTTGTGATAATCTAATCTGTAAAAAGGTATAGATAGTTATAATATTATATCACATAATTGAAATTTTTTCATCCAAAATGTTACCGACATCTAAAACGATCCTGTATTTACCCTACCCTAAAGGTACTCCACATTTTGCGAATCTGTAAC
>CAJMLH010000053.1 GCA_905214195.1 uncultured bacterium
AACGCTTCCTTTCGCCGTGCGGCAAACCATATAAATCTTTTGCGTTCATTATACCATATACTTCCGTATAGCCGCAAGTTATTCCTGAAAAGCCTGTGCCTCATAAAGGCGAGCATATTTGCCTTTTTTGGCAAGCAGTTCCTCATGACTTCCCGTCTCTTTTATTTCTCCGTCTTCAACAAGAACTATTCTATCGGCATCCCTTATAGTAGCCAGCCTATGTGCAATTATCAGCGTAGTTCTTCCCACCGAAAGCTGGCCGAAAGATTTTTGTATCTGCTGTTCAGTTATGCTGTCCAATGCAGAAGTTGCCTCGTCCAATATGAGTATGGGCGGATTTTTAAGAAAAATTCTTGCTATTGAAATTCTCTGCTTCTGGCCGCCGGACAGCAGAGTTCCCCTCTCTCCCACATATGTATCAAAGCCGTCTTTCATGTCCATTATATCATCGTATATTTCCGCCTTTTTGGCAGCTTCCACAACTTCTTCAAAAGTTGCCTCAGGCCTGCCGTACCTTATATTTTCAAATATCGTCGCAGCAAAAAGAAAAACATCCTGCTGTACTATTCCTATATTGCTTCTGAGAGAACTTTTGGAAATATTTCTTATATCATTGCCATCTATTGTGATAGCACCTCCATCCACATCATAAAAACGAGGAATCAGTTGACACATGGTAGTTTTGCCCCCACCCGATGGTCCTACTATTGCTACACATTCACCTGCTTTAATATTAAGAGATACACCTTTTAAAACATCCTGTCCGCCGGCATACCCGAATTCCACATCATTAAGGTCTATTTCTCCCTTGACATCCCTAAGATTTATTGGGTTCTTGGCTTCTTTGATACTCGGCTCTATTCTCATTATCTCCGCAAATCTCTTAAGGCCTGCCACTCCGTTTGTAAATATTTCTGCAAGAGTAGCAAGTTTTCTTATAGGAGTTATAAATGTGGTTATATATAATGTAAAGGTTATGAGGTCTATATAGTTAATGCTTCCTTCCATGATAAGCCACCCGCCGAAAGCAATAACTGCAACCTGAAGCATACACATACAGAATTCCAGAGATGCGTTAAATCTTCCCATAGCCTTATAATAATCGTTTTTAGAATTTTTGTATGTCTCATTGGATTTTTCAAAACGCCTATAGTCTACATCCATGTTGTCGAAAGCCTTTGATGTTTTCATTCCTGAAATGGTTGATTCAATATCGGCATTGATATCCGCCATCTTTTGCTTAACCTTTCCGGAAGAGCTTACCATGCTTTTTCTGCAAAGTATAACAACAAGCAGGAACAAAGGTATCATTATCAGAACCAAAAGCGCCAACTTCCACTCAACTGCAAACATTACAATCAGCGCTCCTATTATTGTAGCTGCTGAAATCAGTAAGTCCTCAGGTCCGTGATGGGCCAATTCCGTAATTTCAAACAAATCGCCGGTAAGCCTGTTCATCAGCTTCCCTGTTCTGTTTTTATCAAAAAAATCAAAGTCCAATTCTTGAAAATGCTGATATAAGTCTTCTCTTATATCGGCCTCAACACATATTCCGAACTTATGACCCAAAAAGGTTATTATATAATAAAACACTGCTCTAAGTCCGAATGCCATGGCCATTATCACCATCACCGTAAAAAATGTTCGATATAAGTTTCCCGGAAGAAGATCGTACATGGCAAACCTACTGACCAACGGAAATGCAATATCTATAACCGATACTAAAAAAGCGCAGCTCATATCTATAAGAAATAATTTTTTATGAGCTCCGAAATATGATATAAAAATGCTAAAGAGCGAACGATGAAAATTCTTTTCTTTCATATTTTTTCCTTTAATAAACTATTTCTGATTTGTTCGCACACAGCGGCGAGCCTGTAAGCTTCTTTCCACAGTATTCTCGCCGCTGTTTATGCCGTAATTTTTTATTTTAGATATAAGCTATAGCTTCGATTTCAATCAGACAATCCTTAGGAAGTCTTGCGATTTCGATGGCAGATCTTGAAGGATAATCGCCTTCAAAATATCCTCCGTAAATTTCATTTACAGTTGCAAAATCGTTCATGTCTTTAAGGAAACAAGTAGTCTTTATAACCTTGTCCAGTCCTGAACCTGCTTCTTCAAGAATTGCTTTAAGGTTTGCAAATACCTGCTTAGTCTGCTCCTCGATACCACCTTCAACGATTGCTCCCGTTTCAGGAATCAACGGAATCTGGCCTGATGTAAAAACTAAATTTCCCAAGATGTTGGCCTGTGCATATGGACCGATTGCTGCCGGAGCTTTTGTTGTTGCTACGATTTTTCTCATTTTCTTCCTCCTCTTATAATGCGTTTTGATATTTCAAATGCTTGTTCCCTCTTAATATACGGAATTGATGACGCTGAATTAAGCAACATTACAACACCGTCACCTACATCCTGCTTTGCAGCGACAGGATGATAGTTCATTATGAGAACCTGCATTTTTCTATAAGTACATATTGTATAAGTCTTTGTAAGATAGCCTGATGAGACAATAAGTCCCTCTTCTTTGATATCATAACCTGCCGCCTTATGAGAAAGGATATAAAGAACATTTATAATCAAATCTACTGCCGCAGGTGCCAAAATCGCTATCCACAACGGTAATTCTACCACGAAAATCAATATAAAAACAGCGGCTGCCGACAAAATATGCCATTTAATGGATTTTATCATCCTTATACCTACGCCGATGCGTTCTTCTTTTTTAATATCGCACGCCATTGCCCATTCGTATTCCGGAATAAGCTCAGACATCTGATCGCTTATTTCATCTCCGGTCAAAGACATAGTTATATTGGAACTCTCGCCCTCCTCATCTCCGACGCCTACTGTAACAACTTTTGCACTATATCTTCCGCATATTCTTGATATAAGCGGCTGTTCTATCTCCACTGCTGTTATCTTGTCTACAGGAATAGTATAACTCTTAAGTTTAAGCAAACCGCATCTTACATGAAGATCTCTACCGTCTCTGTAAACTGTGAAATCATAATATGTAATAAATATCTTAACAAGATTGTAAATTGCAGAAACAACCATAATCAATACTGCAATAAATCCGCCTAATGCATTTTCTATAAATTCCATAAAGCCAAATGAAGCTATATACCATGCCCCTGCGGCTATACCTGTAACGGCCGTCAAAAGGCTGATAACAGGCAAGGTATATAACGCATGCATTACCATATCTTTCTTGCTGCTGTGAAATACCTTTCGCCCTGCTTCTGTCTCATCAAAAAGCCTGTCCGGATGAGTTTCAGGTGATACTGCCTCAGAATTAACAGATTCGAGGTTAAAATTACTTGTATTTTTTGTTTCAGATAAACCTTTAACCTTTGCTATCTTTTCAAGTACGGACTTTCTGAATAAAACAGCTTCTTTTTCTTTCAAAACTATTGACACATCAGTTGTTGCGGCAGTAGTCATACTGCTTGTATCCATCTTTATCTTATAAGTTCCTACAAGTCTTTCAAAAATATTTCTCTCCATATTTACAGCCGAAATATTCTCTACTGCAATAGTATTTTTATAGCGCTTAAGAGTGTTTCTTTCTATTATTACAAGATTATCTTCAAGCATTATCCAAGTCTTCTTCCATTTGATAAACTGGATAGTCAAAATAACGGCAGTAACAGCTAATATGCCTATCAACACCCATATTCCTCCATCTCTCATCACCTGCATGATTCCGTCGGTACCGATATTTCTGACAACTTCAACGACACTCTCTGCCTGCTGAATTAACATAAGGGCTATTACAATCCAAAACTGCCATATACTTTCAAATATTATAGACGGATGACATCTTAACTTCATGTTTTCCATCAAATTTCATTCCTTTCCATAACAGAAATGGCATTTATCTTCTGCTTGAGAGCCTCTGAAATTTCATCAGCTTTATCATCTATAAGAAATTTTATGTCTACATCACCACCCGCCGTAGTAACCTTGACCGTTGAAAGTCCGAACATTCTTGCTACAGGCCCCTGAGTCTTTGATATTTTATGAAGTCTTTCTATAGGGACAACTTGCTCGCTTATCCACATAAAACCCTCTATTACCCTTATAGACTCATTATCTATACAATAACGATATCTTTCGTATCTCACTGTAGGTACTGCGATTACATAAACTGTCGCCCATATCCAACATGCTGCAATCACAAGGTTTCTTACAATTCCGCCGTCCCAGAATATAACCATGGACACCGTTGCCGCAGAAGCAAGAATAATCCATATAAAAGCTGCGTTTACCCGCATACATCCCTTTGCTTTTTTATCAAGTTTTATATAATTTATTCCGTCATTTAAATCCAATATTTTTATTCTCCCTCTCCATTTTCCATATACAGCTGTAAAGCCACTTCTCTTATGAACCTCTCGGTTTGCGGTACATCAGTATCGTTTGATGTAATAACAAGAACGAACGGCTTCTGTGCAAACACTATAGCAGCGTCATGGGTTGTTCCGGAGTCCTCCCCTGTCTTGTTTGCTATCTTTTTCTTTCTTCCTATGTAACCCGGTATCTTATGCCTTATCTGCTGCAAAAGCATAGTGTTTTCTATCTTTTCGGAAATCTCAGCGCTTACAAATTTTCTGCTGTATACCTGCTTAAGAAGCATAGCAATTTCTTCGGGACATATATAATTATCCATTCCTAAAGCAAAAGCATTTTCATCAAACAATTCTCTCTGAATTCGGGTCTTAACCAGACCCATTTCTCTAAATCCCTGCTCCAGATTTTCTATTCCCACCGTTCTTATAAGCATATTGGTGGCAGTATTGTCACTTAAAGTTATCATCAATTTGCAAAGACTTTCTATATCTACTTTTAAATCGCCGGACATGGAAAGCAATGCTCCGCAGCTTGGTTTTTTATCTTCATCCTTAACTAAAACTTCCTGAGTCCAGCTTAGTTTCCCCTCGTCTGCCAATTTTGCTATATACATGAACAGTGGAACTTTTATAATGCTTGCCGCAGTAAATACCTCACGGCTGTTATATGTGAGTTTCTGTCCGTCCGACATATTTTCATAATAAAACCCGATTTTTCCTTTTAATGGTCTTATAAGTTCTTCAAGATATTTCTGTTCCATAACCCCTCCGTTTTACAATTTCTGCCTGAAATAAATTTTACCATATGAACTGTCAAAATGAAATATCACATACAGTAATTTTTCTGCCGTTCCCTTTAAATTTTATTTCAAAACCGCTGTATTTCATTCCGTATATTTTTTCAGAATCTGTATGATATGCAGGTCTCGGATCCTGTGACAGTATTGTTTCTATATCTGCTTTTGTCTCCTTTGGCAGTCTTTCGGGAATCTCACATTCAAAGCAAACCTCGACAGTCTCAGGCCTTGAATTGGCAAATCCGCTCTTAGCATCCGGGATTGAATCCGAATAAGGTATATAAGGCTTTATATCATATATAGGCGTTTTATTCAGCATATCTGCGCCTCTGACCTTAAGAACAGGGCCTCTCTCATCAAAAATTATTTCATCAAGCTTCACACATGACATTCCTATATTATTTGGTCTGAATGGTGAACGAGTAGCAAATACTCCAACTCTCTTGTTTCCTCCCAGTCTCGGCGGTCTCACCGTAGGCGACCAATGCTCATCATTTTCATTGTCGTGAGCCATTGAAAAATCCCAAAGAATCCATATATGCGAAAATCCCTCCAATCCTCTTACTGCTTCAGGCACATTGTATGGAGGCTCAAAAGTTATAGTTGCCCTTGCATCAGTAAGTCCGCTCTGTCTTGGTATACCAAATTTTTCTTCAAATCCTGTATATATATGTCCTATGAATTTCATCGGTTTTCCTCCTTGACATACTTTCACCCCTATCTTAAACTAAAATCGGAAGGAGGTACATCCTATGAAAAAGAATATAATCAAAAAAGTAAGCTGCAATTTCAAAGGAAAAGATAATCGTGAAGTAAAAGTCATTTCACCTGACCTTATAGATGAATATATCACCATTTATCTGAATTCCTACCCGGCATATAAAGATTTAAGTGAGGACGGAATTGCAAAATACAAAAATAAATATATCAATTCTATGAAAAACGATGAAAACATAACTTTTGTAGGCCTATTTGAAAACGGAACATTCATCGCCCTTATGAAGCTCATTGATTTTTCCATGAATACATTCGGCAAAATGCAGCACTCCGTAGGTCTCATGTCTCTTGCCGTTCATCCCATGCATAGAAAAAAGGGTGCGGCGCTTGATATGGTTCGCTTCTTTGAAGAATATACAAAAGAAACGAAAGCGGCTGCCGCCATGCTTTTGCCTTTCAGAATAGATTTCTACAGAAATATGGGATACGGATATGGCAGCAGACTTGATGAATACAGGATTCCTACAGTAAATCTCCCTACATTTAAAGATATTTCATGTATTAAATTTCTCAATTCGGATGATACTGCTCAAATGCTTGAATGTCAAAAGGCTTTCGCCTCCGTCAACCACGGAATGGTAGTTAAATTTGAAGACGAAATAAGAGACATGTTTGCAGATGATCAATCAAAGAGAATAGGATACTTCCAAGACGGTAAGCTTAAAGGATATGCAATCTACACATTCGTTTCTGAAAGTGATGTAAATTACACTCTAAACAGGATAGAAGTAAAGGAACTCGTATATCTTGAGCCTGAAGTCCTTAAATCTATGCTGGGCTTTTTCAGAAACCAAGCAGATTTAGCTCAGACGATAGTTATTCGCACAGGGGAAGAAGATTTCTATCACATACTTCCGAGTGCTCAAGATATAAGCGGCAATTATATCGATTTTGGATTTCTCCAAACAAATATTTCCGCTGTGGGAACTATGTATAAAATCGTGGATTTAGATAACTTTGTCTCAATTACCGACTACAGACGGTTCCCTCTGTCAAATATTACAGTAGGGTTTGACTATTATGATGAACTGTCCCATCTTTCAAAAAGTTTCGCTGTGAAATTCATGCCTAAAGATGAACACACTTCATGTTGGTCTGTAGCAGATTCCAATTCCCCATGCGATGTGCGCATCGAATGTAATCTTTCTGATATCTCGGCACTTTTCATGGGAAGCTGTCGGCTGTCATCGTTGGTGCGTCTGGGCAATATCAAGCTAAGCGACCCTTCGTTTGAAACTTTGCTTGACTCACTGTTTTACTATAAACAAAAACCTTGGACCAATACCGACTACTGATTATATTGATAAAATTCATTAGTCATAGGGCAAATTTATTCTATGCTTACTTACGCTCTTGTTAGGCTCCATGTCAAATACCCGCAAGCTACATGACTTTCTGCACCTATGATGTAGCATTGGCAGAAAATTTGAGCCTATAGGAGAAAGTTTGTCCATTTTGTAACATTTCATTTGATTAGGCCTATAGGACAAAAAGAGTTGGTGGTACCCTAGTCCCAATAACTAGGGTA
>CAJMLH010000054.1 GCA_905214195.1 uncultured bacterium
AAGTACCCTAGTTATTGGGACTAGGGTACCACCAACTCTTTTTGTCCTATAGGCCGAAATTCGGCGGTCTTTTGATTTTCTTAATGCTATATGTCTTACCAGTTTTCCACTATAGCTTTTACCCAAGAACAAAGCTTGGCGCTTGCCTCGTCGGCAGTCTTAAGAACCTGAATATGGTCGTGCTTAACCTTTGAAATGCCGGTTGCCATATTTGTTATGCAAGATATTCCGAGAACTTTCATACCGAGGTAATTTGCGGCGATAGTTTCAGGAACAGTTGACATTCCCACAGCATCAGCGCCGAGCACGGCAAAGGCTCTGATTTCGGCAGCTGTTTCAAAGCAAGGACCGGGATAGAATGTGTAAACTCCATGCTTATAATCTATACCTAATTTTTTACCTACGCTTTCGGCCTTTTCCATAAGGTCTTTGTTGTATGCTTCTGTCATATCAGGGAAACGAGGGCCGAGGCGATCGTCGTTTATTCCAATCAATGAGTTGCGGGCAGAGAAGTTTATGTGATCCGTTATAAGCATCAAGTCGCCCGGAACGAATGAAGTATTTATTCCTCCGCATGCGTTGGTAACTATGAGAGATTCGACTCCAAGCTGTTTCATTACATAAACAGGGTAAGTTACTTCTTTCATTTCAAAACCTTCATAGTAGTGGAATCTCCCTTGCATACATATTACTGTCTGCTCTCCTATTTTTCCTAAAACCAAATTACCGGCATGTCCCTCTACATGAGATTTTGGGAAATGTGGTATAGAAGTGTAAGGTATGACTTCTTTATCTTCCATGATGTCTACCAATGCACCCAGACCGCTTCCTAAAATTATTCCGATATTAGGCTTGTGGGATGTGTGTTTTGATATAAACTCGGCAGATTCCATAATTTGATCGTAAAACATAAATTTTCTCCTTTGATGTATTGTTTTGTAAATAAAAAGCCGCTCGCCGATTTGCGGCAAGCGGCTTGAGAGTGCATTATTCTTATTCTTTGATAAATTCTTTAAGTGAGGTTGCAAGTCCTGCAAGCCCCTGAATTTCTGACGGAATAATAATCTTTGTTGCCTGACCGTCGGCAGCTTTTTCAAAAGCTTCAAGACTTTTGAGCTTGATAACGGAGTCATCGGCTCCGGCTTCTTTGATTAGCTTAAGACCGTCTGCGGTAGCTTGGTTTATCATGAGGATTGCAGCTGACTGACCCTCAGCCTCCTTGATGGCAGTTTGCTTTTTGGCTTCTGCCTGAAGTATTGCTGCTTCCTTTTGACCTTCTGCAATAAGAACCTGAGATTTTTTCTCACCTTCTGCTATAAGGATAGCTTCTCTTCTTTCTCGCTCTGCACGCATCTGTTTTTCCATTGCAACCTGAATGTCCTTAGGAGGAGTTATGTTTTTAACTTCAACTCTGTTTATCTTTATTCCCCAAGGGTCTGTAGCTTCGTCTAAAACCATGCGTATTTTGCTGTTGATGTGCTCCCTGCTTGTGAGGGATTCATCAAGTTCAAGTTCACCGATTATGTTTCTGAGGGTAGTAGCCGTCAGGTTTTCTATAGCGTCCATAGGACTTTCGACTCCGTAAGTGTAGAGCTTAGGATCAGTTATCTGGAAATATACAACCGTGTCAATTTCCATGGTAACATTATCCTTTGTTATTACAGGCTGAGGCGGAAAGTCGATAACCTTTTCTTTCAATGAAACTTTTCTTGAAATCTTGTCAATCAAAGGAACCTTAAAGTGCAGACCAACTTGCCATGTGCCATAGTAAGCACCTAATCTTTCAACGACATACGCTCTTGCCTGAGGTACTATTCTTATGTTTGAAACGAGCAGCCATATAATAACGGCAGCAATCAGGCATACAATTACAATTTGAAAAATTCCCATATCATCTCAATCCTTTCTAATCTTCTTCGGGCTTAACCAAAAGTTTTACGCCCTCTATAGCGATAATTTTCACATGTGTTCCGCAAGGTATAACAGCATCATCATCTGCACCTACAGCTGACCAGACTTGCCCGTTTATACGAACCTGACCTGTAACAAGAGGTTTGATTTCGCTTATGGTCTCGGCCGTTTGTCCGATGAGAGCGTCTGTGTTTGTGGCTTGAGAGCCGGTCTTTAGCTTATCGACAAAGATTCTCCTTGTGAAAAGCAAAAGGCAAAATGACACTATGAGGAACACAACAAACTGGACTATGACAGAAACATCAAACAGTGAAAGCAGCAGGGCTACGAAAGAGCCTGCGGCAAACCAAATCGTTGTAAGCCCTACGGTGAGAGCTTCAATGATAAGAAATATAACCGCCAAACCCAGCCAGAAAACGGCGGCACTTACATAAAAGCCAAATATCGTCATATCCTTTCCCCCCTTTTCGCGCGGCCTTATTAAGGCAACAAACAATCGGAAATTTTTCTTTAATTATATATTACTTATAAGAGTAAAGCAATACTTATATTTTGGATGACTTTACATAACTTGTATCAAATTCGGGAACACATTCAAATGTCGGGTCGAATTTGTGGATTGCGTCTATCAGTGCCGAAGAAATATCGTTTTTTGAAATTTGACATTCGGGGTGGAGCACCACATCAAAGACTACATTTGTATGAGTATTGCCGGGGATTATTCTAAGATCGTGGAAGCTTAAAGCACCGTCGATACTTGAAATTGTGTTTTCTATTATTTCTTTCAGCGGCTCTCGGCGAGGGTCTGAAATGTTTACGGGGTCCATGTGTGCGGTTAAAAGTATGTTCAAATCACGGCTGATTGACTTTTCTATATTATCCACAAGGTCATGGCTTATCATTACATCTACTTGTGAGTCTACTTCTATATGTATTGAAGCAAATATTTTGCCCGGACCGTAATTGTGTACAACCAAGTCGTGTATTCCCAATACTCCGTCGAAAGAAAACGCCATGTCCTCTATACTTTTTACAAGGTCAGGGTCGGGAGCTTCTCCGAGGAGCGGGCTGACAGTTTCTTTGACAAGACTTATTCCTGACCAGAGTATGAACAGAGCAACTGCTATTCCGAAGTATCCGTCCAATTGAAGTCCTGAAAAATGACCGATAAGAATTCCGATAAGAACAACAACTGTGGAAATTACATCGTTCCTGCTGTCTGCGCCTGTAGCAATCAGAGCCAGGCTGTCTATTTTTTTGCCGGCTTTGATATTGAACAAAGCTTGCCATATTTTTACGGCTATTGCAAGCAGCAAAACTATAACGACTATTGGGCTGAAATCAAGGGCTTCAGGGTGTAATATTTTATCTACTGAACTTTTTCCAAGCTCCACTCCAACCAGTATTATCATTATTGAAACTGCCGTGCCTGCCAGATACTCTATTCTGGCATGACCGTAAGGGTGTTCTTCATCTTCGGGCAGGGCAGACAGCTTAAATCCTATCAGTGTGATTATTGAAGAAGATGCGTCTGCCAGATTGTTGACACCGTCGGCTACTATTGCGATACTGCCGGAAATAAGCCCTATTATAATTTTCATTGCGCATAAAATACCGTTGGAAATTATGCCTACTATTCCTGCCAACTTGCCGTAAGCGTCTCTTACTTTTGGGTCTTTGACATTTTCAAAGTCTTTGACAAATTTTTTAAACAAGAAATCACTCATCTTGGCACCCCGCTATGCGTTTTCAACGGCTTTTTTGATTGCTTTTGTAAGCTGATCGGCGCAAGAAGTACCTTTTATGCCGCATTGAATTCCGGATAGCTTTTCAATTACTTCTTCGTAAGGCATACCCTCAACAAGCTTTGACAGGGCTTTAAGGTTGCCGTCACAGCCTCCTGCAAAGCTGACATGTTTAACGATACCGTTATCAATCTCAAACTCTATATTGTGAGAGCAAGTTCTTTCCGGTGTGTAAGAATAAAACATATATAAACTCCTTTCAAAACAGTATATTATTATGATAAAATGTAAATATCACATTTAGGAGAGTATTATAACATAATTTGAAGATTAAGACCATGGAAAATAAATTATTATTGAATTTAGTGCAAGACAGATACGAAAAATTTCAGCGTTCTTACAGTATAATCAGCACAGACTTTCTTGATTTGGCGCAGCAATCGGCAGTTTCGCCCATTGTGAGGGATTATGCATCCGAGGGTGCGTTTTTTTACGGCGGATATGAAAATGCCGACAGGCGGCAGATAGTATTTGTTCCCGATTATACAGGCATAGAAAGAGAGGCGGAGATTTTTGAATATTTCAAGGAGAATCCGGCAGAATGTCCTGTAGTTGTTTTGGATGTTACAGTGACATCAAAGGGAGCTGAATTGAAACATTCGGATTACTTGGGTTCTCTCTTGGCGCTGGGTATAAAGAGAGAAAAAACAGGAGACATAATAATTCATGACGGGGGTGCTCAGATATTGGTAAGCAGGGAGATTTCGGCTTATATTGCTGAAAATTACACAAAGGCCGGGCGAGTTTCCTTAAAAACAAAGATACTTGAAATTTCAGAATTGACGGTTAAAGGGCCAAAGACGGAAGAAAAAGAAATACCTGTTTCATCGGTGCGGTTAGACAATATTGTTTCGGCAGTATTCGGGGTTTCGAGAAAGAGTGCAGTCGAGGCGATAAATAAGGGTATTGTTTTTGTGGACAGTGTGGAGACAAAAAAGCCGGACTTTTTCCTTAAGGGCGGCGAGAAGATAGTCCTTAGAGGAAAGGGAAAGGCTATCTATAACGGTGTGACCGGAACCTCAAGAAAAGGAAAGTCATATGCCAACTTCACCAGATATATTTAGGAATTTTGAAAGCATGGTCTGCCGTGGTGGCCGAAGCACGGAGAGCATGGCATGACCGGAGCGGGCGACACGGCAGGAACGAATGCTTCGGCAGGAACGGATGATAGCTTTGGGTGCAGGGAGATTTATGAAAGACAAGTTTGGACGAGAAATAAATTATATGAGAATATCCGTAACCGACAGGTGCAATCTGAACTGTATATACTGTATGCCTGATAATTTGTGCAGTATGGCGGAGACCATGTCTCTTGATGAAATAATAAAAATTGCCAAAGCGGCGGCAAGCTGTGGTGTGAAGAGAATACGGTTTACAGGCGGAGAGCCTCTTGTCAGAGATGATACAGTCGAAATGATTAAGGCGGTTAAAAAAATCAAGGGAATTGAAAAGACGGCTTTGACGACCAACGGCATATTGCTTGGGAAATATATTGATAAGCTTGCAAAAGCAGGGCTTGACTCGGTAAGCATAAGCCTTGACACTTTGGATAGGGAAAAGTACGAAAGGATTACAGGAAAGGACTCATTACATACGGTAACTGAGGCTGTAAAAAAAGCTCAAGCTCTTGGGAATATTGATGTTAAAATAAATTCGGTGATATTGAAAGGCATCAATGATGACCAGGTGTGCAAGTTGGCTTCTTTGGCAGATGATGAAAGTACAAGCGTAAGATTTATAGAACTCATGCCCATAGGCTTTGGACGAGATTACAGCGGTGTTTCTCAAGTCGATATATTGAAGATGCTTGAGGCTGAATACGGGGAGGCTGTGCCTTGCAAGGAGAGCCGCACAGATTGTGGATATGATTCAGAGAATAATACTGCAAAGAAGTATGGAAAAACCGATGAAGAAGGAAGCGGAGAAATCAGCGGACCGGCTGTATATTATAAGTTTTCAGGCCTTGCCGGTAAAATAGGCTTTATAAGCCCTTTATCTCACAAGTTTTGCAGCAACTGTAACAGAATCCGCATAACCCCTGAGGGAATGCTCAGATTGTGTCTGCATAGCGAAAGAGGCGTCGATTTGAAGCAGGCGCTTAAAAGCGGAGCTGAGGAAAGGGAGTTGGCGGCAATTATGAAAAAAGCTGTGTCGGACAAGCCTTGGAGTCATGAATTCGATGAAGCTGTTCGGCGGCGGTTAGTATCTGAAGAAAAGACAATGGCGCAGATAGGCGGATGAATAGGAAAGGGAGCATTTGCAAGGTTTAGACACCGGAAAATCGAGAGAGGCTTTGTGATTGCTTCCTTTTTGTATTTTTTACTTTCATGTATTGTTCAAAAAATTATAATAAATAAAATATCTTATTGACAAATAGAAAGATAAGTGTTATTTTTTTATCAAGAGGGTGTGTCTTTTGCAAAAACTTGAAAGGGGATGAATCCGATGTGGATAAAGTGTTCGGATGAACTTTATTTTTGAATCGGTAGCTCAAAAGGAGCATATTCATAGGGGTGCGTGTAATGGATAAAATGGATAAAATTAGAAGTGTGCTTAAGCAGTCTTGTATGGGTTTGCTGATAATTGGTGCGCTAGGACTTTTAATAATATTTACTTTGGAGAATATATTACATGTTGGGATTGAGTTTGCAAGAACTAAAAGGCTCAGTGTATTTTTCCTTGGTATGGGAAGTGTAAGTGCACTAGTATGCGCTTTGCTCAGTTTTATCAAAAGAAAGGAATAAGGAAATAACATTTTAAAATATAGCAAGTAAACATTGTTTTTCTAAAGAAGATGCTTAATCTTCACAGAATTTGAAAGGGGATGAATCCGATGTGGATAAAATGTTCGGATGAATTTTATTTTTGAACCGGTAACTCAAAAGGAGCGTATTCATAGGGGAGAGTGTGTAATGAATAAAATCGATAAGGTGAAAAATGCGCTTAAGCAGGCATGCGTGAGATTGCTGGTTTTAGGCGCAGCGGCGTTTTTGATATTCTTTGCTTTAAAGAATATATTTGATTTAGATATTGAATTTGCAAGCACTAAGTTGCTTGTGGCAGTTAGCTTCGGTATGGCGGCTGTATTAGCGTTAGTATGCGCTTTGCTCAGTTTTATCAAAAGAAAGGAATAAGGAAATAACATTTAAAAATATAGCAAGTAAACATTGTTTTTCTAAAGAAGATGCTTAATCTTCATAGAATTTGAAAGGGGATGAATCCGATGTGGATAAAATGTTCGGATGAATTTTATT
>CAJMLH010000055.1 GCA_905214195.1 uncultured bacterium
TAAAGCCGGGCAAATCAGGCAGGATTCTTCACCTGCTCCGCATGGTTCTCATCCTCTCAATCTTAATCAAAAAACAAAAAACCCCTCTCATGAGGGTTTTTTGCTTTTTGGTCGGGATGACAGGATTCGAACCTGCGGCCTTTGCGTCCCGAACGCAACGCTCTACCAAGCTGAGCCACATCCCGTAACGAAAATATATTACCACATTTTTTTCCATTTGTCTACAGACAAGCGGCTCAGATTTACTTTTTAGCACTTTCTCTTTCCAATATCCCACAAAGCATCTATCAGCTTTTCCATATCACCTTTCGTATTATATGGTCCAACGCTTATCCTTACTGCTCCGGAATTCCATGTGCCTATTGTTTTATGTGCAAGACCCGCACAATGATAACCGCCCCGCACTGCAATTCCAAATTCATCGTTCAATAACGATGTTATCTCTTCTGCTTCAAATCCCTCAAGATTTATTAAAGAAATCCCTGTTTTTTCATCCGGTTTTGGCCCATACAACCTGACAAATTTCATATTTTTAATCTCGTCATCCAAATATGTAATCAGTTCCTTTTCATACTCACCTATAACCTTAACTCCTATTCTGTCCACAAAATCAACACTGCACCCAAGGCCTATAATACCCGGCGCATTTATTGTACCGGCTTCAAACCCCTCCGGAAACTCTGTAGGCTGCACTCTGCTTTTAGATTCAGTACCTGTTCCTCCATCAATAAACGGTCTTGGGTTTAAGCGGGAAGCTATATAAAGACCTCCTGTCCCAAGCGGGCCAAGCAGCCCCTTATGACCGGGAAAAGCTATCACATCTATATTAAATTCTTCAACATCAATTTCCATTGACCCTGCACCTTGTGCAGCATCAACCATAAAAATCAATCCTTTTTTGCATGCTACATCACCTATCGCTCTAAGCGGCAACTTGGTTCCTGTAACATTAGATGCTGCTGTTACCACAATCATCCTTGTATTTTGTCTTATGGCCTTTTCTATATCTCCTGCCGCTATATGTCCCTCGCAGTCAGCCATTACAATCGTATGTTCCACCCCTGATTTCTCAAGCATTTTAAGGGGCCGCAAGACGGAATTGTGTTCCATTGATGTCGTTACTACATGATCGCCTTTTCTCAGAAGTCCTTTAATTCCCATATTAAGAGCCTCCGTAGTATTCTTTGTAAATACAAGCCTTTCGGCATGCTCTATATTAAACAGCTCTGCAACTTTACGCCTTGCACGATATACTTCTTCTCCTGTCCTCATAGACATATAATGTCCCGAACGGCCGGGATTTCCGCAATACTTTGCCATACACTCTTTCATTGCCTCAATCATCTGCTTTGGCTTTGGAAAAGAAGTGGCTCCGTTATCAAGATATATCATTTCAATTCTCCCATATAACAAAATAGAGGACTTAATGTCCTCTATATACTATGCATCATCTTATTGAATTGATACTTTTATTCTCCGTGGCTTATAAGCCCGCTGCCGCTTATCGGTATCACACTGCCGCCAAGAACCGGATCAGCCTTTACTGTGGCTTTTCCAAAATCTTTTATCCTTGCCAGTATTTCTCTAAAGTCTCTATAAAGCTGTCCTACATATTCTTCTTGGTCAGAGGCTACTCCTAAAACATCCAACCCCAACTTACTGCCGATAAAAAGCGCTCTGTACTGATGATACTCCTGAGTTACAACAATTGCTTTTTCAACTCCGAAAATACTAAATGCCCTGTACATGGAATCATAAGTCGAAAATCCTGCATGATCACAGAAAATATCTTCCTCCGGCACACCTTGCTTCTTTGCATATTGCAGCATCACATGTATTTCGTTATGCTCTTCTTGCCCGTTGTCACCGCTTAATAAAAGTTTTGGAGCTGCACCTTGTCTATAAAGTTCTATACCTACATCTAACCTATCTTGAAGCATAGGAGATGGTGTTTCTTTATCCATAATTCCGGCACCCAAAACAAGAATACAATCTGCATTGAAGTCTTTCATCTCCGAAATAATATTTTCTTCAAACGATATTTCTCCCTTTACTTTGCAAATTATATTTTCTCTTGAACTGTTCTTTACAACGGCATTGATAATAAGGCATATAAGAATCACCGCTATAGCAACTGCTCCTGCTGCCTGTATCATTCTTAATATAATTTTCTTTTTCCTTATCATCTCTGCATTGCTTCCCACTCTTCTCTGATAATTGAGTAGAGCATATTATCTCTGTCGCTTCCGTCAAGAATTTTATATCCTTTTCGCTGAATACCCTCAAATTTAAAACCACATTTTTCTATAACTCTCTGCGACCTTTTGTTTTCAGGGGAAGTGCATATACCCATAACAGCCAAATCAAATTCTCTGAATCCATAATCAATTACGGCTTTTGCCGCTTCTGTCATATAACCTTTGCCCCAACATTCTTTAGCAAGGGAATATCCGAGTTCTTTGCTGTTTACTCCCTCTCGCCTTCTATCAGGCTCAAGACCTATGTTTCCTATTATCTTTCGGCTTTCCTTATCACGAATTGCCCACACCGTATAAGGCATAAAAATCGTCCTTATTATCTCCATCGACTCTTCTACACTCTCATGTGGTTTCCAGCCTGCTCTTGGTCCTACATCGGGGTCTTTTGCAAACTCATAAAGTCCCTCTGCATCCTCCAAAGAATCTTGCCATGGAGTGAGAAGTAATCTTTCTGTTATTATCTCTTTCATTGATTTTCCTCACTTTATTCAGTAGTGCTTAATATTTCATTACTCTTGGTTTCTATCTGGCTTACTTTCATGTTGGCGGCATCCTCAGGGTCCACATCTTCAAGCAGTCCCAGAATATTACTTCCCAGATAGATTGTCTTTAATGTTTCTCCATCCAAGGTAACTTTACTGTATTCGGTAAAATTGTTTCCTTTTATATAATATTTATCTCCTATTTTGACTACTTCATCTATGGTAATATCATTTACTCCCATCTTCATATCAGTAGCCTTAAACGGATTCTTGCCGCCGTACAAATAATACTTTCCATAAAGCATATCATATCCTATGGCTTTCAAATCCTGTAAATATGTTTCACTGTTCTTGTGATTCTGCTGATAGGTGAAAACTGTTCCAACCTGCATATCAAGCATCTCTGTAACATGGGCAGCAAGCTGATATGCATACATATCTTCATCGCTTCCCTGAAGATTGAAATTACTCCAGATTACATATTCCGTACCGTAAAGGTTATTGTTTGTCAAATCATCCTCTGTCATATCTATGGCAGGAATATGGTCTCCGTACATTACCAGAACTACAGGCTCATCATAGTTAGTTAAAGTCTGCGTAAGCTGTGCCACAAACTTGTCCATTTCATAAACCTGATTTACATAATACTCAAATTTCCACTTGAGCTCCTCAGTAAGAGCAGAAGTAACTGTTATTTCAGGATTTTTAATAACCTGCTCGCCCGGATACTTACCATGTCCTTGAACTGATATAGTGTATATCATATCTCTGGATTCGGTGGAATTGAGAGCGTCTAACATGCACTCTGTCAAAATATCATCCTTCGCCCAATTTTTTGGAGTTTTTTCTACATCACTCATGTATTCAATGCTGGTGAATGTATCCATACCCATATTGGCAAAAACAGTATTTCTGTTATAGAATACCGCCCTATGATTGTGTATGGCATGAGTTGAATATCCAATACTCTTCAAATCGTATCCGAGTGTCTCCATGGTCTGCTCTTTAAGAATTGATTTATACGGATATTCTCCCGGTCCGAAGAACTTAGCACTTATTCCCGTCATTACCTCAAATTCAACATTGGCAGTTCCGGCACCGCATGCAGGCACCGTAAGCTGTCCGGAAGGATATCTGTTCACCAAGTCCCTAAAGGTAGGGCAAACTTCTTTAGATGTCTCTATTGATGTAATCGTAGCAGGATCTATAAATGATTCTAACTGTAAGAATATAATGTTGGGATGTTCCTCGTCCTCATCTTTTTCAGTCAAAAGCATTGCATTATCTTCACCTAATTCTTCATTGCTGAAAATATTCAGCATGTTCTCTTCGTTGTAATTATCCGGCTTACTTATGCCTGTGTTCAGCCAAGTGTTTGTAAAGCAATAAACTACTCCGTAATCCCTGTATGCATACGCAAGGTTTCCAAAGAAAGTCTCTATTTTTTCGGTTCTTATCATAAAAGAAGTCGCACCGAATGTAAATAAAAGCACCAATACAACTGCGATTAAATTTCTCTTCCACTTTACATCCTTTTTCTTAGGTCCTTTTATAAATAACAGTACCAGAAGTCCTATCGCAATCAGAATGCCTATTCCTGCCAGAATTATCTGAAACGGCGACATATAATTACTTACTATGGTTATACCGTCATCAAGAATACTCAAATCCTTGACTGTAAACGGCGTCATTCTCTGAGTAAGAATAACTCCGTTTATAATTCCTATAATCAGCCAAAACAGTGATACTATGGTAAATACAAACAGCCTGCGTTGAAATACCGATGCGATTACAAGGGTCGCAAATATTATCAATGTATTATAAAGAAAAATCAAAGGCTCTTCAAACAGGAACTGAAAACCTCCCCAGACAGAAGTTGTCGGTATTCTTCCCAGAGTCTCAATCACAAGATTAAGCAAAACTGCCCATACTGCTGCGCCTGCAAAACTGGTATGAAAAGCCTTAAGCACAAACTTTCTTTTTCCCATACTTTCAACTTCTTGTATGGTCTCTTCTACCTTTTGATCCAGTTTGCCAAATTTGTCGAATTTTACATGTTCTTTATTAGGTTCTTTGTTCATAATCTCTTGTCCACCTCATTAGCAATTTTTGCAAATTCTTCAATCGTAAGAGTCTCGGCTCTTCTTGTCGGCTCGATTCCGGAATTCTCCAAAATCTCTCTTATAAGCTCTTTGCTTACCCCCTGTAAAGTCTGCATTGAATTTAAAAGAGTCTTTCTTCTTTGACTGAAGGCTGCTTTAACACAATTAAAAAAAACTTTTTCATCTGCCGGCTTCACCGGCTTTTCTTTTCTTAAATTCAATTTAAGCACTGTGGAGTCCACATTGGGCTGAGGTATAAATACCCCTTTAGGCACATCTGCAACTTTCTCAACACTGCAATAATACTGCACTGCCACCGAAAGCGCTCCGTATGCCTTGCTGCCGGGAGATGCCTTTATTCTGTCGGCAACTTCCTTTTGCATCATTATTGTTATGCTGTCGGCTCTTACTTGGTCCTCCAGCAATTTCATTATTATCGGCGTCGTTATATAGTAGGGTAAATTTCCCATTATCTTAATGTTTTCCGGTTTTTCGTCCCCCGTAAGTTCAGATATATCAACCTTAAGCACATCTTCGTTTATAACCGTCACATTATCAAATCCGCCTAAAGTTTCATCAAGTATCGGTATAAGAGACTTGTCTATTTCTATAGCTATTACTTTTTTGGCTTTTTTTGCCGCCTCGCCTGTTATAACTCCTATGCCGGGGCCTATTTCTATAACTGTATCTTCCTGTCCTATACCTGCCCCTTCTATAATCTTATCTATTATATTTTTATCAGTCAGAAAATTCTGCCCTAAGCTCTTTGAAAACTTAAAGCCGTATCTTAATCTTATATCCTTTATGGCAGACGGTTCGTATAAATTCATAATTATTTACCTCTCAGCAAAACCTTTTTTACTGCGTCATCAAACTGTTCTCTGCTTATTCCGAAGCTATTTAATTTTTTTACAAAAGCGTTGCAGTTCCCATACCCTATGCCGAGGATTTCCCCAACTTGCTGACGCATTTCTTTTGAATCTGCTTTCCCGGAAAGACCTGCTCTATCCATATCCTGTAATGTGAATTCATCAACTTTTTTCGATGAAACCGGAGTACATACTTTCATTAAGCTTTCGGCAACATCAGCAGGCGATGCATTTTCAATACCTATATCTCCATTTTTTACAGCCTTTCTTCGAGGCATGTATGAATGTTTACTTTCCGGAAATCTTTCTTTTATCTTACAACGAATCTTCTCCCCTGCAAAATCCGGATCGGTAAGGATTATCAGTCCTTTCTCATTATAAGCTTTTTCAAGAAGCTCCCATGTTTCTCTCTTAATCCCAAAGCCATGGGTTTCAATTATAAGTGCATCTGTAACAAGACGCAAAACAGCTGTATCGTCTCTTCCTTCAACAACGATAGCTTCTTTTATGCTGAGTTTATCCATATCTATTTGCTTTGCTCCTCGCCGCTGTCTTCATCTACAATAAAAAGTATTTCACCGCTTTTTATCATTTTCAATTCTTTTCTTGCCTGCTGCTCTATATATTCAGCCGAATTGATTTGCCCCATCTCTGCGGTCAAGTCTTCTTTAAGTTCAGTAAGCTGCTTATTGATTTCAAGAAGCTTGTCCCTTTCTCCTGTAAGCTTTATTATTTTAAATGCAGAAAGACCAATAGACATGACAAAAATAATTATTATCATGCCGCCTATAAACCTTTTCACATTTGCAATCTTATGTTTCTTTTTACTCCTTTTTTCAGAGCTTTTCAGGGAATTTAAATCATTAGAATCAACACTTTTAAGTTTTTTTCTTTCTTTT
>CAJMLH010000056.1 GCA_905214195.1 uncultured bacterium
TTCATAAATAGCTCCTTTCTTAATATATATTCTGGATATATTTTCGTATCTTATACATATACAACAAAAAAATACCCGAAAGTATTTATTTACTCTCGGATATTTTATGTAAATATAATTTTTATTCTTCTGAATCGTCTTCGATTACATCTTCTTCAAATGCATCGTCTGCTTCTTCTGATTCAGGCATAGCCTGTTTAAGGCTTAAGCTGATTCTTTTTCTTTCAGTATCGATGTCAAGAATCTTAGCTTCTACATCTTGTCCCAATTCAAGTTCCTCTGCAATGTCTGAAACTCTCTTATTGGCTACTTCTGAGATATGAACAAGTCCATCAAGACCCGGTTCAAGTTCGACAAATGCACCGTATTCTTTTATCTGAACAACCTTACCGCCTACAACTTGTCCAACTTCATAATTTTCGTTTATTACTGACCAAGGTTCAGGTGTAGTCTGCTTAAGTCCCAAAGAAATCTTGCCTTTTTCTTCATTCATTGAAAGAATCTTAACTTTTACTTTGTCACCTATCTGAAGAACTTCCTTTGGATGTTTAAGTTTTCCCCATGAAATTTCCGAAATATGCAGAAGTCCGTCAATTCCACCCAGATCTACGAATGCACCATAATCTGTAAATCTCATAACAGTGCCTTCCACTACATCGTCAACATGCAAAGAATTCCAAATTTCTTCAATCTTTCTCTGCTTTTCTTCTGTGAGAACCACCTTGTGTGAAAATACAGCTCTGTTTCTTCTGAGGTCAACCCTTGTAACTTTTACATCCATTTCCTGACCTATGAACTCTTCTGCATTTTCAACAAATTTATCGGAAAGCTGTGACATAGGAATAAATCCTGTAACTTCTTTATAAGCTGCAATAACGCCTCCGTTTACCTGTCTTACAACTTTTACGTTTATAACAGTGCCGTTTCCGTAAGCTTCGTTGATTTCATTCCAATGTTCATTAGCTTCTAATTTCTTCTTGGAGAGTAAAATCACACCATCACCGTCATCTGTTTTGATGACTTTTGCCTGGATCTCATCGCCTTCCTTAAACAAATCTGTCAGCTTCTGGTCTCCCTCTACTGTTACTTCTTCCTTTGGAATAACTCCATCTTTTTTGCATCCCATGTTAACAATAACTTCCTTGTCAGTAACCTGATGCACTTTACCATTAACAATTTCGCCGACACGAGGTAATCTTAAGGATTTTTCGATATCATCCATTAAGTCCATCATGTTCATTTCATTTTTTTCTGTGATGTTTTCACTCATCGTAGCAATAACCTCCTTAATTACGCATTCAGGTGTCGAGGCACCTGCTGCAACACCTATTTTATTACATTTTGACAATTCACGCAATGGTAAATCTTCTATTTTTTCAACAAAAAAGGTGTTTTGACATATTTTTTTTGAAATTTCATATAATTTCTGCGTATTGGAGCTGTTCCTGCCTCCGATTATTACCATCGCATCACATTCCTCTGCAAGCAGGCTGCAATCTTTTTGCCTCGTAGCAGTTGCATTGCATATGGTATTTTTTACTGTAAAAGATTTTTTTCTGTTTGTGAATACTTCTACTATAGAATCAAGAAGCTCTTTTTTTATAGTAGTCTGACATACGATAAACAAATTATCTTCCTCAACACTTTCCGCACTTTCCGCCGAATTCACTATAGTGGAATTACCACAGCACCAGCCTTTTATTCCTTTTACTTCCGGATGGTTTTCATCGCCCACTATGATTATATGATATCCGTTTTCAGATGCCTCAGCTACCAAAGTATGAATCTTCTTTACAAAAGTGCAAGTTGCGTCAACTACATTAAGTCCGTTCTCCTGAGCCTTGTCCCAAAACAGTTTACTTTCTCCGTGAGACCTTACTATTATAATATCTTCCTTGCCTGCATCATCAATATTATCGAGTATATCCACTCCCTTTGACCTTAAATCATCTGTTACAAGACGATTATGTATAAGTGGTCCAAATGTATATATTTTCTTCCCACACTCATTATGTTTAACCTGTTCTTCTGTTTTTTCTATAGCTTGTCTTACACCAAAACAAAATCCTGAATTTTTTGCTCTTATTATCTCTATCATTTTCTTTTGTTTAAACTTTCTAAATATTTTTTAAATGAACTTTCTGAACCGTTTTCTGTAGGATTGTAATACTTTACTCCCTTTTTATATAAATTGTCCGGTAAATACTGCTGACACACATATCCGCCATAATCATGAGGATATTTATATGTAAGACCGATTCCCATTTTTTTTGCACCCTCATAGTGACTATCTTTAAGGTGCAGCGGAACATCATCTATCACATTATTCTTTATATCCTCCATAGCCTTACTATATGCCGCAATAGCTGAATTGGATTTAGGTGCCGCAGCCATCAATATTACAGCCTGACTTAAATTTATAGCAGCTTCCGGAAGTCCTACCGTCATTGCCGCCTGAACGCAAGAATTAACAATAGAAACAGCTGATGGATATGCCATACCTATATCTTCACTAGCTATAACAAGAAGCCTTCTTGCTATCACTTTTATATCTGCCCCACCATCTATAAGCCTCGCAAAATAATGAATAGCTGCATCCGGGTCACTTCCTCTTATAGATTTTTGCAAAGCGCTCAGCAAATTATACTGATCGTCCCCTTTATCGTAAAATCCGATTTTTCTCTGCATAGCTTCCGCCACGGTTTCTTTAGTAACCGTGCCTTTTATTTCTGTGTTCTCGGCTATAAATCCTACAGTATCAAGGGCAACCCTTGCATCACCGCTTGCTAACTTGGCAAGCAACTCTATACCATCTTCTTGCCATGTCAGCTCTATTGCTCCTACACCCCTGTCTTTATCTTTTATAGCTCTTTTTATTATGTTCTTAAGATTATCTTCTTTTAGTCGTTTAAATTCATATATATTTCTTACTCTGCTTATTACTGCATTATTAACAGCAAAATATGGATTTTCCGTGGTACTTCCTATGAATTTAATTACACCCTCCTCTAAAGCCTTAAGGAGAGAATCCTGCTGCATTTTGTTCCATCTGTGAAACTCATCTATATAAAAGTAAGTGGTCTTTTTTTCCAGTCCGTAAAATCTGGTGTAAGCTGATTGCAGCAGTTCTTTAAATTCTTTCGTTCCTGTAGTCGAAGCATTGATTTCATTAAACTCGCCGTCCATCTCACGGGCTATAATCCTCGCAAGAGTTGTTTTTCCGGTACCTGACGGTCCGAAAAAAATTGCCGAATCAAAAGTTTTGTTTTTTATGGAATTATAAAACAAAGAGCCCGGATACAAAAAATGTTCCTGACCCGAAAATTCTTCAAGAGTCTGAGGTCTCATTCTTGTTGAGAGCGGAATCATATTTCCTCCTTTAAAAAGAAGCTATGAAAACATCTTCAACTTCCTTATCTTTAATTCCGTTCAGTTCATCTATAGCTTCGTCTTTAGTTTTTACTACCGTACTTATGACCTTGTAGTTATTGTCTTCTTCTATGACTTTTGCATCTATTCCTTTGACTTTAAGGTCCTCTTTAAGCTTTTCGGCAGCCTCTTTTGATGTAAAAACACCAAATTGCAATGCATATCCTCCCTCAGGTGCAGAACTTATCTCTGTTTCTCCTGAACTTTCACTGCTATTGCTGTCTGTAGCTGCCTGCTCATTTTCAGTATCTTTATCCCCGCTGTCTTTTGTCTCTTCCCCCGATCCCTCGTTGTTTGCTATTTTAATAGGACTTTCGTCTGCATCATATCCCAAAAGCGGTCCTATAACAAATCTTGCGGTAAGATAACCTAAAATCACGGCTATTACCATTATACCAAGAACCATTGTAAATTTCATCTTAGAATTTTCATTTGGACGCTTTCTTTTTTTTACACGCCTTCTGTTCATTTGCCCCATCATAATAAAACCTCCTGCTTTGTTATATTGTATTTTTTATCCTCAACTAATATTACTGCAAAAGGATTATTATTTTATACCGTTCAAAATTCATGGATATCAAGTAAAAAAACAATTGTCTTTACTTCTCGCCATCACTGTATCCCGCACAGGTTAACCTCTCTTTCAAGCTGAAAAACAAAAGTTTTCATTTTCATTATACTCAAATTTTCTGTTGCCGACATTTGTCCAAGCATATCAAGATACAGTCTGCCGTTATCTGTAGTTAACGCTCTAAGGTCTCTTATAAAATGATTCAATTTCTTCTGGGCCTTTATCTTATTTTTATCAGGAACATATGTAAATTTTATATCTTCAAAGTCTTTTTTTACATATACTGTATTTATATCCAGTACAAATTCTTCAGGAAATATAAGATATTGGTTGCATTCTTCCATAGCTGAAATGGTTTTTTCCACTACACTAAGTACTTTATCTGCTTCAAGGCCTCTACACTCCGCCACTCTCATATATCCGGATGTAGAATAAAAGCCTGTTAATTCGTTTCCTTTTTTTATAATGCTTATGGGGAATATCCCTTTACACACTCCATCTGTCAACACATCCATCTTCTCCTCATATCTTAGCTGTTCTTCTTTAAACTTAATCATGACCTTATCAAACATTTGCAGCACCTCCACATATTTTGCACGGTGAATATTTTTTTCTTACGGCATCCTCTTTTTCCATCTCCTGCCGGTACTCATTTTTATATATTTCAGTAACATATCTACAAGTTTTCCTATGGTACTTAATACCATACTTTGGAAATACCACTACTTTATATGTAGACTTATTTTGATGAAAATCATCTTCGTCAAGACATTTCCCCGTATTGAGCATACCTGTGAAACCCCTCGTCAACAGCTTTTCCTCAAAGGTAATTCTTCCGTCGATACCAATAGCATTAACTACATTAAAGTCCGCCTTACCCTCAACTGCGATTAAATCCGTCATTCCACTGCCGTTATACAAATACTTGAACCTTGTTATACGGAAATCTACAGGGTTTTCTTCTGATATCCTGCTTTCCGTTTTGTTGCAAAGGGAAACAGAATCTCTGTATTTATAAGCTTCAAGGCTCATAGTAAGAACTTCCTCTGCTGTGGAAAAACATATATTCTCACATATTCCCGTTATTCGTATTATCAATGTTAATGCCGATATGCTCAATATTAAAATCGGCAAAAATATCGCTGCCTCAAGTATGTAGCTGCCCTTTCTGCTAAAAATCTTTTCTTTAATAATGCTCATCAAACCCATATTCTCTTCCATTTACCGTAATCAAATATTCCAGCCCCATGCTGTAATCTTTCATCAAGAAGGTTTCATTATACAAAAATTTCATGTTAATCTGTATCAAATCCATTATACGCAGTAATTTAGTTTTTTCTGAAATTCCGCAAAGCAGTATTTTAAGATAAGAATCATAATCTTCACCGGTAATAATATCAGGAGAGATATATTTGTTTTTTTGCTCATCGGTAAACCTGTCTTTTTCTTCCGTACTCGGCTTTTCGCCTCCAAAAACATTTTCTACAGACAGAGCCCAATTGGAGTCATTTTTAAGAAGCGGAACTGTCTTTTTATCATATAGTATTTCCATATCGTTCTCTGCCTCTGCATACGCCCATATTTCAAGCATTGCCGCCTGAGTAAGCATAGCGGCTGCGCCGGGAGTAAGTGCCGATGCTATAGTCATTACTGCGTTCCTTTTCTCATCACAAGTATACAGATAATATAAATTCAACATATTTCTTAAACGCTTTATCTTAGAAGCTGTGTTCTTTCTTGCTTTCTCATCATCAAGCTTTCCACTTATAATATATTCTGTTTCGCATCGAAAATATGTCTCCTTTAAACTCTTATTATCAAGGTGATGATTAAAAAAAACTGAAATATATCTATCTACCGCAGCATTACCGATGATATCACCAATGCCGAAACCTGCTTTAATTTTATTCACCAAACCTTCGATATATCCATCCTCTGTTTTCCCATAGGATGGCAACCCTTTTTTTATCCAGCTGCTGCTTATATATCTATCCTCATAATTAGCAGGCATTTCTCCATCAGTGTCTTTCTCATTATCAATATCCGGTTTTATTCCGGATGCAACTATCTTTTCAATCTGACTTTTCAAATTATCCGGTTCTGTAAGTAAATATTTTTTTAAATTTGCCTGGGTGGTAAGTGTCTCAATATAAGGTTTCTCCTCGAAAGAATAATTTTTATATCTATCTATTTTTTCAGATATGGAAACATCATTTCCTTTAAAAGCCAAAATACCATAGCGCTCCTTGAGTACAATATAATATTCTGCAAATATACTTT
>CAJMLH010000057.1 GCA_905214195.1 uncultured bacterium
AGGGCTATGCCCGCATGTGAAAAACCCCGCGTTTCACGCGGGGTTGGTTTTTTATGCTCATTTACATAAAAAGCTGTTAAGAATCCAAGGTTATTTTGAAGGCGGTTTTGCAATGGCAGCAACAAAGTCCTCAAAATCATCGAAAGAGCTGTTGATAAAGTCGAACAGCACCGGATCTTTGAATTCATATTTTGAAACAGGCACGATATAAGGCGCCATTGGTGATGAGGCAAGGTCAAGCTCCATACGCCGTATATCCGCAAGACTGTATGATGACAGTATAAGCTGGTTATCTTTTATGAGGTAATATACACCCAAAACATCGTCATTCAGAAGATATGTTTGTTTTTTGACATGGTCGTTATGAGGGTGAAAAATCATGAAAAGACGACCGTTTTCATAATCTGTAATCATTGCTTTAGACGATAGCTGTGTTGAATCCCTGTCAAAGTCGGGGGCATCCTGTACAAGGTCAGTTACAGTTATGAACTCAGCTTTTGCAGTCATCATGGATGCTTCTGCCGGAGTAACTTGGAATTCTGATATTTTTTCATACTTAACTACTTTAAGACGGTCAAGAGTTATCTGTGTTATCAGCAGAAAATATTTGCCATCGTATTCTATAAGTGAGTCGCATATATACGATTTAAATGTGTCAAATGTAGCGAAGTCCTTGTCGTCGTCTGTAACATGATAGTCTGTATTACATCCGCTTATTGTATCCGGAGCCTCTTCTGTAACATTACGCAGAAGAGTTGCGCCTTTGTGTTTTGGAAACAGGTTGGTGCGAACATAACCTTTTGTGAGAAATTTTGCAGCACCGAAATCTTTGCCCACACATCTCATCAAAAAATAGTTTATAACCTGATAAGGCGAGTCAAGTACCGGACATTGCTTACACATGAGGACATATTCTTCTGCTTCTGTAAGCGTTATACGGGGAGTAAGCATAAATTCATATTCGGTTTTGCCATCAGGAAGCGGAAGATTGCTGCGAACATTTAAATCCGCATAGCTTTGAAGCATGTATCTTACTTCTCTTTCGGTAAGGGCTACTTTTTTACCGCCCAGACCGCCGAGCATATAATTTTCTATATCGTTTATTTCTTTTTCATCTTCCGGGCTGCCGTTTCCAAGAACACTTCTGTAAGTTTCAAAGCCGGATTCCTCTGCATCGAAATAAAAAAATTGATGCAGGTCTGTAAGATTGGAATTGTCTGGTAGCCTCCAATGAACGCACATGCTGACCACACCCATAAGTCTTGTATCGGTTATAGATGCAGATACAAACTCTTTGGAACTGTCTTCTGTGGTTTCTGACATACCGCCCTTTATAAGTTTAAAAGTTGCTCTTATATCTTGATATGACAAATCTGTTACCTCGTTGAAATTCTGTTATTTAATAGTATACATTATTCTAAGAAAAAAACAACAAAATGTTGGGTTAATAGTTGACTTTGGTGGTAAAAGATATATAATAATGTGAGTGATAAATTTAAAATCCTTATTGAGAGAGGCTGAGGGAATAGGCCCAGAGAAGCCCGGCAACCTGTGTGTTGGTTTTACAATATGCAAGGTGCTAAATCCTACAGAAATATAATTTTCTGAAAGATGAGGAAAGGTACAATACAGACAATCTGCCCTCTCTTTTCAGAAGAGAGGGCTTTTATTATCAGTGAAGCGGTTAACTAACCACTTGATGTATCTGAATAAGGATTTATGAGATTAGAGGAGGAACAAGAAATGAAAAAATTATTCACATCCGAATCTGTTACTGAGGGTCATCCTGACAAAGTTTGCGACCAGATATCCGATGCAATTCTTGATGCAATTTTTGAGCAGGATCCTTATGGCAGAGTAGCGGCAGAAGCAACAACCACAACAGGATATGCAATGGTAATGGGAGAAATCAGCACCAACTGTTATGTTGACATTCCTAAAATTGTTCGTAAAGTTATACTGGACATAGGATATGACAGAAGCGACTATGGCTTCGACGGAAACACTTGTGCTGTGATTTCGGCAATAGATGAACAATCAGGCGATATAGCAATGGGCGTTGATAAGGCTCTCGAATACAAAGAGGGAACTTTAGATGACCAAATAGACACTATAGGAGCAGGAGATCAGGGATTGATGTTCGGATATGCCTGCAATGAAACACCTGAACTTATGCCGATGCCTATAGCACTGGCTCATAAGCTGGCAAGAAGACTTACGGAAGTAAGAAAAAACGGAGAAGTTACATACCTGAGACCTGACGGAAAAACACAGGTTACTGTTGAGTATGATGGGGACAAGGTTAAGAGAATAGATACTATACTCGTATCTACACAGCATGATCCGGAGGCTACTCAGGAACAGATAAGAAAGGATATAATAGAAAAGGTAATCAAACCTATAGTACCTGCGGAACTTCTTGATGAAGAAACAAAATACTTTGTGAACCCTACAGGAAGATTTGTTATCGGAGGACCTCACGGAGACTCAGGCTTAACAGGAAGAAAGATAATAGTAGACAGCTACGGCGGTTATGCTCGCCACGGCGGCGGCGCATTTTCCGGAAAAGACCCTACAAAGGTTGACCGCAGTGCATCATACGCAGCAAGATATGTAGCAAAGAACATAGTAGCGGCAGGTATTGCAGACAAATGCGAAATCCAGCTTGCTTATGCTATCGGAGTTGCAAAGCCTGTATCTATAATGATAGATACATTCGGAACAGGTAAGATTGCAGACGACAAGATTGCAGAGCTTGTTGAAAAGAACTTTGACTTGAGACCGGCTGCAATTATTAGGGATTTAGATCTCAGAAGACCTATTTACAGACAGGTAGCGGCATACGGTCATTTCGGAAGAACAGATATTGACCTTCCGTGGGAACATACAGACAAGGCAGAAACTCTTAAAGAGCAGGCAGGATTATAAAAAACTCAGTTCTTTAAAGGTATAAAGAACAGGGAATGAATTTAGATGAACCGAATCTCGTCGAAATCAAGGCATCACGACTTGAAAACGAGGGAGACGGTTCATTTTTTTGAAATAATTGTCAGAATCAAGGCAAAGATAAGAACAGAGAAAAACGGCGAAATCTTTTGAGGTCATGTATCAAAAAAACGCACAACACCCTCAAGTTTCAGCAAGCGAAACACTATTTGCAGATTGACAAAAAGTATACAATATACCTTTGTTAAGGTTATAGACTACACTGATGATAAAATATATAATTAAGCTAATTTTAAGGAGAAGTGAAGCAAGAAAATGATTAGTTAATTCTCAGTGCTTAAGAAAGGTGAAAAGTATGAAAACAAGAAAGGGTTTATTGTGCATAGTTCTGTGCATATGCCTTATCGTAAGCGGATTCAGTTTTGCTTTTGCTGACAACAATGCTAAGACAACATATATGCAGCAGACAGTAGAGCAGCTGGGTAAGCGCTTGGACGGCGAAAAAATGTTCGATTATTTATCCTATGTTTATTTAGGTTGGAGAACAACAGGAGGAAGCTGGCAGAATCAAGTAATTGATACTTTCGTACACGACCAGCTTGTGGGAGCGGGATACACTGACGCAGGAAGAGGTTCCGTTGATTCCAACAACAAGAGCGCTAACGACAAGAGCAGCGCTACCGATGATGATTACGCATGGGTTACTTATTTCAATGATATCAATTCGTTGACTTGGGATCCTGAATATGCCAAATTAGAACTTTCCGGCGGCGGAGATTTTGAAGGCAAGGCAAATTTGTTTGATAGAATAAATGTTGAATCAGCAGCATTTAACCCTACCACAGATACTTATCTTGACCACTATGGAGTGAAGTCAATAGATGAAATGTGGAAATGGATAACAAAGAAAGATGCCAATGGAAACAGGGTAAATGTATTAAACGGAGAAGAAGCTAAATTAAATGACAGGGTACATCTTGCATGGAACAGCAGCTTTACCGATCCTGCGGGAACAAAGCCTGAGGATGCTAAAGGTGTTTCCGGTGAAATCGTTTACATCGGAACTACAAACGGAACTACTTGCAGCGAGATAGCAGATACTTCAACTTTAAAAGGAAAGGTACTTATTACCGATTCTTCACTGAGAACTGCGTTTACGCTTGCAGAGAAAGTTGGAGCAGTTGCAGTAGCTTCAAAGGCAAGTTTAAATGATTACAGCGTACCAAAGGACGAAAACGGCAATATCATTCATCCGTTTGAGGAGTCTGCAAGATACGCATCGGGAGCATCATTGTCATTAACTCAAAATTCCAATATTGTTGAATGGCAGCTTTCAACCGATCAGTATAATGCTCTTTTAGAAGTTCTTGACAAAGCAAAAGAACCTGTTATAGCAAAGAATATCGCAATAGGAAAAGTCTATGCAATGAATGACGCTGCTGAAGGCGGAAAAGGTCAGGCAATTGCCCTTGCAGAGATTAAGGGTTCAAAAAAACCTGATGAAAGAATTTTCCTCTGTGCACATGTACAGGAACCGGGTTCCAATGACAATGCTACAGGTGTTGCTGCTCTGCTGGGAATGGCAACTGAAATCAAGAAGATGATTGATGACGGAACTTTAGAAAGACCTGAAAGAACCATAACTTTCATGTGGGGCGATGAAATGAGCATGGCAAGGCTTTATATGAGCAGCCATAAAGCAGAAAAAGATGGTATTGTTTCCGTACTTAATCTGGATATGGTCGGAGAAGACCCTGCCAAGACAGGAAGAAGCATGAGAATTGAAAAGACTCCTGACCCGTCGGCAGTATATAACTACACCCTTGATACTCTTCCATGGCAAGACGGAAAGGGATATGACGAAACCTTTAAGGATACAAGCGGAGAGTTTGTAAGACTCCCGGATTCACATACTCTGTGGGGAGCCGGAAGCATAGATGGATTGTTCCAAGAGGGATTCTTCTTGAATGACCTTTATATGTATGCAGCTCAGAATGTAATTACGCATCATGACAGCGAATTTGGCGTAGATGTATGTCCGTATGAGGGCGGAAGTGACCATTCAAGATTCCTTGAACAGGGCATACCGGCTCTTCTGACATGGCACTTTACAGACTACACTTACCATACATCAGTTGATACACTTGCAATGTCAAGCGCACAGGAAATGGAAGATGTAGGAATCACCTCAATGGCAGCAGGACTTCTTATGGCAAATGCTACCGATGAAAATGAGGATATTGCAGTTGAAATGATGACAGAAGTTCAGAATGCTGCATTTGAAAGATTTGCAAAAGAACAGCAGAACACACTCAACCATCAGGTATATGCGAAAAACAACGGTGGCGATTATGAGGCTGCATTAGCTAATGAAAAAGAAGTTCTCAAGGCATGGCACGACTGGTATCAGGAGGCTCTGCTGTCAGTAGAGAATTCACTTCTTGAGTCACCTTCTGCTGAATATAAGGAAATCAGAGCGGCTTATCAGTTTGAACTTGAATTGAGATACGATCAGGCAGTTAAATTTGCAGAAGAAATGATTAAGGCCGAACCTGCTCATACAGATGTAATCAAGGTTCCTGCAAAGGAAGCTACCGCTGAAGCAGACGGAAACATAGAATACTATTACTGCAAATACTGCGGCAAGTATTATGCCGATGAAGCATGCACCAAGGAAATAACTCTTGCAGATACAATTGTTAAGTTTGTACCTGATGAAGAAGAACCGGCAGTACCGGGAGATAAAACCGATGGAACTCAGAATCCACCTAAGACAGGTGACAACAGCGGTATAGCATTATTTATGATTATGCTCATATCAGCAGCTTTTGGGGCCGGTGGATTTGCACTTAAGAGAAGAAGAGAACAGTAATATAACAGTTGGATTTGAACTGATTTTAAAGCTTCACAAGCCAACCGCCGGCAGAGCCGGTGGTTGGCTTCAGACTGTAGACAAAAGCCCGGCTCATACGAGAGCAAGGGCTTTTTCTGTATC
>CAJMLH010000058.1 GCA_905214195.1 uncultured bacterium
GACAATAAAATTATAACCGTTCCTTCGAAAGGTTCCTCCAGCGTTTTTAAAAGTCTGTTCTGAGCTCTCGTCGTCATGGTATCCGCATCTTTTACTATAGCAAGATGTCTTTTCCCTACAGGCTTTTTCTTAAGTTCTGCCTGAAGCTTTGAAATCTGCTCATCCTTAACGGACATACCATCTGATTCCACCACATAAAGGTCTTCGTAATTATCGTGTTCTATCTTTCTGCAATTTATACAATTGCCGCAGCCTACACCCGGTGATTCTGTACATACTATAGCCTTACAAAATTCTACAGCAAAGTCTTCTTTACCTGAAACAGCATCACCCTCTATTATATACGCATGGAATACTCTGCCATGCTTAATTCCCGCACTTATTCTGTCTATGAGTTTTTTGTTCGATTGATACTTATTCAGCGACACTTTTAAGCACTGCCTCCAGCTTTCTGTAAATATCGGCTTTGATTTCTTCTATACTACGGCTTGCGTCTATTCCTACAATTCTATCCGGATACTTTCTCTCTAATTTTAGATACCCTTCAAAAGTTCTTATGTGAAAATCGTCCTGTTCTCTCTCTAATCTATCTTGATTTGCTGCAGAGATTCGCCTTCTGCCAACTTTCGGATCCATCTTCATGAGAAATGTAACATCCGGCATACAGCCATCTATGGCATAGCTGTTTATTACTTCTACCGGATTCCCTATCCTGCGACCATACCCTTGATAAGCAATGCTTGAATCGACAAATCTATCACATATAACTATTTTGCCGGCTGCCAACGCAGGTTTTATCACTTGGGCAACATGCTGGGCTCTCGCCGCAGCATAAAGCAGCGCTTCTGTCATATCATCCATTTCCGAGCAGTCTCTGTCAAGAATTATACTGCGTATTCGTTCTCCTATTGCAGTTCCTCCGGGTTCTCTCGTAAAGATAATATCTATTCCTTTATCATTAAAAAAGCGCCTTATATTTTTTATCTGAGTTGATTTTCCCGAGCCATCCGGTCCTTCTATAGAGATGAACAAGCCTCTTTTCATCGCAAACTCCTATTTTTTATACAATTCATCTACAAGTTTTTTTAAAAAATGGTAAGATAGCACAAGAAGAGGAAAACAAATGAGCATTGAAAAAATTATTTTTATTATTGTCATTTTTTATATCTCCTTTCGTTATCCGTCTTCCATTGTCAAAGATGTTATTTGACACTATTAAATAATTATACCATATGATTTTCAATAAAGGAAGTATTCATTTTCCCTCCATCTCCTATCCATCAAAATCACAAATATCAACACTTTCAATTGATTATTATTTTCATTTCACATTCGCCCTCTGCTAAAACTTAAGACAGACGAACCCCCATGAGATAAACTCATGGGGGTTCGTATCATCAGATTCATTGGATTTTATTCATAGTTAAAATCCATCTTTTATTGCAATATTTATTGCTTATTTACAATATTTCTTCTTCTTACAACCAATACTGTTGTTCCAACGGCTCCCGCCATAAGAATGATTGCCCAAAGTGCGATATTGCTGTTATCGCCTGTCTTGCTTACATCACCTGTAGTTCCGTTGCCACCGGCATTTCCGTTGCCCTGATCAGGATCTGTTACAGGAGGAGTCTCCGGCTGTACTGTTCCGGCATACGCATCATCTGTTAATACTCTTGAGAACAGGAAGTTAGCAATATATTTAAACTCATCTTGCGGATGTCCCTTATGTACGAGAGAGTTTGCAAACGATACTATATCTAACTTATCTGTCTTATATTCAAATGCAACCACTGCATTATTGTATGCTTCAAAATCAGCCTTTCCTGCATCGTCGAATATACCTACGCATCCAACAGTAGGAGTCTTTCCTGAGTTTTGAACGAGAGCTACTGCCCCCTCAGGAATTGCAGCAAAGTAGTCTGTACCATACTGATAATTCTGATAATCGCCGTCAAGTTCATAGTTTGCATTTATCAGATTAACATTTGGATACTTAACATATGCAAGCATATCTGTTCCATTGGACATACTGTTCTTTTTAACTCCGTCAACTATGCCGCTCAGATTTGAACCGCTGCCCCATACCATATAAGGAGTACCCTCAAGCACTGCCTGTTTTGCATATGTGTCATTTGCCTTGCTGCGGCTGAATCCGTTACCAACTATAGCATCTGCCTTGGTAGTTTCTTCAGTCTGATTGAATCCCATGTGCTTAATAGCATATACATCGAAGCAATATGAGTTTCCGCCCTTAAGTTCTACATTACCTGCTGTTGCAGGAGCATCTCCACCTACGATGTAAACTTCAGGTGATTTTTCAATTACGGATGCCTTTATTCCGGCACCATATACGCCCTCGGCACTTACAATATAATTAGCTGCAACGATTTCCACAAAGTCAGCATATGAGCAGATAAAATCTCCCATATATTCGCCTTCTGTAATCATACCAACTGTCTTCCCTGCCTTGAGCAGTGCATTAACTGCACCTGCTGTATCTTCAGAAGCATTGGAGATGATGACATCAGCACCCTCAACACCACTGAACTGTGCTGTGAAGTCTGCCAAATAAGCTAATGTTCCTGCATAATCGTAACCATCCTTGCATGCTGCATCGATCAACTTGTATTCTGCTGGTTCTGTTACTGTGACCATATCAAATCCACGAGCATAAGGGTGCTGTGAAAATGCTTCTGAATACAAACCTTTCCAAACATTTACAAAAGCTCCGGGACCATAGTTTGCATTGAGAAGAGATCTCTTTGCCTGATACATTGAAGCAACAATTGTACCCTCAGGGTAAGTAACGCCATCATATTTGAATTCAGTTTTTGCAATCTTATACTTCATATCATTTCTTGCAAGCCACTTGACTGCTTCCGCAGCATCTTGCAAGTTTTTCTGATTTTCCTTATCCATAGGGATAATGAAACATTCAGGATAGAAGTTTCCGTTTTCGTCCTTGCCATCATTTACAGGTCTCATTATGTCTGCCTGTTTGCCCGGCTGATCATACTGATCCACATAATACTCAGCAACTTTATCGTTAGAGTTGGCATTAGTAACACCTCTTAGGAAGATTTCTGCCTGAGAAATAAGTAAATCAGTCTTGTTTTCCTGTACATATCTGCCTTGACCAAGCATTCCGTTCGGAATTACCTGCTCAGAAGTAATGTCGTCATATGCCGGCATTTCCCAAGTGATACCGCATGTTCCATAGAATACAGGGAACTGAGCTCCAAAGTTAGTTGACAAATCGTCCCAAGGAGTTCCCCACTGCACGCCTGTAGGTGAATTATTATCAATTTCGATATAATCACGAGCCGGCAGCTCATAACTGTTGAACTTTTCATTATTGGCAATTGCTGCATTACCTACAGCCTCACCCAGTTCAATGAACTTTTCTACAATTAAATCATATTCAATGTTAGGATTATGAGGAGCGCCACATGGTTCAATCAGCATACCTTCAACTCTTCCGTGAATCTCTGTATAAACCATAGGATTCCACTTAGCCATAAATGCCATTGCATTAGCATCTTCATTCATAGTCTGATTTGCATAGTCTCTGTTAGGGTCAAAGCCTACACCTGTTGCTCTTGTCTGCTGTACATAACCCTCCATATTCATAGTAGGAACACATACAAAGAATACATCATCCAACAAAGCATCAATATCAAACTCATCTGTGCCTGTATTATAATATTTATCAAAATCAACTAATGATGAATAGCCGTATCCACCGCCCCAATTATCTAAGGAGTCACCGTTTTCACCTCTGAGTCTTCCCAGTTCGGTAGCATATCTCTTATAAATTTCGGAAATGCTTGTTCCAAATACATTTGCCTTTTCATCAGCTAATTTCGCTTTACCCTCTTCAGTATAGGATTCAAGAGTTCTCAAAGAAACATTTTCATCCTTTACTAATTTTTCAATAAATTCCATTATGCCGTTAATAGCAGAATTTTCATTTGTATGGCAGTTAGATACATACAGAGGAACTTTCAAATTGTCATATTTTCCTGCTTTAATATCTTTCAAAACCTGTGCAGGATTATTTTCAGACAGTTCAGTATATTTTAACCATTTGTCTACATCACCTTTTTCTCCTGCAACTAATACATAAGGAGTGTCATAACCGTCAATGGAAGTGTGTCCTATGGACCCTACTTCGACATATCGGTTTCCTTTATAAGCCTTAAGAGCCTCTATCTCATCAAACAGTTCATAAGGAGTGCGATATGCATCATATGGTACTACCTTTGCATGCACAGAACCTACAGCTTCGTCACCTATAGAAGCCACGAAATCAAAATATCCGCACTTATCAAGCCACTTTCCGCCGTTTGTATGATCGATGGAGTAAACTTTCTTTACTGAATTTTCAGCAGTTTTGTCTGCCGTATAGTAATATTCCGTACCGAAAGTATCAATTTTCACTTTAAGATTTGAGCCATCAACAGCGATTTCTTTAATCTGAATTGCCTGCTGACCATCTCTGTCCAGCCACTGAGAAATATCCCCTCCTTTGTTTGGATAAGGATAGAGTTCAGGATCCAAATAAGTTCTCTCCTCGTCTCTATTCAGAGCAAAACCGATGTTTTGAGCCTCAACAGCAGCCTTTAATTCTGCCTCTGTTTTCTTGGTCTCAATTGTGATTTCATGAGTAGCTTCTTCCGTAATTGAATACTGGAAGTCAATATCATCATAGTCGGTCTTATACTTACCGGCTAATGATATTCCCGGTGTAGTCGTATCATCTTGCAGTTCTGCTACAGAGGCAAATGCTCCAACCGGCATCACCAATGTAAAGATTAACGCTAATACAACTATCTTCACGCTAAACTTCTTACTCATTTTTTTCTCCTTTCTAAATTACCTCCACGGTTTAACACTCAGATGTTTGAATCTTTTTTAACAACCACCTGTTTGCATTTTAACACAGTAACTTCCCCAAATACAACACGCAAACAGCATGTATACATTATTCTTTTTCACACTTCGTTCATAGCAAAAGGGAATTCCTGCTTTTTCTCTTAAAGTATATGATGTGATTGATTTTTTATGATACTTGTCTATACATCAAAAAAAACAAAAAACTACCGCTTAAAATGTAATAATCTTCACATTGTTTTCGATAGTTCTTAATTGTTTTAAATTTTATAAAAAAAGAAACTGTACAATTAAGTACAGTTTCTTTCAAACCGGCAACGACCTACATTCCCAGGCAGCTTCCCGCCAAGTATTATCGG
>CAJMLH010000059.1 GCA_905214195.1 uncultured bacterium
TACAGAAAAAGCCCTTGCTCTCGTATGAGCCGGGCTTTTGTCTACAGTCTGAAAGGAGCTGCTTTGATAGCAGCTCCTTTTTAATTTTCCCTGAAAACAGTTTTTAAACTCTATCTGTCGGAAGAGTTAATCCTGTCGTTATCATGTTCTGCCGGGTTTTCTGAGTCATCCGTCTCGCAGCCACATCCGCCGCATGCTCCACACTCTCCATCACAAGCCTCTGCATCAAATGCATCTGCTGTTTCTTCTTCCGCAGCAGAGGATTCTTCCTCCTGATTGGTCATTCCATCATCAAAATCATCTCCGTAGAACTTTGAAATTTTATCAAGTTTCTTATCTACAGCAACGGTTTTTCTGCACAAAATTATAAACATCATTGCTAATTCATATACAATTCTAATTCCGAGATTGCCAAACAGAATCATCATAAGTCCTGCAATAAAGTTGGCAGAAAACATGACAAATAATCCCACAACAGTTATTACAGTCGCCAAAACCACATATAAGAGTTTTAAAATCTCTTCAAGATAAAATTTATTGAAGCACAAGAAATTATAAACTTTGCCTAAAAAGCCTGTATACTTTCCCTCATTTTTCTTAGATAAAAATGTAAAGTTCAATACAATTGCCAGTATTACAGCTACCAGAATAGCTATTATAATACCGGTTGCCCCTCCTAAAGAGTAATTATAGTTGTAAGTATAATATGGATACCCCATTTTTTTCTCCTCTCCTCATCTCTTTTTTGTATTATCCGATTTATGAATATATTGTAACATTTTGCTGTTTTATGTCAACTGTTGTTCGTAAGTTATCAAAAACTTTTCAACATAAGACAGACCTTTATTTTCCAACATCTATAGGCTTTATCCACAGGGGGACACGAAATCGTATACAATTTTGTCAACATGTGCCTGTGGATAACTTCTTGTTGTATAATCCTTGGAATTTCAAGATATATATGCATTTTTAATTTTGTCAAGGGGAAGTTATCCACAGTTTTTTTCACTGTTTTTTATCACTGTTCGCACTATCTATAATTTCTTTCCTCTCCTGCTTTACAAGCCTCAAATTTTCGTTCAATCCATCCCATACAGCATGAGCAATCGCATGTTGATATTCTGCTGTTTTCAGCTTATTTCGTTCTTCTGTGTTGGATAAGAAGCCACATTCAACAAGTATTATCGGACTTTCTATATTCTTAAAAAGAAAGATGTCGTTCTTCGTCATAGGCTCCTTATTATTACCTTTTGCATCCATCTCACTAAGTTTTTTTTGAACACAGACAGCAAAATTTTCGGAGATTTTATGTATATCCTTATCTTGGCTGTAAGGATAAAAAACCTGTGCTCCGCATACCGACTCATCTTCCGGAAAACTGTTAAGATGTATTGATACCGTGATTACCGGATTGTTTTTATCTATAATCTTCTTGCGATTTTCCATGTCAAATCGTTTTCTTCCGCCGCTGCCATCATATCCTTCCAACAATTCTTCCTCATCTTCCCTTGTCAAAATAACTTTTGCAGGGTACTCGCTGATAATCTTCTTAAGTTCAAGTGCTATTGCAAGATTTATATCCTTTTCAGATGTTCCGTCCTGTCCTGATGCTCCCTCGTCAATTCCCCCGTGACCGGCATCTACTACTATTACCGGCTCTTCGCTGTAATTTGCAGCTGTCTCAAAAGTTTCTGCCGCCCGCTCCCCATCACTCTTCATATCTGCGCCCCACAAAACAGCACTGCAAAACAGTATACTTACTGTAAATGCAATTCCGCTCATCAATTTCAGCCTTTTCATAAATTCCCCCTTGTAACATTTCCATTTAATAATACGCAAAGCGACTTGTACGATATGTCATTTTTTGCATAAAGAAAGCCTCACTTAGTCATATATATACCGGCAAAACTCAATAACCGGCCGTTCAAAGCCATGGCGCAGATTGACTTTTATGCGGAAAGAAACTACAATATTAAATATAAATCAAAATTAAATTGCAGAAAGAGTTTTACAATATGAAAGTCAGACGATTATTTAAAGAAGATGTTTATCTTAAAGAATGCCAAGCTAAAATAACTTCTGTTTCACAAGCAGACGGCAAAACCCTTGTCACCCTTGATCAAACCATATTTTTCCCTACAGGCGGAGGACAAAGCTGTGATATAGGTCAAATATCAGGTATAAATGTTATGGATGTATATGAATACGGCGATGATATTTATCATCGCCTTGACTGTTCTCCACAAGACCTTGCAGAGGGTGCTTCCGTCTCCCTAAGCATAGACTGGGAAAGACGATTTGACAATATGCAAAGACACTGTGGCGAACATATACTCAGCGGTATCTTTTTCAGAGAGTTCGGCGGCGTCAACCGTGGTTTTCATATGGGTGACGACTATATGACCATAGATATCAGCCTTGAAGAAATGCCGGAATTTGATAAGATTACATGGGAAATGGCAAAACATGCAGAATTGGCTGCAAATGAGGTTATATGGAACAATCTTCCCGTAATAATACGCCATTTTAACACAAAGAAAGAAGCAGAAGGTCTCCCTTTACGAAAGGCTCTGACTCTTGAAAAAGACATTTCAATAGTATGCGTAGGTTCTACAGACAACCCTGCCGACTGCGTTGCATGCTGCGGAACCCATCCCTCAACCGCAGGTCAAGTCGGTCTCATAAAAATCTATAAGGTGGAAAGTAATAAAGGCATGTTCCGAATATATTTTGAAGCCGGCAAACGAGCCTTTGAAAAGATGAGCCGCCAATACGATACTCTGACTTTTCTTGCTAACATCCTGTCGGCAGGTGAAGATGATTTAATCGACAAATTCAAGTCTCAGCAAGCAAAAAATCAAGAGGTCAGAAACAATCTTCATATGCTGAAAAAAGAAGTTATTTCTCAAGAAATAAAAGCAATAAAAAAAGAATTATTATCATCGGATTCCTCCGCTGAAAATATGCAAGCGCTGCCTTACAAAGAATACAATTTACTCTCAACGGACGACTTATCTGCTATAGCAAGAGAATTATCCGAATCAATTCCAAAACTTGTATTCCTTGTTCATAACCCGACAAATACTGTCTTTCTTTGTGCATCCAAAGACAAAAATACACCTGACTGCGGCAAATTGGTAAAAGAAAACGCTTCTATTTACGGAGGCAAAGGCGGCGGCAACAAGACTATGGCACGGGCTATTTTCCCAAAAACCGAATATATCCCCGTATTTATTGATTTAATATCAAAACACCTAAAATAACATCTTTAAAATAAAAATATAGCTGTCATAATGACAGCTATATTTCAGACTGTAGACAAAAGCCCGGCTCACCATAAGAGTGAGTCTGGGTTTTTCT
>CAJMLH010000060.1 GCA_905214195.1 uncultured bacterium
CCGATGTGGATAAAATGTTCGGATGAATTTTATTTTTGAACCGGTAACTCAAAAGTAGCGTATTCATAGGGGAGAGCCGTGTAATGGATAAAATTGATAAAATTAGAAGTGTGCTTAAGCAGTCTTGTATGGGTTTGCTTTTTTAGCAGCAGGGTTATTTTTAATACCGTTTGTTTCGGAGAATATACTGGGCTTAGGTATCGAGTTTACAAGCAAAAAAAGACTCATAATAATGAGTCTCAGCACGGCGGCTGTATTAGCATTAGTATGCGCTTTGCTCAGTTTTATTAAAAAAAAGAAATAAGGAGGATAATATGAAAAAGCATAGAATAATTTCTGTAGTGCTCATAATAGTGTTAATAATATCGACAACAAGTATAGGCTTTGCCTCTACAAATACTGCTAATAATAATCGCTTTAGATATGAATATGAAACAACGGATCCTGTTCTTGTAAGCACTACGCATATAACCCAACAGCAAGCGACAAATCAAGGAATTGCGAAAACTGTGGCAACTGCAATAGTTAGTAGTGTAAATTGGATAGGAGCTGCTACTACACTCGTAACTGACATAGCAAGTTATATTTACGGAATGAATGGAGCAGGCACCATGTATGCATATAGCTCGATAAGAACGCAATATAAGGTGAATGTTGTGACGGGAAACCGTACTGTTGCGGCACAGTGGAGAATTGCAACATTTAAACTGTACAACTCATCCGGAGGTTTAGAACAGACAAGAACACATTCGATAAAAATTAAATGACAGATAAAGAGATAAATTAGGAAATATTGGGGCAGTAAGATTTTAGCTGTCCCAATATTTTTTATATCTTAAAGCTGTCTGTGATATAGATTATCTGCAAAACAACGGAATGAATAAATAATATGTGAAACATATCAAACCCACCAAGCACACAAAGAGGTTTCTGTGCTTAAACCGTTTTAATGGGGCGTGCCGAAACCTAAGCTCCCTTTATATCTTTCAATACTGCTTTAAACTCCTTTTCGCCCCATATCTTTGGTACGGGATAAATCGGATTGGCCTCTTTAAGCGCCCATTCTATTATCTGGGGTATATCTTTGTCTTTTATCATATCAAGATGACTCGGTATGTTCATTCGCTCCTTTTCCTCTTCAATCCACCTGATGAAAGCCTCAGACGGTCTTTCGTCTTTGCCGGCGGTAATGCCGCATATTCGTGTAAGTTCGGATAGCTTTTTATCAACGGAGAATCCGAACCGGCGGAGAACATGAGGCAAAATTACAGCCATTGCAAGTCCATGAGGAACACCGTAAAGTCCGCCGACAGTGTGACCTATGGCATGAACATAACCTACGCATCCTCTCGTGAAAGCTCTGCCTGCCATAAAGGCGGCTTCCTGCATATTGGCTCGTACTTCCATATCACTGCCGTCGCAGTAGGCTTTGTAAAGATTGTCATGGATAAGCTTTACTGCGTTTTCTGCAAATCTGTTTTCAAGACTGCTGTTATAAGTTGAGTTGGTGTAACATTCCACGGCATGGCACAGAGCGTCAAAGCCGGTTACAGCGGTGACATCAGGAGGCAGTCCTTTGGCTAAAACAGGGTCCAAAACAGCAGCCTTTGGCATTAGACAAAGATCGTTGATAGATGCCTTGTGATGGGTTGACTCTTCTGTAATTACAGCGGCAATGGTAGTTTCAGAGCCTGTACCCGCTGTTGTCGGCACGGCGAATATGGGCGGAGTTTTCTTGTGAACCTTGAACAACCCCTGAAGTTGGCGTATTGTTTTGCCGGGCTTTACAGAAAGTGCAGCTATCCCCTTAGCACAATCCATAGGAGAACCTCCCCCGAAAGCGATAATCGCATCGCAGCAATTCTCTTTGAGGATTTTCACACCGACCTCAACATTTTTGTCTGTAGGATTAGGCTTTGAACCGTCATATATAATGTAGTCTATGGCGGCATTATCCATAGCATGAAGCATATTGTCAAGCAAACCGTGCTTTTTTACATTTGGACCTGTGACTATCAATATCTTTTTAAAACCGAAATCTTGAATAAGCGCAGGAAGAGAGGCCGACGAATTTTCCCCTCTCAGGACTTTTGGGGTTTTCCATGGAAGAAAATACATACCAATCTTCAGAATCCCCTGAAATGTACGACAGCAACCCTTGCTGAAACAGCTGTTATATGTCAAACTCATAAGATTACACTCCTTAAATTTTGCTAAAATATATTATATAGCCGCAAGATTTAAAAGTAAACGGTCGATTAACTATGATAATTGGTGTGATATAATGTTTTCAAGTAAGAATGAGATGTCCGGGGTTTTACAAAAGTCAAACAACAGGGCTAAAGAAAGAGGGCGAATTTTATGACAAAAGTGAAGATAATATGCGGTGGAGAGGAGTTCATTGCCACTCTCGAAGAAGAAAAAGCGCCTAAAACATGTGAAATTTTTAAAAAGATGCTTCCTATTGAAAATCAGATGATACATGTTCGTTGGAGCGGAGAGGGAATGTGGATACCGATGGGAGATACACGCTGGGAAGGTTTGGAATATGAAAATCATACATGCTATCCAAGCAAAGGTGAAATGTTGATATATCCCGGCGGCATAAGCGAGATGGAGATGATTCTTGCGTACGGAAGCGTGAATTTTGCAAGCAAGGTGGGACAATTGGCAGGAAATCATTTTTTGACAATAAGAGATGGCTTGGATCGTTTATATGCCCTAGGCAGAAAATGTCTGTACGAAGGCGCTCAGCCTATAACCATGGAATTGGCAGAATAAATTTTCAGTAAAAAATCCGGCGGTGAAATACAACGCCGGATTTTTGTATGTGACTTTTTAGAGGAGGTTCTTATAGGAAACCTCGAGGAACAATAATCCACAGGTTATGTCGGCGGTTTGTGATTGTGTCAACCATCAAAGGCAGGGAGAATAGCAGTAACTGAATTGTATGTATTCCTCATTGCGTAAACTGTTTGCTGTCGCTGCGATGTTTGTTGGCAGAAACTCGGATTTTTTGCAAAACTGCCAACAAATAGGTGTCTAAATTCGTCGAAAGTAGTTTCCGTAGAGCTAAATGTTGGCAGATTTTCAAATAGAGGCTCAGAATGACAACATTTTAGTGGGAAAATGTTGTCAAAATTTCCTAAAATA
>CAJMLH010000061.1 GCA_905214195.1 uncultured bacterium
GTCATCTGGTCTTCTCTTATATCTTGTTCTGCCATATTCTTACATTTAAGGGGCAGAAGATAAGGCAGAGAAATAAGATAGTAGAATACAACTTAAACAGCGGTAGTATTTATTGATAACCAGCTATACCATGATTCACCATTATTTACAGACCTTCGATAATATATTCTCCCCGTTGTCATAGCTAAACAAAAATGAATAATGTAAGGCGATACATTAAAAACAATTATGGCAGAAACATCGTTTGATGGTGTATTTTCTATATTTCCACCTCGGTATATTCCCGTCTGAACCAAATCATTTGCATTTTGAGCTAAACTTCCTTTTTGAAACATTGCATTAAGCAAATCACTCTTCTTAATCTTCACTTGGCTACCGTTCGTAGCTTCTGCATATATGTACTCCGCATCCGTAGCTGAAGTGAACGCATTCATTGCTATATCCTGCTTCTCTGCCATATTCTTACATTTAAGGGGCATCACCTATACACCACTTCCACCCCCATTCTCTTCAAGTGCGCATCCAGTGTTTTTATATTACAATTAAAGTATCGGGAGATAAAGACCTTGCTTTTCCCTTGCTTTAGCAATTTTATGATTTCTTTTTCGTGGGGGAAAAGCAAATGATGATGGTGCCGAATAGACTTGAGCTTCTCCTTGTTCTCCTCAAGTATGGCAGGCTTGTCTACATCAACAACAATGCCTTTTTCTCGAAGTGTGTCAGCCTCCATCAATCGGTGGCGATATTGGTAAGCGGCTGCTTGGTATTCAACGTGTGGCGCTCGGTCGGTTTGGATTCTTTTCTTGATGATGACTTTTCGCTTCTTTCTTCTCTGGGTAACGGTTTTCTTTTCTGTGGTAATGTCTTTAGGTTTCCGTGGGCGTGGAGTATAGTTCCTCACTATCAGTCCTTCTCTTGCCAGATGCTTGTCAAGGGTGCTGTACTGGCACTTGACTTTCCGGCAGATGGCTGCTTTGCTGTATCCGTAGTCGACCATGGTGCGTATAAGTTCCTTGTGTTTGTCAAGCTTGTGCCGGGAGTTTGTCCCTCCCGTTTTCCTTCCGAGTTTCATTCCAAGCGATTTTTTCCTTGCCAACGCTTCCTTCGTTCGCTGTGAGATAAGGCTGCGTTCTATTTCACTCGCCAACGAGAACGCAAATGCAATTACGTGGCTCTGTAGATTATCGCAAAGTTCAAAGCCTTCCTTCACGGTTATTACTCGGATTTTCTTCTTCATCAGATTGTCGAGAATGGACATAACCTCCAGCAACCGTCTGCCCAGTCTGGATATTTCCGAGGCTATAAGGGTATCGTCCTTCTTCATCTTCTTTAGTAATATACCGAGCTTTCTCTTGTCTACATCTTTCATCCCGCTTATCGTTTCCTCGATGTATTGGTCTACATCTATCTGCCTTTTCCTGCAATAATTCTCTATCTCGAACCGCTGGTTTTCTACTGTCTGCTTGTCTGTGCTTACCCTAATGTATGCGTAAATCATTTTTTGTTATAAAGATAGCGATTTTGCCGAAAAAACGAACCTTTTGTAAAAGGTTCGTTCTGCGTCCATTGAAAGCTTCCTAATCTGTCCTTATAAGGTTAGCTTTGCATGTGAAAAAAGTTTGGATTAGTATGGTGTTTGACAGAATATTAGTATATTTGCAGTACCCGTATGAAGATGTACGGCACCGTAACTATGCACTTGGAATATCCGACATATATCAAAGCCTCTGAGCTGATGTTTTTTTTGCATCCGGCTCGGGGGCTTTTGTCGTTTTTGACAGACAAAATTTTGGTTACTGAGTAAAACGATTTCAGATGGAACAATTGAATGAAATAATAGGGCTGATAGGGAGTATAGTTGCTACAATATTTCTTCCAATTCTCGGAGTGTTCATGTTTTATGACGCAAAAAAAAGAAAGGAAAATGCAGCGGCTCGAAAAGCAGAGGCCGAAAGTAAGAATGCGGAAGCTGACAGTATAACTCATTATGCTGCTGAGTGGAAGGAACTTTATGAGAAGAAGGAAGCGAAAGTCATAGAGCTGGAGTCAAAGATTGAAACGCTGTTCAAAGAAAAAGCTCAGGACAGAGAGCGCATTCGCGGTTTACTTGAGGAAAATTCTTCTTTGAAACTCAAAAATCAGGCATTGGAATTCCTAAAATGCAACAACTCGCTCAAATGTATAGACCGTGACCCGCCGAACGAATTTATAAAGAAGGCTACCAACAATAAAAATGATAAGGAGGAAAAGAAATGAGTTTACCAAGAGGTTTGAGAAACAATAATGAAGAATGG
>CAJMLH010000062.1 GCA_905214195.1 uncultured bacterium
TATACACTTTGTTGGCATGCAATTAACATAACCTGCGAAAATCCGTAACACCACCTACAGGCGGCAGTTCATACGTTAAACTCCGGTTTTACCTATCTGTACTCAACGATTTCTTCTAATGGCTTTCTTGGTCTTTTAGCAGGAGCTTCATCGGCAAAACCAACCGCAACAATTCCTGTCAACTGGCTGTCTGTTCCGATAAAATCCATCAGCTCATTATAGGCAAAACAAGTATTAGCAATCCATAAGGTGCCCAATCCATATCCCGTTGCTGTCAGAATCATATTTTCAATTGCTGCACCTATGGACAGTGAATCACTAATTTCAACGATTCGTTTTTCATTTTCAATGCTTGCAAATGGCGTGTACTGATTGGTATTAAGAACTGCTATGAGACAGGGAACTTCCTGCATGATTCTGACTGTATTCTCAGCATCCGGTATGGCAAATGCCCATTCAGGCATTAGTTCATGGGTTGTTTTTTCTGAATTTATACCATGGCGCATGACATCAACCAATTTATCTTTTTCTTCACCCTGATATACAATAAATTTCCAAGGCTGCCTGTTTTTTGCGGATGGTGCGAGAGAAGCACTGTATATAATCTCTTCAATTAACTTTCTTTCAATTTTATCCGGCTTATATTTTCTTATGCTTCTTCTATTCTCGATTTCTTGTATCATAATTCCTCTCTTTTGTTAAACTTGAAGTTAGAAGTTACTTTTTGACTTCCTTCGTGATTTCGGTTGTCTTTAACTGTACCTGATAAGTGTTTTCTTCTCCGCTCAAATTGGTTGTTTTCAAATCGCCACCATAGCAAATTTCATTTTTGCCATCTAAAATAATTACACCATTCGACACAGAAATATATTCATTTTCTCCGCTAAATGAATATACCTTTAAGGACTGTTCTTCATTGCTTTCGGTGGAGGTGTTACACCCTGCAAGCAGAACCGCACAAGCAAGCAACGATAATGTAGCTACCATTATTTTTTTCATAAAATTATCTCCTTGTTAACTCCCGATTTTTCAATGCTTTAAATAGAATATCCCATATCATAGGCTTTTTTACTCCTGTAACAGCCAATCAGCTATATCGTGAACTTCAATTCCTTCATAGCTATATTTCGGATGCCTGGTTCTGGCAATGATCATTTTCGGATAGGCATCTCGGATCTGAAGCAGAGGGGAACATTCTCTCTCAAATGTCTCCTGCCCGGAAATGTTATCACTTACTTGAATATAAATTTTTTCGCTGCCCCTCTGAGCAACAAAGTCAATTTCCTTTTTATAGAGTTTGCCGACATAGACATCGTATCCACGTCGAAGAAGTTCGATGCAAACGATATTCTCATAAACTCTGCCATAGTCCATATTTCTGCTTCCCAGAATTGCGTATCGAATACCGCTGTCACACAGATAAAATTTCTCAGAACTTTCGAGATATTTCCTGCCACGAATATCGTATCTCTTAATATCATAAAACACAAAGGCATTACACAAATACTTGATGTACCTGCCTACGGTCACATGATTGGTTGGGCTCTCATTTGCTGTCAGCAGCTGACTGACCTTATTAGGCGAAGTCAGATTGCTGATATTGTCCATCAAGAACTCGCTCAGACGCTGCAAAACCAAAGTGTCCGGCAGAGCATATTTCTGTACTAAGTCCCTTGTAACAATGGTTTCGTAGACTTCCTTTATATAGTTTGTTCTGTCTTTTTCAGTTCTATAAGCATAGGAACCTGCTAAACCGCCTTTGATGGAGTAATCATCAAAGAGTTTATCTTTATCACTGACATCATCGTAATATTGGCAATACTCCTGAAAGCTGAAAGGAAACACATGAATTTCAATATATCGTCCGGTAAACAACGTTGCCAAATCCGCACTCAACAGAAATGCGTTGGAGCCGGTTACATAAATGTCGTATTTTCCTTTAGAATACAGGCTATTGATTGCTAACTCAAACTTGGGACACATCTGAACCTCATCTACAAACAGATAGTTTGTTTTTCCTGCCTGATAATGTTCTTCCACATAGGCGTGTAAGGCATGGTATTCCCTGATTTCTTCATACG
>CAJMLH010000063.1 GCA_905214195.1 uncultured bacterium
TCAAAATCACGAAGTCTGCGTTTCTGATTATTACCGTCCTTATATTCTTCTCCCAGTTTTGAAGCATCTATCAGTACAACCTTGTCTGTTTTTCTTGAATTATCAAAAAATAATACTGATACATTCGTTCCGGTATTAGCAAATACATTTGACGGCATACTAATACAACCATAAACAATATGTTCGTCTACAATATGTTGTAGTATTTTCTTTTCTACACCCGATTTTGCAGTTATAAATCCGGTAGGAACTACAATCGCACCTTTTCCGGTTGATTTCAATGAATTAAGAACGTGCTGAATGAACAACGTATAAATTGCCATACTCTCTTTCTTCTTGGCAGGTACTTTCGGAACTCCCGCCCAAAAACGAACGGGCATTGCTGCTATACGCTCTCTTGTATCTGAGAAATCCATCTTAAAAGGCGGATTTGAAACTACATAATCAAAAGTTCTTAATTCCTGTCCATTATCACTCTTATGATATGGAGCAATCAGCGTATCTCCTTGAATTGCGTGGTCAAGAGAAGATACCAAGCTGTTCAGGATAAGATTAAGTTTTAACATTTTATTACTTCGCTGTGAAATATCCTGTGCAAAAATCGTACACTTATCTTCGCCAATTTTATGGGCAAGTGCCATCAAAAGTGTCCCTGTTCCGGCTGATGGGTCATAACACTCAATACTATGTAAATCAGTTGCATTTCCAACAAGCAATCTTGCCATAATCGTTGCAATAGCGTGAGGAGTATAATACTCTGCATACTTACCACCGCCTGCGGTATTGTAGTCCTTTATCAGATATTCAAATATATCTGCAAAGAAATCATAGTGCTTCTCAAATGCTTCTTCAAAAGAAAAGTTTACCAACTTATCAACCAAAGCACGGGCAAAAGGTGCTCTTGCTGTATCGTCCGTTACATACTGTGTCAGCTTTTCAAAAAGCGGTATTTTTGTATTCTGAGCAGTCTGAGTTGAAAATATATCAATATTCTTATCTGCTATATCTGTCATCGTGCTGTCAAAGATTAAATCAAAATCGCCCCTTGCCTGCTGATTCCATAAGTTGGCAATAAGATGTTCCGGATTAAGTAATGGAATATCTGACGGTAAACTATCAAAAATATCCAAGCGGTCATCTTCTGACATTTCTGCATAAGCAAGTTCCCATTTTTCAGCATTTTTAAGAACCGGACTTACTTTTTTTACTTCATATCCGAACTTATCATTAAGGAACTTATAAAGGAAAACCTGTGTGATAATTTTATATTCGTTACCATCGTTTCCCATACCATAGGTCTGACAAGTTGCTTTTAAGGCATCTATCAACTCTATGGTTTTTTCTTTTATCGTCTTTGTTTCTTCCATTGTGTTCTCCTTTATGCCACTGAATAAGTCTGGTTGTACTGGTCAAGATACTGTTTTGTAATCCTGCTCTGTATAAATACTCTATCCTCACGAGCACTCGCTATTCCCAACTTATCAATGCCTGCTTTTATTTGTGTCATAACCGTTCTCTCAAAATATGCGTCTTTCTTCAATATATCATTTCTGTCATACACTTTCTGGTCAATATCAGACTTAATAGAAAGCAAAACATTCATAATAGACATATCATATTCTGAAACAATCGGCTGTTTATTTGCTGCTTTTCGAGCAAGATTTTCTTCCCTGATTCTTTTATGAACCCTTGCGAATTTCGCATCGCCATTATATTTTCTCAGCAGAACCGTGTTTTTCTTCTGCAATTCATCAAGCTTTTTCAGAATATCTTCCA
>CAJMLH010000064.1 GCA_905214195.1 uncultured bacterium
GGAATTGTGATTAATCCGTTTGGTAAGTATATTCAGATGACAAAGAAGATGATAGAGCTTTTAATCAATGGGTATGAATATAATGAGAATGAAAGGAAGAGCAAAGATGATGAGAACAATTAAAGTTACAGGAAAAGGGAAAATAGCAGTAAAGCCGGATAAAATCCGGTTATATGTCAACAAGGAAGAACTTTGCAAAGAATATGAAGATACTCTCCGAAGGTCAACAGAAGATACAGAGCTTCTCAAGGATTTGTTTGAGAAACTTGGTTTTCAGAGAAAAGACCTTAAAACAGTATATTTTAATGTCGATACAGAATATGAAAGCTATCAGGACAGAGATAAGAGCTGGAAGCGAAGATTTAAAGGTTATAAGTATAATCACCATATGAAAATAGAGTTTGCAGCTGATAATAAAAGATTAGGGCAAGTCCTTTACGCTTTGGCTCATAGCTCATTAAGGCCAGAGTTTTCTATTGAGTATACAGTGGCAGATGTAGAAAAATGTAAAAATGAGCTGTTACATAAAGCAATCGAGGATTCCATTCAAAAGGCACAGGTGCTTACAACAGCAGCAAATGTGAAATTGGGTGAAATACAGGCAATTGATTATTCTTGGGGAGAGATAGATTTTGTAACAAAGCCATTGAATGAAATGAGATTAATGGAGTGTACGGAATGTGAAATGAGTGCACCGGGAGCATATGATATAGATATTGAGGCAGACGATATTAATGTTACTGATACGGCAACTGTAATATGGGAAATTGCATAAAGAGGAAGATATAAATAGATTAGACGAAAAGCAAGAGGCACCGTTAAAGTAGGTACCTCCTTCTTTTTAGAGAGTTAGCTCTTTTTCTGATATGGGAATTTGCATCTCCGGAGCATTAAGTAGTGCTGTGAAATTCTGTCTAATGATATTCAGTGTCTTCTGCTTTTTCTGCAATTCTTGTTTTTCCCGGACAGTAGCAGCTTGTTCAGATTCAAGATTTTCTATCCTATTCTGGATTTTATTAGAGCTTGGGATTTTGGTAACACCGAGATCCTGAAGCTCTTTTTTTAGTGAATCGTGCAGTTGGTATTCTGCTTGATGTTTGGTTCGGTATGCTTTTGGATTTTTAGCAGATTTGCAATCTTCAATCACTTTTCGGCAGAGACGGTAAGAATCACAGTGTTTTTGAATGATTTTCTGTGTGCTCAGCTCACTGTTGATTTGCGTTATTCTTTGATCAGCCGCTTTAACAGAAGCATCAACATCAGAAACATGCTGTTGGAAATCTTCATAATTCAGCAGGTTATTTTCGGAAAGATAGTTGAAGGTGCGTGCCGCTTCTTTCAGGTTATTTAGTTTTGCCCATCGTTCAAATCCTTCTCGATTGCCGGTCGTAACATAAGTGGAGATATTGATATACAGGCGAGCTTCTCTGGACAGATGCCTTGGAGCTTTTATTTTGTTACGGTTTTTTGCCAAACGGATGCGGACATTTTCTTCTGAATAATAGCTTCCAAGAGATTTCATATAAGTGAAGTTTTTCTGTTCCGGTGCACGGAAGGACAGGTGTTTTCCCTGTCGGACTTCATATCCGGCTAACTGCATTTTTTGTAAAAATTCCTCATAGTTGATGGAAGTCCAGATTGCTTTATCAACTGCAACACGTAGCTTGGCTTTCCA